>JALHNL010000003.1 GCA_022843545.1 Phycisphaerales bacterium | reverse complement strand
GCCGTCGCCGCGGGGCTGGGGCGGGCCGCCGGCGCCGACGATGTCGGCCATGGGCTCGCCGGCGCCGTTCCAGTTGACGAACTGGATCACGTCGTCGACCGAGTACTGCCCGTCGGGCGTGAGGCCCGCGCCGCCGATGCGGGTGACGTCGCCGTGCGAGGCGCGCGAGGGGACGCCGTAGGCGGAGTCGAGGAGAGTATCCCCACGCATCGTTGGCGGGCGGGTTGGGCGGCGGGCGACCATCTGGCAAGAGCATACCCGATGTGTCAAGGGCCGGCTTCGGGCGGTGGCGGAAGAGCACCGATGTGCTCCGAGGACTCCGCACATCGGTGGCACGGCGCAGGTGTTTGAGAACATCAGTGCCACCCGCCGAATTCAGGGCCACCGGTCTCACCTGGTTTAAGAGCGGTGTGGTTTATAAATCAGAACAAATGCCAGACTGGCCACGGTTATGGTTACGACCATTCCGGCCAAAGCGACAGGCACGCTGCCCAGTGTACGAACGTGCCGCAGCAGTGCATTCCATGTGCCAGGATATACAAAAGCCGCAATCAGGATGGACATCAATACAAGTATCCACCACGCGACGGCCGCGGCAAGAAGTGTACGGAGTACGCTGCCTCGCACTCGTCCTCCCGTTAAGCGGCACGGCGACGCGAACCCGCGGGTGGCATTGAAGTCATGGGGCGAGTCTACCGTGCCATTGAAGTCCCGGGGCTTCGCGGGACTTCAATGCTCCCCACCGCCACCCCCGGCTGGGTGGCACTGGAGTGTATGGCCGCGCGGCTTGTGTGACTGAAGTCGGCCGTCTGCGGGCTAATGAAGGGTCTTCAGGCCCCGGTCCGGGCGCACTGAAATCCCGCCCGGAGCCGCGGGACCTCAGTGGCACAGCATGAGTGTCACCCCGCCTTGTTTCGCGCAATCTCGGACAGACGTGAACGGAGTCGGTGTGCTCAGGCGATTTCGTCGGGCACATCCTGCAGGCCGTCGGTGAGGACGCGGGGGCCGGCGGCGGTGATGAGGACGTCGTGCTCGTAGTGGACGCTCATGGAGCGGTCGGCGGTGAGGACGGGCCAGGCCTTGGGGGCCTGCACGACGTGGCTGGTGCCGGCGGCGAGCATGGGCTCGACGGCGACGAGCGTGCCGGGGGTGCAGGGATAGTGGGCCTCGGCCCAGTCGTTGGGGCCTTCGGGGACGGTGTTGGAGACGAAGGGGGGCGCGTGGAGGGTGCGGCCGTAACCGTGACCGCCCAGGCCTCGGACGAGGTGGAAGCCGGCCTCGTGTTCGCAGATGCGCTGGACGGTCTTGGCCCAGTTGAGGTAGACGTTGCCGGGGCGGAGTTCTTTGACGCCCTCGGCCAGGGCACGCTTGCCGGTGTCCATGAGTCGGCGGACCTCAGACGGGGCCTTGCCGAAGTGGTAGGTCCATCCGGCGTCGCCGATGAAGCCGCGGTAGACGACGCCGATGTCGACCTTGAGGACGTCGCCCTGCTGGAGGGGGCGGGGGAGGGAGGCGGCGGTGCCGTGGACGACGCACTCGTTGACGGAGAGGCAGGCCTGGGAAGGGAAGGCGGGGCCCTTGCCGCCCATCTTGTAGCCCAGGAAGGCGGACTTGCACTGGAGCTGGGTGAGGAGGCGGGCGATCTCGGCGTCGATCTTGGCGAGGGTCATGCCGGGCTTCATCCAGCCGGCGAGGTGCTGGTGAATCGTGACGACGCGCGCGGCGGCCTGGGCGGCGATCTCGAGATCGGCCGGAGAGTGACCGGGTGATCGATGCGGCTTCATGAGCATCCGGGGAGGGTAGGGGGGGAGGGGCGGTAGGGGGGAGGGGCTTGGAAGAGGGCGGGCGGTAGTCGGTAAGCTCCGAAAGTGAAGTGGTGGCGTTACACCTCGCCGGATGATCGGGGCAAGTCTGTGCCGGTGGTGCAGGTGGATGACCTGCGCGACCCGGCGGACATGTCGCGTTGGCAGGATCGGGAGGCGGGGGATCTGGCGGGGCGGATTGGGATGGCGGTGGGGGAAGCGGGCAAGAACTACGGACGGCGTGTTGGTCTTGGCTCCGGGCTGCTGATCGGGATCACATCGATCGCGGGTGGTGCTTTGGGGTTGCCTCCATGGACGAGCCTTCCGCTGGCGATCTTGGCCGGGCTGGTCATGGGCGAGGTGTTCAAGCGGGACTTCCACAAGCGTGCCGACCCGGCCGTAAGAAAGACCGCCCTCTTGCGTCGGCGGTGTGCCGCGTGTGGGTATGCGCTGCGGGGCTGCGTGGTGCAGGGCGATGGGTGCGTGATTTGCCCGGAGTGCGAGGCGGCTTGGGCGGTGGAGAAGATGGGCGTGGTTGGGCTGAGCATGGGTGAGACAGTGCCTGCTCCGCCGGCGGTGCCTGATGACGTGAGCGTTCCGGATACGACGGGCATGACGGGGAACTGGTGGAAGTGGACTCGGTACGTCACCGACGATCAAGGCCAAGCGGTGCCGGTGGTGGACTATCGGCTGCGAGCGCCGCTGGAGCGGGAGAGCGACGCGGGGATGCGAGCGCGGCTGAGCGCGGCGCGTGAGGCGATGAAGCCTGATGCGTCGAGGCTGACGCTGCGGTTGCTGGTGGTGTTGGTAGTCGGGGCGATCCTGGCTTGGCAGCTCCACGTCGCGGGGCGGGATTTCGGGTCGGTGCTGGCGACGCAGCCCGGCACGATGACCTGGGCGCGGGCGGGAGATTTGGTGGGGCCGCTGCTCAGGCTGCTGGTGTGCGGAGGGATCATCGTGCTGGGACTGCTCGCGCTGCGCGGGTTTGGCTTTGGTCCGCGGGCTACGGAGGTACGGCTCAGCATGGTGAAGCAGGGTCTGTGCCCGTCTTGCGCGGCGGACCTTTGGACGAGGTGGGCGAAAGACAGCGGCTTCGTGAAGTGCGGGAAGTGCGGCTCGGCTTGGAGCATCGCTCCGCCGCGGGACGTGATGCAAGGCGTAAATGGCAACCGCTCGTAGATTCCTTGGGTAGGCTGGAAGGATGGGACTTTGGCGTTACACCTCTCCGGATGATCGCGGCAGGGCTGTGCCGGTGGTGCAGGTGGATGACCTGCGCGATCCGGTGAACATGTCGCGTTGGCAGGATCGGGAGGCGGGGGATCTGGCGGGGCGGATCATGACGATCGTGGCCGACACGCAGCAGAAAATGACTTGGCGGACGGGGCTGGTCATTGGCGCGTTCCTGGTGGTGATGATGGTGATGGGGGGGGCTGGCGGCGGGCGGGGGACTGCTGCCGCGGGGGTGGATGCTGCCGATGATGGTGGCCGTGAGCGGGGTGATGGGGCTGGCGCTTCAACTGGACGTGCGGCGGCGGTCGGCGCCGGAGATCCGCAAGACTGCGCTCTCGCGGCGGCGCTGCGCGGCGTGCGGGTACAGCCTGCAGGGGTGCATCGTGCAGGGCGACGGGTGCGTGGTGTGCCCGGAGTGCGAGGCGGCTTGGGCGGTGGCGATGCTGGATGCGCCGGGGCTTCGCGCGGGGGAGGTGGTGCCCGCGCCGCCGGCGGTGCCCGAGGGGGCGAGGGTGCCCGACGCGGCGGGGTACTTTGCGCGGCTGCGGCGGCGGTTCAGTTATGTGACGGATGACGAGGGAAAGAAGGTGCCGGTGGCGGACTATCGCCTGCGAGCGGCGATCGAGCGGGAGACGAGTGCCGGGGTGAAGTCGCGATTGGAAGCGGCGCGGGAGGCGATGGAGCCGGGGCTGGCGCGCTGGGCGACTCGGACGCTGGCGGTGGTAGGGATGCTGGCGATATTGGTGTTTCAGATCTGGAACAGCGGGCTGGCGGTGGGGTCGCTGCTGGCGACGGGCCCCTCGACGCTGACGTGGTCGCGGGCGGGGCACTTGGTGATCCCGGTGCTTGGTGTGATCTTCTGGCTGTTCATCGGCGTGCTTTGGCTCTTGATCTTCCGCGAGCGGGGGCTGGCGCCCAGGGCGGGCGCGGTGCGGCAGCAGATGCTGATGAAGGGGCTGTGCCCGTCGTGCGCGGCGGATGTGTCAGGTGTGCCGATCGGCACGCCGATGCCCGTGAGGTGTGCCAAGTGCGGCGCGGCGTGGAAGCTGCTGGTGACGGGCGAGGACCCTTGGGGCGAGCGGGCCACGCGTGCCGGGGGCGGCGTGATGGCCGAGGGGCCTGCGGGGGCCGGGCCGCCGCCGGCTGGTGGGAAGTCAGAGCGGGAGCGGACCTGAGCCGAGGACCGAGCAGTGCGGGGCGGAGCTGAGCGGAGCCAAGGAGAGCAAAACCGAGCAGCCTGAGCCCGGCGGCTTGGGCGCCGCTGGGAGCGGAAGGTACTCGGGAAGCGAGGCGTGGCGGGTCGCCGTGAGGGCGAGCAAGAGAAAACGAAAGGGGCTTGATTCCTGAGCGAGAGCGGCACAGGATTGGGCTCGCCGGAGAGGTGGCCGAGAGGCTGAAGGCGACGGTTTGCTAAACCGTTATACGGGGGTTAACTCCGTATCGGGGGTTCGAATCCCCCCCTCTCCGCTTGAGCGGGAGACTCTCCTTGCGAGGGTCTCCCGCTTTATCATTTCTTCGCGATTCCTCGCGAGATTCCGCGAGTCTTGAGCACCGAGAGACGCGGGAGATCGCGGACGCGGTCACTTTCGGGCCGCTTTACCCCGAAAGTCTCTCGGGGCCGATTCCGGCAGTTCAGATTTCGCTTGACGGTCTATCCGGACCTGGCGGTGTGGCGTTGGTGCTCGCCTGGGAGCAGTGGACCTCGTGTCGAACGCCGCACTGCGACAGTCGCCGTTTATGGCTGCGGTCGCGGTATGACCGCCGCTTGAACAAGCCAAGCGGTGCGATCTGCGTCGTGGCTCACGTGATCGCCTGGCTCATCCGTTGATGGTCACGCACCAAGCGCCCGGCTCTGCCGCGACCAGTCCAGGTGCTGGGCGGCGCGGAGCAGGTCGGCGATGGTAACTGTCGACCCAAGCGCGCCGGTGAGGACCGACCTGAGGATCGTCGGGCTGAGCTGGGTGAGGTTGAGCATGGCATGGACGCGGGGAGCCGTGAGACCGGCTCGTTGGGCCACCGACTCCACAGTGGCGTCGGTCCGCAGCAGTTCACGGCGCCAGGCGAAGGCGAGACCGACCGCGCGAACGAGGTGGTCACGGGCCACCGGGCGTCCATCGGGTGTGATGGTGGTCAGCAGGTCGTGACCATCGGGGCTCAGGAGCACGCGGCGGCCGTCGTGGCGCTTGATCTGTATGCGGAGCGTGAGCGTCAGGTGCTGTCCGCGGTCTTCGATCTCGGGCGTGAAGGGGCATGCCGGGATCGTGTTGGCACTCGTCGCGCGACTGGTTCCCGGGTCGCGTGCCGCGTCGACGCAGGCGGCGATCCGCTCGTGGGTCAGTTCGACGGTGATCCGGTCTGGAGCAACGACTACTCGGTGAACGACCTCGCGGATCCAGCGATCTCGTGCCTCAGGCTGCTGATCGCGCAAGTCGGCCTGATGGTGGTTCTTCAGGTGATCGAGCACGAGGCCGCGGATCAGGTCGTCGATGTGCGCCGCGTTGATCGTCTTGATCGGGCAGGTCTTGAAGCCCTGCTTCACGGCCTTCTGGCTGACGTAGTAGCGGACGATGCGTCGTGCCGTGTCGCCGCGAACGCTGTGGCAATCGTCGCGTTTCGAGACCGGGCGCTGCACCGAACCCGGACTCATGGCGTGCCCATCGAAGGTGCGGATCTTGCCCTTGAGCAGGTGCGTGTGCGACCACTTCTGGCGCGACTCGCGTTCGATCGTGCCCATCCGGGCATGGACGCTGTCCCACGTCGCTTGATCGATGATCGGTTGGTGGTGGCCCTGGTGGACCTCAGTCTGCCTGGAGACACTCTTTCTGTTGCGGCCGCGGGTGTGTGCGATCTTGCCGATGTAGATCGGGTTGGTCAGGACTCTGTAGAGGAACGCGGCGGTGAGGGGGCGTCCGCCGTGGTCCTTGCCGCGGCTGCTGACCCAGCGCTTGGTGGTGTGGCCTTCGTCGTTGAGCCTGGCGGCGAGGTCGACCAGCGAGCCGAGTTCGAGGTAGCCATTGAAGATCGCGCGAACCAACTCGGCCTCCGGCTCGATCACTCGGAGCGTGCGGTCGCCCGGCACGAAGTCGAGATCACCCTCGCGCGGCAGCCGGTAGCCCAGCGGTGGCTGGCCGCAGACCCAGACGCCCTTGCGCTTGGTCGCTGCGATCTTGTCGCGGATGCGCTCCCCTGCAACCTCGCGCTCGAACTGCGCGAACGACAGCAGCATGTTGAGCGTCAGCCGGCCCATCGAGGTCGTGGTATTGAACTGCTGGGTGACAGAGACGAACGAGACGTTGTGCTCGTCGAAGGTCTGCATGAGCCGGGCGAAGTCGGCCAGCGATCGCGAGAGGCGGTCGACCTTATAGACCACGACGACGTCGACGCGGCCCTTACGGATGTCGTCGAGCAGGCGCTGGAGGCCGGGCCGGTCGGTCGAGCCGCCGGAGTAGCCGCCGTCGTCGTAGGCAGTAGTGATGGCGGTCCATCCCTGGTGCTTCTGGCTCTTGATGTAGTCGACACCCGCTTCGCGCTGAGCGTCGAGCGAGTTGAAGGCCATGTCGAGGCCTTCCTCGCTCGACTTGCGCGTGTAGACGGCGCAGCGAACGATCGGCGTGGTCATGAGTCACCTCCGTTGCGGCGTGGGCGTTGCCTGTTGCTCGAGCGCGGGTCTTCGTCGCCGGAACCCTCCCGCGTCGCTAGGCCGAAGAACCGCGGGCCGGACCAGCGCGTGCCGGTGATCTCGCGGGCGATCTCGCTGAGGCTGGCGTAGGTCTGATCGCGTCCCGCCAAACGGAAGCGGCCGCCGTCAAGGACATAGACCTCATACCGGACCCCTTGCCAGACGCGGGAGAACCTCGTGGCCGGAGGGAGATCGCTCCCCGAGGCCCGCGCTGTCGAAGCAGCACCCCGCGGTCGGCGCTTCGCAGTTGGTGCCTGCACACCGTTCGCGCCGGCGGCCGCATCGACAGGCGTTTCGTCTGCCGTCGCGGCTCGCATGGCACGTGAGAGGAGCCGCCGTGTCTCGGCGTCGAGGCCGCCGTGGACGCGTTCCTGCGTCCGCCACGCCAGTTCGCGGATGAGCAGCCGCTTCTGCGCTGGCGGCCTTGCCCGGCCCATGTGCTTCAGCCAGAGCTTTCTCAAGTCCGCGATGGAAAGGTCCGCAAGTCGCTCGACATCGAGGGCGTCGATCCGCGTCTCGCGTGGTTCGCCATCGACCTGCGTGAGTCCGGGATGTCTGGCTTTCGGTTCGCGCTTCACGGTCGACTCCCGCCGTCATCTGGGACCTCGCGCCTGTTGCGCCAATCCCGGCTCGGCGCACACACTGAGCCATGCGACTGCGGAGAGAGCAAGGTGATTCGGCGGACATTACTGCAGAATCTGAGTTGCGGCGCTCCGCAGGGTCCGGCTCGCGGCGCATGGTCGGAGTAGCTCCAGATGGACCTTGCCTTCTTCGCGTGTTGATGGCCCTCTTGGTCGCGTGTCGGCAACGTCGCCGGTCACGCGTTACCGCGGCGATGTGCCGCGATTGCTATCAACCGAAAGGAATGTCCGATGGGTACGAAGAAGTCCGGGAATGGGAAGAACAAGAAGGTCGGTGCGACCGCCAGCAATGCGAAAACGAAGAAGGCCGGAAAGGCGCCAAAGGTCACGAAGTCAACGAAGCCCAAGCGCACAAGCGCCCTCGACGCCGCAGCACAGATCATCGCCGGCGCTAGCAAACCGATGCAGGCCAAGGATCTGATCGAACAGATGGAGGCTAAGGGCCTGTGGAAGAGTCCCGGCGGCAAGACACCCGAGGCGACGCTCTACGCCGCCATCATCCGCGAGATCGCGGCCAAGGGCACCGATGCCCGGTTCGAGAAGCACGACCGCGGGCTGTTCGTCGCAGGTAAACGACGGTAGCATCCCGCCACACAAGGCATCTCGTGATCACCCCGGCGGAGCTGGGGGCTTCTCGCTGCACGATTGCCCCGTGATGACGTGAGTGAGGTGTAAGTGTGAGCGAGGAGGAGGGGCCTCGTCTTGTCCATCTCATCATCCCGGTCCACATCAGGGATGTGTCGCCGTCTGGTCGATGGGGTCCATATGGAGTCTGAGGACGTTGCCGCTCGGGCCGCCGAGCACAACGACGTCGGCACGGCCATCGCCATCGAAGTCTTGAGTGACCATTGCACGGGGTGCTTGCAGCGTCGTGACCGATCGCGGCAAGACCCGGAGCGAATGCGGGAAGTTGCATTGGACCTCGAAGTACGACTGCTCAGGAGCGGGACGGGAGTAGAGGATTGCGATGTCGGGGTGATGCTCGCCGTCAAAGTCGGCCACAGCAAGGGCCGTGACAGACAAGAGCTCGTTTCGGTACCGGAATGGAAAGCTACCCTTGCCATCATTCTCCGCGACGAGGAGCATGGCCTGCTCACAGCTCACGAGATCTTGGTCGTTGTCGAGGTCGAGGTCAGCGAACACCATCGCGACCGGGGAACTCACTACCCAGGGAAGTGAACCCGTCAACAGTTCTCTTGGCTCCTTTCCTTGTGCGAAGGCCTTAAGCATCGGAGAAACACCGGCGATGAGTTCAGGCGTGCCGTCGCCATCGATGTCGCCTGAGGCCAGGGTGCGGCACTCGGTGCCGAGATTCGCGATCTCCTCCGAGAAGACGAACATGTCGTTTCCGTCGTTACGGATCATGACGAGGCGCTTGTCGAGGACGGCGCAAAGGTCCTTGAGGCCGTCACGGTTGTAGTCGAAGAGAAGCATCGAGGAGATTGGAGCAAAGGGGAGTGGGGTGAGAGTTGTGATCTTCAGGCGCTCCCCATCCCAGCGGGAAAGGCTGAAGCCTGTCCGATTGGTGGTCGAGTTCGGATTCCGATTACAGACCAAGATTTCGTCCCGATGGTCATTGTCGGTGTTACCAATCACGATCTGCGAGGAATCGGAGAAGGTGCGCTGCGAGTCACGAAGGGTGAAGGTCCCCTTGCCATCGCCAAGAAAGAGATCGAGTGTGCCGTCCACCCGAAGCACCACAAGGTCAACGTTGCCGTCGCCGTCGAGGTCACCGAGGGCAAGCTGACGGCCAGGGTTTGAGAGTGTGACCGGAGTTTCGCCGGAGAGGACTGTCGGTTGTTGGGCAAGAAGGGAGCGAGAAGCGGCAAGGACTAAGAACGCGCCCAGATGGCAGCGAAGTCGGTGCGTAACAGTCATGCGAGCGCACTCCGGAGTACGGTTCCGACGTGAGCCTCTGTCCTGACGACGAGTGGCGAGAGAAGACCAAATACCTCAGTCACAAGCAGTTGTGGGATTCGTTCCTGTTCGAGGCGGATGTTGTCTTTCAGGCAGATGGAGAAAGCCAACGCCTCCTCTGGGGTAAGAAGGGTCGGCACGGGAGTGCAAGGAGAACACTCCGTCCCAGGCATAGCGAGTGCGCGGTGACGAGCGAGTGTGGACTCATCCATCATGACACTTCGTGTGTGTGGGAAGTGAGTCCGGACACGCGAGAGGATTTCAAAGCCCTGCACATCAAGGTCACCCCAGTAGAGAAGCGCATTCGTTGCCAGCCAGGGGAGATCGCGAAACAGGACGGCGCCGTTTCCCAGCCCACCAAGAGCAACACCTCGCTCGATCCGCGGCAGGGTAAGAAGGTTCGTTTTGTTCTCAACGATGACGACGGTGACACTTTCGAACTGCCAATGTGCCAGAGTGCTGACGGGTACCGATAGCGCATCACAGGGCGCGGCCAGTTCGTCACGAAGTCGGTCGTCAATGAAGCGCACGAAGAAATGGGGTTCTACGTACTGGAGTCCAAAGCGGCGCTCGAAGTGATCCTCGTCGGCCCTGATTGTGTGGGGCGGAAGGACAAGATCAAGCCAGGCACGAAGGGTTTGCTGGTGTCTTTCGATGAACTTGGTGTCAACACTTAGCGGAAGCTCGCGGGGGAAGCGCTGTGGGCGAGGGTGAGCTCGGAAGTAGTGAAGGACCTCGATGAGTCCATCAAGGCTTTCTGCCTGGTCAACCACCTCTCGCACGTGACGCCGGCACCAGTCGACAAGCTCCGGGAAGTCCTTGCGGAGCCGTGTCACGGCAGATGAGAACCTCTGGAAGTCTTTGGCCTTGCCCGTGGTGCGAAGAAAGTCGGCCTCGGTCTCGAAAAAGATACGGGACGGGAAGAGATTCTTGCCGTGCTTTCGCGAGCGGACATCTCTCCATTCAACAGAATACCCAAACCCAAGCACCTCCTTTGAGCCTGCTCTAAGGGCCTGGATGTCTCTGCTCGCAGTCGGAAGATCATCGGGAAGAGTCTTGTTGCTGGGGATGACACGGGGGAAGAAGGCGGTGCCGCTCAGCCACGCCTCAAGGAAGGCCGGGTAGAGGTTTGTCGCTTTCCGGACAATGTCTTCGGGAGTGATCATGAAGGTGCAATCGCCGACTGGCGGCGGCTCGCGGGAGCGCGAGTGCGAACAAGAATCGCCTCCTCGAACTCGCGTGCCGTCATCGTGAAGATCTCGGAGTGGTTGGTCTCGGGGTTCTTGACGATGTGGAGGTAGCACTCGACGTAGGGCTCTGTAACACGGGCCTTGGCATCGAGTGGAGCGACGATGAGGAGTTGGAGACCGAACTTTCGGAAGAGCTGAAGGGCGTATTCGGCGTACTTGTCGTCGACCTTCGAGAACATCTCATCGACAACCACGAAGTGAAGCCGGTCGCTCACCGGGTGCTGCGGGTCGATGTCGTATTGGTAAGCGATTGCAGCAACGAGAATGGTGAAGGCAAGCTTTGCTTTTTCGCCTCCCGACTGTCCGGCGCTGTCCTGGTAGTAGCTCCTCTCCCTACCTGTGCCCTCATCGATCTCGCGGGCAGCGAAGTCGAACCAGCGGCGGATGTCCGTCACCTTGTGCCGCCAGGTGGCATCGTCCCTGAGCTTCGAGAGAATCCGTTCGATGTGGAGGTAGCGGGCTTCATTGGCCTCAGCAGTCCCCTCAAAGCTCCCCGAAAGACACTCGCGGAGGTCTCCTTGGAACGCCAAGATCTCCGGGTCATGAACCTGGCGAGGCTCAAGCCGCATGAAGGTGCCGTCGCGATATGGGAGCTGGCGAAGTGACTGGTTGAGAAGGTCAATCTTCTGCTCAATCTCGGTCTTCTCAGTCTGGAACGCACCGTTTAGGAGCCCGATTTCCTGGAGAACCTTCTCGTTCAAGCGCTCCTTGAAGCGTGCCTCGTGACGAGGAAGGTCGTCGTCTCGGATCTGTTGACAGAGTGTGCAGAAGCTCCCAAGGTACTCAATGGCTGGTTCGAGCTCGTCCCGGTCCGCGGGGAACTCACGCAGGTAACTCGCCATGAGCCGGTAGAGGTCCTTCATCAATGGCTCAAGAGCAGCCTTGAGGCGCGCAATCCCGCTTCGCTGGGACTCTTTGAAGTCACCCTCTCGTGGTACAACGTTCTCGACTGTGAGCGGTGCCGCGGCAAACAAATCATCCAGTGCGTCGAAGTGGACCACGTGCTTCTCGTAGACTCCGGCGCGCTTGATCTCCGTAAGAACGCGCCGGGCATTTTCAATGTCGCGTGTTGCCATGTCGAGAGACTTCTTGATCCGGTCCTCGTCTCGGATGGTTTGATCACGAGCAGCCTGGAGCGAGGCCTTGGACTCCTCGATTGATTTCAGTGTCTTCTTGAGAGCACGGAGCTGGGCATTCGACTCTTCAAGCTCTTCACGCTCCTTTTCCAGGGCTTTGATGTCCCGCTCCTTGGCCTCAAAGTCCAAGGCAGAGTAATCCTTTGTGCGCTCAAGGTCAGAGAGTGCAGCCCTTTGAGAGTGGAGTACTGCGAGGCGTGCGTTGAGAGTCTCAGTCTTTGAGTCAAGAGACGAAACGGCTTTTGCTACCCGCTCCACTTCGGTCTGGAGGTGACGCCGCTTTTCCTTGTTGTCCCAACCCAGGACATAGAAACGCGGGTCAGCGACACGCTCGCGGTCATCCTTCTCGTGCCGATCCGTGCCCATCTTGACGTGACGCTCTCGCGTGATGGCGCGGTCGTGGGCAGCCTGAAACTCCTCGATTGTGTCACAGCACTGGTAGTTGAAGCGGTGCTCAATCTCAGCCTTGACCCAGGGCACAAGTGAGTGGGAGTCGTTGAAGCGAATCTTTTTGAGAAGGGACTGGGTCTGCGTCACGGTGCGAAGGTGGTTCCCGACACGCTCACCCACCCGGAGGTAGACAAGCTTCTGCCCGTACCCGCGTTGGTCACGGATCCGTGTCCGATTCACGTGGGCACTGACGACCGCATAGAGCCTCTGCGGGACGAGAAGGCTAAGCGCAAATCCGCGGAGCACCATCTCGATTGACGGTTCCCATTCCTTCTCCTCTGGGGGAACCGTGATGAGTTCAGCCGCATATGGGAGGTCCTGCTCCTTGAGACGAAGGTTCTCGCAGATGGCGCGTCGGATCTCAGCTTGGTTCTCCGGGAGTTTTGTCTGGCGGGTGCCAAGAGCTTCAAGTTCGCGCTTGTCTTCGGAGAGTCTGCTCGCGGCGTTGGCCCTCTCAACGACGAGCGTGTCCCGCTCAGCGGTGAGAGCTTCGACATCGCGCGTTGCTTTCTTCACGTGCTCAGGGAGGGCGGTCTGAAGGGTGCAGAAACTCTTCTCGTCCGTAACGCGAGCAGACAAGCCCGACCGCCTCAGTGCCTCCTCGTGTTGACGGAATCGTTCCTTGCGTGCTTCGCACTCGGTGCGGTGCGACTTGATGAGGAAGGGAATCTCGCGCAGCCGATCACCCCCGGCGTTTTCGAGATCGTTCTTGACCGTTCTCTCTTCCTCGAGGGCCGCCTCAAGGTCCTTGTCGAAACCAGCCCGGCGAGCCACGATCTCTTCATGCCCCGCGTTGAAGTTCGTGATTGCAGGCTCAAGAATCTCGACCGTCCTCTGGCGGAAGTAGGTTCCAGAGGCTTCAAGGAGTGCCTCCGCACGCGCGAGTTCATCCCCTTGCGAGCGATACAGCTCGCCTTTCTTTTCGATAGGGTCGAGGAGCTCAGACTGCTTTCGCACTCTGACAAGCGCCTGATGCGCCTCGGTCAGTTGTGTGAAGTGTGCCTGGAGACTGTCAAGGCGGTCACCCCACGGTGTTGCCTCCAGCATGTGTTCGCGGATGAACTTGTTGAGGCTCTGGATGTCCTTGACCGCAACGGTCTGGTTGAACATATCCATAGCCTTCGGGCGAATGTGGAGCTCCCGGGTGAGCCAGCCGTGGTACTCGGTGTACTTGTCGGTCGCCTTGAAGCCGCGAGTCTGAAGCTCCTTCTTGGCACGGTCCATCGTGACAAGCCCCGAGAGGTCCTTTGCGATGGACTTCTCGTCGTGTGCAAGGCAGTAGATCTTCTCTGAGCCTCCGTCGGCGTTGAGGTACAGGACAAGCGCAAGTGAGAGTGCCTCGTTGCGGTCATTCTTGAAGACGGCGAGGAGTGCCGAGTAGTGGCGCCATTCGGGCCGGAGATAGAGGATCTCGGCGCGGTTGTCTTCCTCACGACTCTTCCGGTCGTACGCACCCTTGATGTAGGACCGTTCGTCTCGTTCCTGCTTCTGGGCACCAGCCGCGACGTTGTAGTTTCTGACTCCCGTTCGGACCAGGAGTGTTAGAAGAGCGTCGACAAGCGTTGACTTGCCCGATCCATTCTGTCCGATGAGGAGTGTGGTCGCCCCATCCGTGCGAACGGTGTGGACAGCCCCGCGTGAGCTGTCAAAGGTGCCCCAGTTGTACACCTCAAGGCTGTGAAGGCGATAGCCGGGATGAGCCTCACGCATCCGCACGCTCCTCTGTGATACCGCGAGCGGCAGCCGCCGCAACGAGTTGGTTCTTGAGGGTCTCAAGTTCGGAGGCGGGGAGACGGGCCTTGAGGATGCGGCGAACCTCCCACGACTCAGGGTTCTCGGAAAACTCTCGGACAAAGCCCAGTTCATCAAGCCGTCGAAGGGCTGTCTGGAGCTCTCGTTTGAGCTTCACCTCGTCGGACGAAGCAGGAAAGAACGCCTTCCACTGTTCGAGGAGGGTGTCGGTTTCAAGGACGCAGCGCTCGTTATGGAGATCATCCTCCTCGAATCGTCGGTACTCGTCACGGAGAAGAACTGCTAGAAGGGTTGCGGTGTAGCCAAGAGAGCTCTTGCGAACAAGCTTCGGCAGTGGCTCATAGCCTTCGGGGTACTCGTCCTCCTCCCACTGCCGGACAAATGCGTAGCGTTCGTTCTCGTCAACCACGAGCGAAAGGCCGATGCGAGCAAAATACCCCTCAAGTGCGGAGCGAGACGAAAGGACAACTCCCCAGAGCTTCTCGTCATCGGCGTAGACCACGCCTTGGAGAAGACGTACTGCGGCGATGCTCCACTCGCGAAACTCTGGCGGGCTAGACGCTGGCATTCACGGCCTCATGACTTTGGACAAAGAGGACCAAGGGAACACTGACGGTCCTTCGACCTGGCCCGTCCTCGGAAACGAGCTCGATCTGTTCAGTCTTGTCGCGGCTGACGATGTGTCCGTCGTCCTTGGCGATCTGGAGATAGCCAAGGAGTTCGATGACGCCGGCTGTAGGGGGAAACTCGCGCACAAGCTCACCAAGCGAGGTTGGGGTCGTGCGGTCGCGAGTCGCCTCGCGGACATGGTCACGCATTCGGCGCCAGTCAAGACGATGCATCTGGGCAAGCATCTCAAAGAGCTGAAGACGACGGTCGGAGTCGACCTCGTGCTCCGTCATCTCGACCTGGGTGAAGGCAGTGGGCGGACTCCAGAATGTCCGAGAGAAGGGTGCATTGATTGTGACCCCGACATCAACCTCGATTCCCACGTCGTCGCGGGGAGGGTCCTCTGCCATCTGTGCGGCAAAGGTGCGGATTTCGCCCAAGAGGTGGGTGAGGCGACGCCGGTCATGAGCGGCACGCGAATCAAGAAGGCGGCGCAGTGTGGCGGAGAGCCGCTGGTTTGTCCGCATGACTTTTTCAGCATCAGCTATGAGTGACTTCACCATGCGACGGACGGTAGTGAGCCCTTCGGTCTGTTCTGCCAGTTCCTCGATGCGACAGAGGTCAGAGATGACGCTCCTGAGCTTCTCCTGCTCCTTCGGCGAAAGTATGAATCGGACGAACTCGTAGAAACTAACACCTTGGTCTTCCTTTTTAAGCACGTCCTCGGCATCGAGCGCGTACTCAAGGATGCTCCCGCGGGTGTCCCGGCCGTCCATGTGCCGTCTTTGTACTTGGCGAGTAATCTCCTTGAACCGGTCCTCAACGGCACGGAAATCTGAGAGGAGCTCCTTAAGGAGTGCCACAGCGGTGATAAACCGCTCGCGTATTGCAGCGGGCTCATAGCGAGCAGCCACATGTCCGTCCCGGAAAATCGTGTCAATCTCATCGTCGATGCGCTGACGCTCCGCTCTCAAATGTGCAAGGCGGACATCCGGGTCACAAGAAGCACCCGCCACAAGGTCAGCAAGCGTGCTGATGACAAGCCGGAGCCGAGACTCGGTCCCCACAAACCCCAGATCTTTCTGGAGTGCTCGGTCGAGGAACACGAAGACTTCCTCCGTGTGGGCGGTCAGTTGATAAACGGGTTCGTTACGGCCACCTTCGACGAAGCGGTGTATCCAGCGCGTCTCTCCGGAACTCCAGGCGATGAGGTACTGCCCTGGCTCATCGCGAAGAGCCTCCGAGTGGGCCTCATGGATGCATGTTTGGTAATCGGCGAGGGCAGAGGCCAGCTCGGACGCCGGGACAGAGAGTTTGCTGCTCGCTTTGAACTGCTGGAACAGGAAGTTGACGATGAAGGGCGCATGCTGCGCCCGAAGCAGGCGTATGGCCGGCGAGGTAGCGAAATAGGAGATGAGCTGGTCAAGCTGCATGTGGAAATCCGGTCAAAACCGCATGATTCTACACCGCTCTGGCACAATGGTAGGCATGTGGTCGGGTCTGCTGCGAATTCGCACAGTGCATTCAAGCCGCTGCCGCACCTCCAGTTGCCCGGCGTGCCATCAATACCGGCACCGTGCACGAGACGATTGATCTGTGGTCGCGACGCCTCGGTGATGCCATCCGCTGAGATCTATGTGGTCATTCTGTCGGTAAGGCGCCTCCCATCTCGGCGGCCAGTTCGTACACGCCAAGGAAGAACTTGATGATTGCGTCGTGGTCACGATTTTGGAACGCCGCGAAGAACTGCGGCAGGGGCGAAGTGACCGTGTCAGCCACCCGAAGCAGCTTGTGGTTCTCGAGCACGACGCCGAGCTCGGGCTTGGTGCGACGGTCGAGCCGATCCAGATGGCAGAACAGCCGCTGACCGACCGCGACCTGATGGAGTCCGGCGATCTCAACATGGGGCGGCCGGGCTAGCAAGCGGAGGACGGTCTCAAGATCCTCCGCGTACCCGATCTGGACCAATCGCCAATACCAGTTCAGGTACCGCCGAATACGCCGGACCTGCCATTCGCGGATCGGTGGCGGTGGTTGAAAAGCCCAGAAGGAGCCAACCACCAACTCCACCTGCCGCTGAATGAACCGGCGGCGCTTGTCGTCGTTGTCCACTTCGGTGTGATCGCGTGTGGCCTGGAGATCGAGCTGATGCAGGATGGCGTAGCCGTCAGCGGTGTAGTCGATGTGTTCGAGGCAGTTCTGGAACCTCCCCACCTCCGCCGCTCGATACTTGGTGAGACTGTGGTAGTCATGGAGATACTCGTGGAAAAGGAACAGACGAATGAGGCGTTTGAGGTCGTCCGCTTTTCCCTGGGTAGAGGTGTGCAGCGCGACCAACAGCCGATCGCTGAGATGCCAGGTCTTCGTCGGTTTCGTGAAACCATATTCGGTAGCGACGGGATTGTCGTCGATATGAGCGCCGTCCGGGACGATATCGCACACGGGGGGTAGAGGTGGGAATGGCCGAACGGCGCGCAGCCTGTCCACCGGCTCGAGGAGCTCGTACCAACGGCCAGGCTGGCGGTTCTGCAGAGCCCGCTTGGCCGCCGCGTATGTCTCGACTTCTTTCAGGGCCTCGCGCCACACTCCGCGGACCCGCTGGGCGGTAGCGCGATCCTCATCGGTCAGCGGCGTTTCGGCCTGGCCCTCAAGCTCGGCGGAGAGGATGAGGGCCGGCATATACGCAGGCTGGCCATCAATTTTTCGGTAGCGGTACGTTTGGATCGGGGGCGAGTTGCGGGGCTTGAGTTCCTGACCAAGGACGAAGCAGACCGAGACCGGCGCCGCGGCGAAGACGTGCAGCGTCTCCAGGTTGGGGAACTTCGTACGGATTGCCGCCAGCGCTTCGCGAATGCGCAGGCGCACCTCCTGGACATCGGCTGGGGACCGCACCTTGCAGATCGCCGGGTTAAGCCCTTCGCGCAGGGTGACCCGAACCTCGGCGAGATGCTTGGCCCCGGCCGCGTCATGCACGTCCTCGTCGGAGATTGCGAACGAGATCTCGACGCGCAGGACGACAGAGCCCTCCGCGGGGATAGGGTCGCCAGACGGAAGCCCAAGCACCCGTGCTTCGAGTGTCCGTTTTGACTCTGGCCAGGCCCACGACTTGGCGTCGCGGTCGAAATCGTGGAGCTCGATGGGAATCTCATCGCCGAGGTACGCGCCCATAGCAATCACGTGGGGCACTTCGGCCAGACCGAAGTAATGCAGTTCGGCACCCGTGAGCAGAGCCATCTTGGCGTGGATCTCGCTGGCCCTTTCCGCGAGGAACCGACTTTGCCCACTCCAATCACCCTGCTCGATCTGGGCGTTGAAAGGCTCCGTGTTCACCTCGAAATCCTCGCGGTGCAGCGCGTTCAACGGTGCAGGGATCGCCGGCGCGATCGCGGTGGCTGGGACGGGCCACGGACCGGCATGACGGACGATGAGGATGCTCGTGGGCATGGGGTCTCCCGGCTACCAAACGATCGTTGACCAGTTCTTCTGCTCGCGGGAATGCTGCGCACCCGCCGCGACCACATTCCGAGTGCTTTGAGACACTTCGATGACATTGTTCGTGTTGGCGGGGTCGACGAGACGAGCCGTAGTGAACTCGCCTGCGAGGTAGCCCAGCACGGTCCAGAACGCCGTGCCCAGATCGTCGCGTCGCACGCCCTGCATTGCGCGGTCGACCGCGAGCT
Organism: Phycisphaerales bacterium; assembly: GCA_022843545.1. Classification (GTDB taxonomy): domain Bacteria; phylum Planctomycetota; class Phycisphaerae; order Phycisphaerales; family UBA1924; genus JALHNL01. The sequence continues at coordinate 63,172 of JALHNL010000003.1, read as the reverse complement.
CGAGCGCGAACGTGGATACGTCGAGGCCGTGACGCAGGCGCCAGAGCTTGGCGATGCGCACCACCTCGCTCAACTCGGCGTCCTTCACCGCGTCGATGTGGACCTTGAGGCTGGTCTGGAGCGTGCTCGGAGGCGTCGTGTTCTTGTAGAGCGTGGCGTAGCGAAACGATGAATCCTGAGCACGCCCCGGGACGATATCGATGTGAAAGCCGCCCTCGTAGGGAAGGCGGAGCGCGACGGTTCGCGGGTGCACGATCAGGTTCCCGGCCAGCAGCCGCTGATGCACGCCTGTGAACAACTGCTGAAGCGTCCTGGCGTCCGTGGATGGGAAGTAGACCACGATGTCCAGGTCATACGAGGCGCGGAGCATCGTGCCCTTGGCGAAGGACCCCCCGTAGTAGATCCGGGGTGCGGAACCGATTTCGCCGCGGAGCCACTGCTCGATCGCGTCGCGGGCGTTGCGGAGCGGCTGCAACTCCCGGTCGTCGAGGTTCTGGGCCGCCAACAGAGACGCTAAGTAGTTATGCCCGCTCATGCCACCTCCCTGGTGCGTCCGCGTGGTTCCCGCGGCCCGGTCGGATGGACTCCCCCTCCCATCCATTCACCCGTTGCACGCCACACCTCGTAGTAGAAGAGCCATTCGGAGAGCCACGGGATGATGGTCTGGGCGATGCGCTTGTCTGATCGCCATTCGTTCACTCCGGGCAGGTAGAGACAAGGTCGGTCCCCCGCGTAAGTGTGAGGGATGCGCTCGTCCTGGTTTCGACGGCGGAGCGGCGGATCGTCTACGAAGGAAAGCGGCGCCTCGGGGGCCCGGTATTCGACGCGGACCAAGTAGGTGCGGTTCAGGGAAGTCGGCCTTATCGCTCCGCGGCAAAGGAGAACACCTTCCTGCACGGTGGTGCGGAACTGCGGGTGCAGAAGCCGCATCAGCGCGAGCTGCTCGTGGACACCGATCGTGCGGATTCGTTCAAACATGGTCGCCATGAAAGGTGTTCGCTGGGATTGTCCTGGCCTCTGCGATCGGAGCGGCGGTGAGCGAGACGGCTGGACCCGTCCACCGCAGTGCTCGCTGGTTCTTGGCGGCGCGCATCCGCCCGCCGAGTTCCTTGACCACGTCGGTCGCGACGCCCTCGCCGAACATCGCCTTGAGCTTGGCGTGGATCTCCTCCAGGTCGTGCAAGTCGAGGAGTTCCTCCATCTCATACCGGAACACACGCACATACTCCATGAACTGGGCAAAGGTCTTGCGTGTCCATTTCTCGGCAAAGTTCTCGTCGGGGTTGGTCGGGTTGAGCACGGGCGGCGGATCGATATGACCACCAAAGGCATCGATGATGGCGTCGAGTACGGAGATCAGGGCGTCGGTGCAGAGGAGCTGCCCGTCGTAGTCGGCACCCGCCAGCGTCGTCAAGACCACCGAGCGCGCGCACGACTGATCGCCGTCGAAACGGATGTCGCGCCGACGCTTCATCAGCTGCACGACCCGCCGCAGAGTCGCCTTCATCTGAAGCCGATCGGACGCGGTGACGACCCTACCGAGGTAGCGTTCCATCACCCGGCCACCGCTGGTGGCCTGACGGTCGAACCACTCAGCAAAGCCCTTCGGATTGCTGGGCTTCCAGCAGCGGCGCTCTCGGTCGGGCACGAGCACACAGGTGCCACCACGCGTCCAGTCGGGCCGGGCCGGGAGAATGTCGAGATGAAAATCGTTCGCGTAGACAAGTCTGATGCAGCGGTTCATCCGCTTGAGGAGGGGCCGGTACACCGGGCTCTCGTGGAGGCGCTGATAGACCAGCTCGTAGAGTTCGTCGGGCGTCATCAAGTTGTCCGCGCCAAGCAGGCGCAGGAGGCAAACCAGGTCGAGGTCGTACTCGGTGTAGTGCTTGGGGTGGACGGTGGTCCCGTGCCGCATCGACCCCTGATCATGGATTTCCGGGGCATACCGCGCGAGGAGTGTGCCCGGGGAGTTGAGCCATTCGGCGACGCCTGCCGCGCGCTCCCGGGCCTGTTGCTCGAGCGACGGCGGGAGCTGAAGCATGACCGTGACTGCCTCAACGAGGCCATCGACCGTGGGATTCGCAGACGCGGTGATCGTCGACATGGGCTGGATCCTCCGGACGCCGCACCCGCGGATATGCCCGCTGCGGGCGTGTTCGCTATACATGATATGTTCGCTGTCAGTGATGTCAAATGACCGATCTTGACCGATGTGGTACAATCTCGTACCGTCGTCCCCCTTCCCACAAGGCCGTGGCCAGGGTCAAGGAGCAGGGCATGGAACTCGGTGCACGGATCAAAACGCGGCGTGAAGAGCTCGAATGGACGCAGGACGTCTTGGGCCAGAAGGCCGGCATCAGCAAGGGATTCCTGTCGGATCTTGAGAACGGCAAGCGCGGGATCAGCGCCGAGAAGCTCCTCGACCTCGCGCGGGTGCTTGGGGTCACGCTCGACTATCTGATGACTGGGGACGAAGCCGAGCAGCCAACTCCCAAGGACATTGAGATCCCCTCGTCTCTTGCGGAGTTCGCCAGCCAGGAAGGATTGGGGTTCCGCAAGGTCTTGATGCTGCTGAAGATGCGGCAGCAGATACTCGCGCATCGAAGCGCCAACGACCGCAGCCCGGGGGACAACTTCGACTGGCGAAAGTTCTACGAGTCGGTGAAGGGGTTCCTATGAGCGTCATCGACCGCGATCAAAAAGTGATCCAGATGGCGGCCGATCTCGGGCTCGATTGGCGCGAAGTGCCCACCGAGGCCATTATCGAGTTCTGCAAACAGCGGATCGCCGGATGGCTCTCCGGCGCCCCCAATGTCCGAACGCTCGACGACCTCGAGGCACTCGTGCGCAAGAAACTGCGATTGGTGATCGAGGAGTTCAGCTCTGATGACGAGCTCGACGCGGTCATCGCCAAGTACGTGGCGAAAGGCGAGTACGTCTTTGCCGCACAGCGCGACGGTTTCGGGCCCGAGACCTTTGCGACGCTAATCCGCCGAGAGAACGCGACGCCCTCATGTCTCGATCAGTTCGTCGCGATTATTGACTGCCGTGGTGACAAAGCGGCCCGCCGTTTCTTTACACGGTGGCACGAGATCGCTCACGTCCTCACTCTCGTCAGGGGCCAGATGGCCTTGCCCTTTCATCGGTCCACGGTCAACCGTGACCCGATCGAGCAACTGATGGACAAGATCGCCGCTGAAGTGGGGTTCTTCGATGATCTGTTCGCGCCTGTCGTGCGAAAGGCCGTCGAACGGGCCGGGGGATTGAACTTTGACGTCGTCGAGCAGATCCGTGCATCGGATTGCCCGCGGGCAAGTTTCCACGCGACACTCATCGCCGTTGCCACACGGGCGCCGGTGCAAGCGGTGACCATCGAAGCGGGCTTGGGCTTGAAGAAGGGTGAGCGTGACATGACCAGCTCGCCGGGCCTGTTCCCCGAGCTCAAGCCTCAGCCGGCGCTGCGTGTGCTTGCTGCCGGAGGCAATGAACTTGCCCGAAGCGCGGGACTTCGGTTTCACTTGAATATGCGCGTACCTCAGACTTCGGTGATCGCCCGTCTCAGCGACCCGTCCGTCACGGATGCGGGCGTTACTCTACGAAGCGTCGAGTCCCTCAGAGATTGGACCACCTCGGGTGGCGGCCCCATCGGGGACGGCGACGTGGTGGTCGAGGCCCGCCGGCATGTCGACAAGGTGATCGCCCTCATCACGCGAAGGTGACGGATTCGCATCCTGCCTCTGGGTGACGCCAGCAGTACCGCCGACGGGCGGCGAGGGAAAATCCCTCTGATCTCACATCACGTACCGCCCGAACTTCGCCGTGCGGCGTTCGACGGCGCGGGTGACGACGATCTCGAGGGCGTCGGGGCCGTCGTCGTGGGCGCCGAGGGGGAAGTGGCGGAGCTGGTCCAGCAGCGTGGATTGCCGGCGGCTGAACTTGAGGCGGCCGGAGCTGATCAGCGGTTCGAGGCCCTCCACCCGGGCCTGCTTGTTAGCGGTGTTGTTCACCGCGCGGGGGTAGAGGCGCACCCCACGGGTGCGGGCGAGGTGCTCGAGCTGGCGGACCATGATCTCCTGGAACTGGTTGGCCTCGACGATGAAGTCGTCGTAGCGGTACACGCCCGCCAGCGCGAGGATGCGCTCGATGGTCTGCTCGGGCTTGCGGCGCGCGATGTCGGCGTCGAGGATGTAGATCGAGTCGTCCCTGGTGTCCTTGGCCACGGTGATGATCGCGGTGTAGTCGCCGCGGCCGACGTGCCGGCCGAGGCTGGGGTCGCAGGCGCCGTAGATGCGGGTGTGCGGGCCGAGCCGGCGGAGCAGAGCCGCGGGATCCGAAGGGTCAGAGCTCTCGTCGTCCCAGTAGCGGAACGATGCCGATGAGAAGAGGCACTGCTCGGGGTCGAGCGGCTCGTTCTGCTTCTCGGATTGGAAGCTCAGCCGACCTTCGTCGACGCGGATCTGCATGAGCCGGTGGTAGTCCTCCATCTCGGGCCAGAGCACGCGCGTACCGCGGAGCATCTCCTGTCTGTTCGCATCGAAGAACGCCGATGACGCCTCGGGGCCGCGCCGGCCGTCGTGCTCGGTCTCGCCGACTCGGATCGACTCCCAGCGGTCCCAGAGGTCCGCACGCTCGCTGAAGGACTCGACGGCGCGGTACACGCGGCTGTCCCAGCCCGAACCCTTGCCGCGGACGGGGTTGACCAGCGTGGCCAGAAGCGAGTCGTAGTGGAGGACGGTGCCGACGACCACCACGTTGGTGCGCCCGTCGCCGGCCTTGAGCAGCGTCTTCTCGAACCAGTCGCGCATCTTGGCGCGCTGCTCGGGCGACTCGCACTGCTCCTGGTTCTCAAGGTCGTCACCGATAATCAGGCTGGGCCTGCTGGCCCCGTGGCGCACGCCGCGGAGACCCTGGCCGCTGCCGAGGGCACGGATCATCACGCCGTTGCGGAGGAGGATGTTGTTGTCGCGCCACGGCTTGGGCGTGCGGCCCTCGCCCGGTCGTGAGCAGACCTCCGGGAAGTCTTCCAGCAGGAGCTCGTTGCCCTGGATCTCGTCCTTGACGTTCTTGAGCAGCTGCACGGCTTGCTCGCGGGTGGCGGACACCAGCAGGATCAGTGGCTCGTGCCGGTACAGCGCCGACCAGAGCACGTAGGCAAGGCTGACGACGGTGCTCTTGGCGTGGCCGCGCGGCGCGGCGATGGCTAGGCGCTTCGAGCGCTCGTGGGTGGCCTGACCCAGCAGCTCGAAGACCCCCTCGTGCATGCGCGAAGGCTTCAAGCGGAAGTGACGCGCGAGGTACACCTTGGCGAACGCACGCGGCGATTGCGACGCGAGCGTCCGTCGGTGAAGCGAGAGCGCCGTCCGCACGCCGACGAGGGTGTCAGAGGTTTTGGACATCGGGCTTCTTGGTCCTCCACTTCTCTTCAATGCGTCGCTTGAGATCCTGCTCCTCCAGCCGCTCGCGTTCAACGCGTGTCTGGGCTCGAGGCATGGGAGCACCGGCCGGACCCCTCAGTGCGGAATGCTCTCCGGCGTGAGCAGGAAGGTCGTCTTCGGACGCGTCACCCATAGCGTCGTCGATGCCATCCGACTCGATGACCCGGCACTCGGTGTCGATGGACTCGAGCCGGGTGAGCTCGGCCTTGAGCTCCGCGAGGCTGCTCAGATCGGCGGTGTTGTGGGTCAGATCTGCCTGGATCCGGTGCGCGGCCGTTGGCAGATAGCCCATGGATTGCATGCGCTGCACGAAGCGGTCGAGGATGTCAAAGCACTTGAACTCGCCGTCGATCTTGACCGCGTGCGGCGTGTCCTTGTCGCGGGTGACGCGGCGGATGCGGCCGATCGTCGCCTCGGCCTCCGCGGCGAGCCGGCCCGCGTACAGGCCGGCCAGCCGTGCGTCGGGCTGGATCGCGTTCTCCTCGTTGATCGCCCGGCGGTCACGGGCAACCGTGCGCACGCTGATCCGCAGCACCTGTGCCACCTCGGAGACCGACAACCCTTCGCCCACGAGATGGGCCACGCACAGCCGCCGGTCGTCGGGGTGGACGTTGCGCGGGTTGATTTGAACCGACTTGATAGCGCGGAGGATGTCGAGCACCGTCGTGTGGTCGGTCTCGACTGGTTCTTCGGGTTCGACATCTGGCCTCTGCGCGCGAGGCGGCGGCGTTTGCTCAACGCCGCCGCCTTGCTCCTCTGGGATCAATGGGTCGTGGCGTTCACTCACTGCCCGCCCTCCGTGGGTTGAGCAGCCGTCTCAACCATCTGTGTGGGTGCCTCGCGCACGCGGTATCGCTCCGCGATCTCTGGCGTCACCGAGTCCTCGCCGGCCAGCTTGATGAACCGCCGCACGATGAGGTCGCAGTAGACCGGCGAGATCTCGATCGCGAAACAACGCCGCCGCAGCCGCTGTGCCGCGATGATCTGCGTGCCACTGCCGGCGAAGGGCTCGTAGCAGACCTCGCCGGGCCTGGTGTGCTGCCGCATCGGGATCTCGAAGACCTCCAGCGGCTTGGGCGTGGGGTGGTCGGGGCGCTGGTCGCCGTTGGGGATGGTGTCGATCGACCAGACCGTGGAGAGCCGCGACTCGTCGGCGCGGTGGGGCAGGTTGCCGCGGATCCAGCCCATCAGGCACGGCTCGTGCTGCCAGGCGTACCACGTCCGCGTGAGCACCGGGCGGTTCTTGGCCCAGATGATCTGGCAGTGCACGAACGCACCGTGGCGATTCCACGCCGCCTCGAGCATCGCCTGGCGCCGCGAAGCATGCCAGCAGTACCACGCGGCATTCGGCGCGATCGCCTCGGCCACCGCGGTCGCGATGAAGCGGTCGTAGAGATCGCTGTTGGCGTCTGCGTCGTCCCAGGTCACGCCGTAGGTGCCCGACCAGTCCTTGTTCTTCACGCCCGCCTTGGCCCCGGGGTGGTTAGTGCCGTCGTAGTCGACCAGGTACGGCGGATCGGTGGCGAAGAGCGCCGCCCGCTGGCCGTCCATGAGACGGCGCACGTGCTCGGGGTTGGTGCTGTCGCCGCAGAGCAGCCGGTGCTGGCGGGCGGGATCGGTGCCCAGGAGGATGAGGTCGCCGGGCTGGGTGACGGTCGGCTGCGCCGCGGCCTTCGCCAGCTCCTGCTCTTCGTCGAAATCCTCCTCGGCTTCTTCCTCTGAGTCGGCGAGCACCTCGGCGATGATGTCCTTGGCCTCGTCGAACTCGAAGCCGGTGATATCCCAATCGAGGTGCGGCGTCAGCATCAAGTGCTGGAGCACCTCGGCGAGCCTGGTCTCGTCCCAGTCGCCCTGAATCTTGTTGAGGGCGAGGTTGAGGGCACGCTCCTTCTGCGACGATAGATCCACGACGACGACCGGAACGGTCTCGTCGCCGCGATCGCGAAGGATCTTCAGCCGCTGGTGGCCCCCGACGAGATGCCCACTGCGCTGGTTCCACACCAGCGGCTCGACGAGGCCGAACTCGGCGATGCTCTTGACGAGCTTGTCGTACGCCGGATCGCCGGGCTTGAGGTCGACGCGCGGGTTGTACGGCGCGGGGTTGATGCGCTCGATCGGGATGAGCTGCACCTGCGTGCCTTGCGGCAGCTTCGGGGGCAGGTCGGGACTGTTGAGATAGATGTTCGGATCCATGGACGGTCTCCAATCGCCGGCGCCGGATCGATCGCGTCGAAGCGGCCGCGGCATCGCGTGCGGACGGGAACGCCGACCCGACGCTGGAGCGCCAGCACACCGCGAGCACGCGATGAGCCAGCGATCAAGATCGCGACGGCACGACTGACTCAGTTGTGCTGCTGTGTCTGGATCCCAGCCCAAGCCATGCCTGGGTTTCGCCCGGAAGCCGTGCCTCCGGGGTTAGGACGCCCGCAAGAGATGCGGGCCGGCAGCTGTCGGAGCATCGTGCCCCTTCGCCGCGAGGTCTGGTTCTGCACCCGCCACGCCGTGCGTGGGGAGAGCAGACCCGTGCATCACACTACGCGGCCTGCTGCTTGGAGTTCAAGCGCGGAATAGATGCGTTGACAGAGTTTCGTGCTCGATGTCGTCAGAACACTACTTCTGTGACGAATCGCTGTTCACGCCACGAGATCTCGGACTCTGCAGACAACGGAGCCCGGTTTGCCGCCACGCAGGCCTTCAACTCCAGATCCCATGATCTGTCACACCATCTCGGACGTTGGCTGCACCTACTCCTGCAATAGAGCGGTTTGACGCGCGACGGCGACGGATCCGGCACTCCGCTCCGCTCAGTGATGCCTCCCAGCGGATCGGGGGCGTTCTGACAACATGCAGTGCAGGGCCGAAGTGACAACCCAACCGGATGCGACCATTCCGCAGCAGCTCACCTGTGCCGAGCCCCGAGGTGCTGTCGGGTCAAATCGAGCATGGTCGGTGGTTCGCAGCTCTACACACGACCGCATGGCGTGTAAAGCGAGCGCACACGGCAATTATGCTGGTCGGCGATATGCGTCGTCGTTGTGCAAGACACTCAGTTCGACGTAAGTCCACTTGCGCCACGCAGGAGATACGCGACCACATCCGCCGCCCGATAGGAGTCTGACCCCGACTTGAGGAAACGCGCTACGTCGATCACGTCATCACCCGAAGTCACCAGAGGCATTTCACGCTCCTCGCCCGTCTCTCCCCGCACCTGCTCCAAGCCGATGTTGGCAAGCAAAGCGTTACAGAGGCATTTGCGTCCTTGCGTTTCCGATTCGCTTCCCCCCTTCTTGACGAAGTCCTCTACCGGTTCTGCGGGACAACGCCAGCCGAGTGAGCCGTCGGGTTTCTTGTACGCGTGGCGAAGGTAGCCAAGGTCGCACACTCGCGCGGACCGTCCCGGGGTTGCCGGGTCGGCGAGTGTGCCGGGCAATTGCACGAGCTTGAAGGGAAATCCGGTGGGCGAGGCTGTCGGGTCGGTGAACACGCGGAGTGTTTGGGCCTTGCTCATCGCGAGCGTCTGGTCCTTGATTTCCCGCGTCAGCCCCGACTCATCGCAGTATGCGAAGACGGTGCCCACTTGCACCCCGGTCGCGCCGCATCGCAAGGCTTCGGCGACGCGCTCGGGGTGGGCGTACGAGCCTGCCAGCCAGAATGGGAGGTTCAGCCCCCGGAACTCCTCCAAATCCGGCTGGTCGCGGTCGCTGTAGATCGGCTCGCCGGCCTGGGTGAGCCGCAACGGGCCTCGTGGCGGCGCGTTGTGTCCTCCGGCGGTTGGACCCTCAACGATGAACCCATCGACGCGGCCGTTGGACTTCTTCACGAGCATCGTCGCGAGCGTCGCGGATGAGACGATGGCAAAGAACGCGGGTCTGACGAGGGCGGGTGGACAGGAACCCGCCGGCCATAGCTCGGAGGGACTGAACCTTGTCACAAAGTGATCGTCCGAGGTCGCCCCCTTTACATCGAGCGTCACCTCGGCGGGCTCCCCGCGAGCGAATCGGTCCAACGCGCCCGGGATCGTTCGCGGGATGCCGGCACCCACAAGCACGCATGAAACTCCTGCGAGCATCGCTCCGTAAAGCGATGGAAGTAATGTCGCTTGGATCTTCTCAAGAAAGTTGATCCCGACGGGGCCTTGGTGGCCATCACGAGCGAGAAACACCTCGACGAAGTTGCTTGCAACGAGCAGTTCCAAGGCCGATCGCGAAAGGCGGTCAGACGGCAGTGGCTTGGACTTGAACGGAGCGTCGGGCATCTTGCCGCCTGGTAAGAAGTATCGGCTGAGGATGTTGTCCGCGACCCCATCGATGGGAAACGCCGCCAAGGCTCGCCGGACATGGCCACCTGGATCACCCATCTGAAGTCGGCGCGCGACGATTGCGTCAAGGGCTGTGCCCGACACCACCCCGAGCTGCCCCGTAGTCGACACGGCACGCGCAAGCCGCCAATCTGAGACTCCAGCGCCCATGCCGCCTTGGATGATGATGGGAAGCCTATTGGTGAGCACTCGAGGACTCCGTGTTCGCGAGATCGGTTGGATCGACGCAGTTGTTCGGCTCGGCTATGGCGCGACCAGGGATACTTGAAGCAGAAAAGAAGCAGAACGTTCAGCTCGGACATCGTGTGCAACCTTGGGGGCGAGGACCAGAACGTGGCCGACGCACAGGCGGTGTAACTGACCATCGGTCACGACCGTGATCTCTCCCTCGACGGGCTGAATCGTGACTGTTCCCGCAGTCCTGTGCTCGGGGATGCATGCGCCGGCATCGAGCGTGAACAGTGCGATCGTGCGATTGCCGTTCTTGTACAGCGCCTTCTGGCGGTGGCCGTGCGGTGACGGTCCCTCAGCACGAACAGCGGCCGCCTCCGCGACAAGATCAAAGACGAGGGAAGGAGTATCAAACCGGGACTCGGGTGCCGGACGGAGACGCTGATCGTTCATGGATGAACTCCGATCGTTCGGTGGCGGCCCACTGGCACCGGGACATCATCCCCCGGCGGCCGCTTGCCCAGCAGAATTGGACCATAAGAGACGACGTACAGCAGGAAGGCCGCCGCCCACGCGGTGCCCGCTGCGAGCATGCCAGCGAAGTAGAACGGCGGGATGAGCGCCGACGCGACCCTCAGGGCCGCGGCGAGCAGGACGAGGATGAAGGCCGTGACCTCGACGCGTCCGGCACGTACCACCCGGCCTGAGTGACCGAGTGACGTCCGGGTGATCATCCCGATGATCAGTCCTCCCATGGAACCGACGGCGAGCGCGTGGATCGCCGCGGAGCGCGGCACAATGCCGAAGGATGCCAGGCCCAGCAGCACGAGCCCGATCGGTATCCAGGCGTAGGCGGCGTGGAGAATCCACTGCATCGGATTGCTGCGAGCCGCGAGCGCATTCCAGCCGATCGCCTGGACGGCGACGGCTGCCCCGGCGAGCAGGGCGAGCGTTCCGGTCAAGGGCCCCGGCACGTGGAACGAGTCGGCCAGGAACGCGGCCGCCGCGAGCATGAATGATCCGGGGTGCAGCCACGTGGGGCGCCACCGCCACACGCCGGGGGCCGCGTTGGCCGAGAAGCCGGGCACTACACGCCCACCGACGATCATCTCGATAAGCACCACAAAGAGCAGCCCGGCCTCGATCGCTTGGAGAGGAGAGATTGGGATGAGATTGTGGGCGGCCGCGTGGAACGCGATGTTGGCACCAGCGAGCAGCGAGAGCACGATGACCAGCGGCATGCTGCGCCAGCTGCGGGCCAGGATGAACTTCCTCGCCAGCACACCAGCCACGATAAGCAAAAGCAGCGAGTCGACTACGGCCAACACCGGGCCATACGCGAAGAACATGCCCACGCGACTGACGAGCCACAGGCTGACGAGCAGGCCCAGCGGTATCCCTGCGGGGAGCGGTAGCCCGGTCCAGTTGCGAGCTGCGGTGAAGAGGAAGCCGATGATGATGGCCCCTGCAAATCCGAACACCATCTCGTGGGCGTGCCAGTACAGTGATGGCAGCGACGGCGTGAAGCAATTGTGGTACCACATGCCCAACCACAGCGGTACTGCGATCGCTGCGAAGAAAGCCCCACCCAGATAGAACGGACGGAATGCGTCGTGAAAGAACTGGGACCAGTTGAAGTGAGGCTTTACACGCGGTCCAGCAGAAATGGATGGCGCGGTGACGAACACAGTCGCCCGACGTGCCTCGAGTTCGTCCATTGCTCGGCTGCTCACCTGCGAACTCCTTGAGATGTCATCAACAGGGCTCCTCGCGTGCTGCTCCCTAGTGCATCTTGCGAGATCACCGCGATACCTCCTCAGGGTCGACACTCATTCGCAGTGCACGCTCGCGGTTGGCAAACTCGACCATCGCGAGGTACTGGTACGGCCTGGCTTTGACGACCTTCACGCACCGGCCACAGCACACGCGGATCATGCGATTGGCGACGACGATGTCGATGCGGGCTTCGTTGGGCAGGATGTCGCCCTGTACCGGGCACTTGTCGGGCATGCCGTATATCGGTTGCTGGGCCTCGACGACCGCCTGGTCGAGGCGGCGGATCGCGGCCACCGGGTTGGCGAGGATGCGATCACGATCGGACGCATCGACCGCACGGAAGAGCCGGTTGCCCCAGACGAAGTCGATCGGCCGCTCCGGGAGCGGACGAGCATCGAGTAGGGACATCTTCAGCGGGTAGTACGGCATCTGATCCGCGATCAGCACGGCATCGATCCGGGCGAGTGCGTGGGAGGGGTCACGCTCGAAGGCGAGTCGGCAGGAGTCGCAGCAGAGGCGGATCTGCCGACCGGAGTCGACTATTTCAACGGCTTCTCCGCGTGAGCCAAGGTACGCGTCGCACAGCGGACAACGACTCATCGGATACCGGTCCATGAAGTCCGCGGCATCAACGTCAGATGGGCGTCCCGCGGCATCAGCGCGCTGATCGGCAGATGCGGTGCTGTGCTGGGCCGGAGACTGGGGCCGCGGGCCCGAACGCGTAGCGGGACTCGACGTACAGCCAGCGGTGCTCGCGGCGAGGAGCACAAGCGACGCCAGCAAACTGCAGACAATGCGATTCATAGCAGACCTCCGAATCTGACCGAGACGCCGCAGATCACGAGCGCAACCGAGAGAGCCGTTACAAGCCATGCGTGGCGTACGAAACGTGGCAGCGTCTGTATGGTGAGGCCGGGCACGATGCGTCGGGATGCATGGGTGCCAAGCCCAACAATCAGCGCGAGCAGTCCAATCTTTGCGAGTACGAGGTGCGCCGCCGGGTTCGGGCTCGAGAGGATGCTTCGCCACTCCCCGACCCACCGCGAGGCCAGCGCAAAGCCGGTCGCCACTTGGACGAGCAGCGCAACAAGCCCAACGCGTGAGAAGGCGGCCTCGAACTCGCGGATCGGGGCCACCTCTCCGCGACGCCGTGCGGAGGGAATTGTCACAGCGAGCAGCACGACGTGTCCGCCGACCCAAACCGACGCGCCCAAGACGTGGAGGATCACGAGCAGCTTGGTTAGCATGAGCATGCGCCGCCTTCCGACACGAGTGGAGGCTCACATCTTTCGCTGGGCGTCTCAGCGGCAATCGCGGTGGCGACCGAGTCCGACCCATGGCAGCAGTAGTCGATGCCAAGTCGATCAAGCAGCGCCAGTAGATCCGGCCGCTGGATCGCGATCGCGGCGACGGGGTCGGTCAGTTCAAGCGTGGCCATCAGTGGTTCTCCGAACGCTTCAGATCAATGGCCAGTCCCACACCGACCAGCCGGCGGCACCCCATCGGGACTGCCGCTCCGGCGACGAGATCGCTCAAGGTGTTGCTCGCGAACGCATGCTCGATCTGTGCCATCGCGTCATCAAGACAGCGGTGCAGCGGACAGAGTTGCGTATGCGTGGGGTCGCCCAGCGGGCACGACGTGATTCGACGGAGGGGTTCAACCGCGTTCACAATGTCGAGGACAGATATTCTCGAAGCGGGGCGCGCCAAGGCGAACCCGCCCTGCCTCCCCCGTGTCGATGTGACAAGCCCGGCTCGAACCAGATCGCGCATGACCTTGCTGAGATAGTCGTGCGGGGTCTGGGTAGCCTCAGCGAGCTTCTCGCTGGTGCCCACGGCGTCGCCGAGACTCGCCAAGTGGGTCATCGCCCGCAAGGCATACTCCATGGTCTGAGAGATCATGGCGGTCCCTTCCCGGCCGGCTGGCCGTCTTGTGACTTCGGTCGCCCGTAGCGTTCTTCCATCCACACACGCCGCGCTTCAGCGAGGTCTGCATAGCTCATGGTGCGACCGCCGAACGTGGCCTTGGCCTGCTCGGCATCTGCACTGGTTGAGAAGGCCACGATCCCGGACCCCATGGGCGTCTGCAACTTGGCAGGGTCGGCGAACAAGAAAGTGGCATCTGCCACGGACACCCAGGAGCGGCTGTTGTAGTCGTGGGCGAAGTGATTGACGATCGTCGTGTTCTCAAGCCCCTTTCGCACTTGGTCAAGCATGCAGCCGAGATCGTCGTAGAAAAAGTACTCGCGTCGCCCGTTGCTTTCAACCAGCAGGGCGCTCGAGCAGCGATCTTCGCTGACGAGCATCCCACAGGCCTTGCACTCGTGGCGCCCGAGGGGCATGTCGGGCGGTCCCGAGAGCGGCGCTGGCTCGCAGGCCGAGAGGAGCAACGCTGCCAGTGCGATCACGATGCAGGAGGCTTTTTTCATAGGGGAGACTTCCGAGCAAGAACGATCGATGAGACCACAAGTGGGATTGCGATCCATGTGGTCAGACTGGCCGCAAAGATCGCATGGAGGCTCCGTCCGTACTCCTCAACCGCGTACAGGCCCGCCGGGCCGAGCACGTCGAGATTGGCGTCGATCGCGTGGAGAGACCACATCTTGAACACCTGGAGCGGATTGAGGAGCGCAAGTGCGAACAGCTCGTTGATCCGCAGGTGGAGCGCTACCGCGCCCGCCATCAACGCCAGGTCGGAACCAAACACCAGCGTGAGCCAGACGAAGATCGCGACACCCACTGCAGCGGAGGCACGCCTCGTGAGCGACGAGATCATGACACCGACGCTAAGCATTCCCAGGGCGAGCACAAATGAAAGACCAGCAAGCCAGAGAATGGTCTGAGGCGACGACACGCCGCCGCGCCAGGAGAGGATCAAGGCGCACGCGCCGAGCCCCAGACTGATCGCGGCCAGAAGCGAAGCCCCGAGGCCGATGTACTTGCCCAGCAGGACCTCGACGGGCGAGACGGGTTGCGAGAGCAGGTATGCAAGCATGCCGCGTTCGCGATCAGACGCGATCGTCGCAGCACCCGCGGTGAGAGCCATGAGCGGCACCACCAGCAGGATGAGGTTCACAAGCCCCGCGGTCGTGCGACCGAAGCCAGAGAAGCCAGTCCCACCGGTGCCGGCTGCGGAGACGAAGGACACCGCCAGACCGAGAACCACAAATGCCAGCGTGTACAACACGAACCACCGGCTCTTCAGGGCATCGCGGAGTTCGCGGCGGGCGATGCAGAACGTGTTAGAGGCCATCGAGGGGGGACGGCGAGAAGCGAACGCCACCGCGGCTGGTATCACGGTGCTCATTGGGTCACCTCGCAATCCGAGGGTGTGGATGACTCGCGCCGACGGTCGCCGGTCACAGGAGGCGCGGATGAGTGATCGGCCGCATCGACCTCGAAGTTGTCGACCGCGATCTGTGCCTCGGCGAGGATGCGGAAGGGAGCAGCCTTGTGTTCCGCGGATACCGGAACCAGGATGCCTGTGCCGTTGAGCGTCGGGGAGAAGCCGCCCGCGGCGAGAGCCCGGATCGCGGGCACCCGTGTGTCCGCGGAGAGGTGCAGGTGCAGCACGGCGGCGTGCTGCGCATCCGGAGCGAAGCGAGCGCAGTCGTCGATCCGCAGCAGTCGCCCCCGTTCAAGCACAGCGACGCGTCGTGCCAGCGACCGTACTTCCTCGAGACGATGCGAGGCAAAGAGCAATGTCCTTCCCGAGCCGGTAAGCTGCCTGAGCAGCCCGACAAACTCGTGACGTCCGAGCGCATCGAGGCTTGCGGTGACTTCGTCGAGCACCAGGATGGGCGGATCGCCCAGAAGAGCGATTGCCAGCGCCAAACGCTGCTTCATCCCGCCGGAGAGCTCGCGGACACGCTTGCCGCCGTTTCCGGCGAGACCGACACCCTGAAGTGAGACCGCAGGCGAGATATTCGTGATGCCCTTCAGGCGGGCGAAGTAGCAGATTGCCGAGTCCACCCTGAGCTCGTCGTAGAACCCCAGTTCCTGTGGGACATAGCCGATGAGCATCCGTGCCGCCTTGCCATTCCGGCGCACGTCGATGCCACCAACGGTGATCGTGCCGCGGTAACGTAGCAGACCGAGCACGCATCGGATAAGGGTGGTCTTGCCGGCGCCGTTGGAACCCCAAAGCGCGACCGCGTCGCCTTGATCGAGCGACAATGACACGTCGTCTACGGCGGGTGTCCTTCCGAATCTCATGATCAAGTTGGTGATCGTGATCATGCGGCACCTCGTGCTGGCTTCTCTCCGCTCGAACCATCGCCCGAGCGGCGACGCTCATATCCCAGGGCAAGCATGCTCACGCCAATCGCGAGGAGAGACCCACCAGCGATGAGGATTGGAAAGTGTGATGGAGGGACATCTGGCGTCCAAGTAGGCAACGGCAGCGGACGCATGAGCGGCACCTCGTCCGTGAACTTGGGCTCTGGACGAACGGCTGGAATCGCCCGCCCGACGAATTCGATGGCCTGCTGTGCCGGGCTGAAGAGGAAGAGGCGGAGGGCGGGTCGTTTGTCCATCAGGTTCTCAAAGAGCGTCTGTGATTCGTGGACAAAGTCTCCGATGCCGTCGTTGTTCTGGTCGTAGCCTGTGTAATCGCTCCAGAAATTGCCGCGTTCGCCCTTCCAGAAGCGGTTCCCATCCAGCGAGCCCCTCCCGGCCACGGCAACCTGGTCGATGTTGTCGATGAAGTTGTTGCCGACAATCTCGTTGCCGCGGCTCGATGGGAGGATCGTGAAGCCCACATCGTTGTATGCGACAGTGTTGGACTCGAAGATGCCGGGCTGAGCGTCGGTGAACGGCGACCCATCGAGATAGACGCCGGAGCGATTGCCCGCGATCAGGTTGTTGCGCACCGTGAAGCGATCGGTCTCCTTGAGTCCGATGCCGTACCCACTGGGCCCACGGTTCTTGAGCAGGCGATTGCCCATGAGCGTGACGCCCGTGCTGTACATGAGATAAACGCCCACCGAATTGCCGGTGAGCTCGTTATCGGTGATCGTGACGTCGTCGCTGAACATGAGGTGGAGGCCGTACCGGCAGTCATGGGCGGTGTTCCCACGAACGATCACACCGGAGGAGTACCACAGAATCGCGTCGCGGCCGTCATGGATCCTGTTGCCTTCGATGATGCCGCGGTCGGCACGCCATAGACGCAGCCCGTCGCCGCGTCGAGCGATGTCCAGCCGTTTGCCGCCGATAGTGTTGGCGATAATGCGGCTATCCGGAGACTCGCGCAGGTCGATGCCGAAGAGGATGTCTTGAAGGACGTTCGATTCGAGTGTCACGCGTGGTGCAAGGACGCGTATGGCGGCGTTTTCCTGGTCAAGGTCTATGCCCGTGTTGCGGATCACAAAGCCCCGGATCGTCACGTCGGGAGCGACGATCTCGATGATGTCCCCGGATCCACCACCGTCGATGGTCACGGCGCCGTCAGCGACGAGGGTGACGGGCTTGTCGATCTGCAGGTGCTCTCGATAGGTACCGGCGGGTACGCGCACGGTGTCGCCGGGTCGTGCCGACGCGAGCAGACGCCCGATGGGACCGAGCTCACGCTCGGCCGTTGTTCTCGGGGACACGTCGCGCGGCGCGGCGTGTTCCTGCGCGGTGCACGGTGAAGTCATGAACAGGCCCACCAGTGCGAGTAGCTGCCATGGGGACCGCGGGCGATGAGCCGGGTAGGACCATGGGCGAAACCCGAAGCTATCGAGTCCGGAAGCACTCACCGCGTGGCTCCTTCCCGGCCTGTGTCGCGCTGGGTCTTGTCTGGCTGGCTGTTGGCGAACAGCGGCTTATACGCCCGACGATGGAAGAAGAAGCCTACGACGATGAGCGCGGCGGCAGCGACCGCAAGCCAGTACCCCGTCCCGAACTCCGCGTAGGTCTTGAACTGTCCGATCCCGCCCTCGCCGATGACGGTGGGCACGAATGGCTTGACAGACGATGACAGCGGCGCACCTGGATCGAGGTTGAGCCCGAAGGTGCGCATCCAGTAGTACAAATCGACGATGAAACCAATCGGGAACGTCACCGCCGGAAGCGCGAGTAGCACGGCCCACTTGCTGTGGATCGCCGCAGCGCCCTCGACGAGCAGGAACATCGCGATGATCATCCACACCGCCGCTGCCCGCTCGAACGCTGCGGCTTCGCCGAGGGGTCGCATCCCGATGTAGTGGTTCAGCCCGTCGATCTCACGAACGTCGCCCGTGAGATGATTGCAGTACGCGGTGAGGAAGAGACCGTTGGGATACTGGGGCGCTTCGAGCTCCATGTGCCAGTACGGGAAGAAGATCGACACCAGCAAGAGCACACGGGCCGCCATGAAAATCACGGTTGGCGTCAGATACCGCCAGCGGCGTGCATGAAGCTCCTCGGGCGGGATCCGTGGACCGATCAGGGAGGTGAAGAGCTTGCTCATGGGTCAACTACTTTCCTTGTCGCCAACTGCGGCGCGAGTGTCCAGAACCCTCGCGGCGGAACGTGTGCTCAATACCCGTCGCGGATTCTCACCCGCGACGGACGACGAGCCTACTTGGAAGCAGCCACGTGATCAGCGTCCTTCGCCGGCACGGCAGCGTTTCCCTTGGGCTTCACGTGCAGATAGCCCATCATCTCCAGGTGCAGAGCGGAGCAGAACTCGGTGCAGTAGTAGGGGTACGTTCCCGCCCGATCGGCGGTGAACGTGAACTCGGTGTACTCGCCCGGCTCGAGCGACAGGTTCACGTTGTACCCGCCGATACAGAATCCGTGCGTCGCATCCTGCGCGGTTTCCATCGCCGTGATGCGCCAGGTGATCACATCACCCTCGTTGACCTCGACGTGCTCGGGCTTGAAGTGGCTGCGGACGGCAGTCATCTTGACCAGCACCTTGTTGCCCTCGCGCGTCACGCCTTCGTCACCCTTCTTGGGAGCGTCGGGTGAGAGCATCTGCTTGTGCGGGTCCCAGCCGACCTCGGGGTAGACCTTCCAGGTCTTGAGCTTGTCGGCCCTGATCATCTGGCAGTAGTGCGGTTCGCCGACGCCGATGGGGCTGTCGTAGATCACCGGCATGGTCGTTCCGGATTGAACGATGTCGAGGAGCTGGAAGTTCTGCGGGAGCAGCGGGCCCGTTGTGAGAAACCGATCGACCGACCACTTGCTCATGGAGACCAGGAAGTTGCCGTCGGGACTCACAGTGTCGCCCTCGGCGGCGCACAGGTGCCCGATGTTGTACTGCACCGGGGTCTTCTGAACGAGCTTCCAGTCGCCCTCGGGGGCTTTCTTGGCCGTCTCGCCGCCCAGGCTCCATCGCGCGACAGCCGAATCGAGAAAGAGCGACGTGTAGGCGTAGCCCTTGTCATCGAACTGGGTGTGGAGGGGCCCCAAGCCCAACTCGACCTGTGCCTCCCTGACCGCGTCGAAGTCCAGCACCGGAACGCCGTACTCGTCCTTGCTCGAGAACTTCTTCTCGGCGATCGCCTTTTTGATCCGCTCGATGGAGTAGACCGTCACGTGCGGGTCCAGCTTGCCGGCGACCACCATGTACTTTCCGTCGGGAGTCACGTCCACACCGTGCGGGCTCTTGGGCTCGGGAGCGAAGTGCAGGATGCCTTCCTCCACCAGCGTCGCAAGCTTGAGCAGCGGGAATCCGTTGACCTTCTCGGCCTTGCCCGCCTTGAAAGCGGCCTCGGCCTTTTTCCAGTCGATGATGTGCAGGTAGTCCATGTCACGTTTACTGGCACCAGCCTCGAAGGGCGGGCTGCCCTTCTCGACGCCGCCGGTCGCCATCTCCGTGTTGAACGAGTTGATGAAGAACCACCCATCACTGGCCAGCTTGCCCGCGTCGGCAAGGTCCTGCCAGTAGGGCGGCAGCTCCAGGGCGAAGGACTGCGACTCGTCGATCCGGCCCTTGGCCCGGTCGAACTTCCACATCGTCACCATGCCGCGGTAAGACTTCTTGTAGTCCTCGGGCAGGGCGTAGCCGTAACCCAGCACCGTTCCGTACTGACCACCCTCGATCACGTAGTCCGTGTTCGGCGTCACGAATGCCGCGCCGTGATCGCTGATCGTCAGCGGGTTCTTGACGACCTGCTTGCAGTCCCAGTCACGAAGATCAATGACGCCCAGCCGGGCGTTGGCCTTGTCGCCGATGAACAGGAACTCGCCGTCGTAGTCGCCCTTGGTCTCCGACAAAGCGGGGTGATGGGTGTCGCCCCATTCCACGGGCTTGCCGTTGATCTTGAGCGACTCGCGAATCGGGTCCTTGTCGCCCGCGAAGCCGTAGCCCTGCCACGATTCGGGCGTGAACACCGCGATCGACCGCAGCAGGCGCATGCTCGGGATCCCGATCGCGAAAACCTGTCCGCTCTGCCCGCCCGAGGAGAACAGCACGTACTCGTCATGCCGACCGCTGGGCATGAACGTCTTGGCGGCGGCCAGGAGATCGTCGACATTCAGCTTGCGGTCGTTGGCGATCTTCGTGAGCTGCGCGAGTTGCTCTGGGGTGATCTCGACGGGCTTGGCCTCCTGAGTGCCGCTGCGGCGACGACGGCCTTCCTGCTGCGCGATCGCGTCGGGGCTGAAGCAGGCGAGCGCGGCACCCGCAGCCAGGAGCAGTGTCCACATGGTGCGATATCGAGTCGGTGAAGCCATTCTCATGCTGAGTCTCCAAAGTTGTGCGGACGCGATGCCGAAGGCCGGCTCGCAGCCGCGGGTGCGATTCACTTGCCGCCAGGAGTGCTGGGCTTGGTGCCCTGCAGCGTCCGCAAATAGGCGATGACATCCAGGATGTCGTCGTCGCTCATCGCCGGGTTCCCGCCCTTGGGCGGCATCTGAATCCCGGTGGTGTTCTTCGGATCCGTGGGCGATCGGCCCTGCTTGATGAAGGCCAGCAGGCTGTCGTCGTCGAGCGACCGGATGAACTCGTTGTTGGCCAGCGCCTTGCCATTGCCCGCGATGCCTACCCCGCCCTTGCCGTGGCAAGCGATGCACGAGCTATGGAACAGTTTGTCTCCGCTCGCGATGTACCCGGCGAGCTCCTTGTCGCCGCCAGCAGCTGCGAGCGCCGCGTCCTGCTGCGCCGCCGTGGGCGGAGCGTCGGCCACCATCGCTGGAAGTGCGGGCATGCGCCTTGGATCCTGAAGTCCGCGCATATAGACGACCAAGTGACGAAGGTCCTCATCCGTCAAGTCGTCTCGCCCCGCTTTTGGCGGCATCCCCACAGGCTGGGCGTTCGGCCGGCCCGTGATCAAGAACTGCTTCAACTGTTCGTCGTCTTGCGTAGCGACGAAGTTGCTTTCGAGAAGGTTCTTGCCGAGTCCCTGCACTCCCCGTGCATCGGCACCATGGCACGCGACGCAGGCTCTGGCGAAGAGATCGCGCCCGTGCGTTGCTTCTTCGACCGACAACAACGGAAGGGCTGGTGCGGCGACGAGATCCGCGTGGGCTCGGCCATACTTGATGGCGGCCAGCCGTGCATCCTCCTGCCCCTTCCACGTCTTGTAAACCTCGCGTCCCCCGAACCCGAGAATGGGGGCCATCACCAAGCAGGCCATGAGAAAGGCCTTCCCAACCTCTCGCAGTCCGCCGTCCTGCGGTGGGTGCCACTCATTTGTCGTGTCCCGCATCGTCGCATCGCTGGAAGAGGAACTCGCTTTCACAGTGTCTTCGAGGCCCATGACCGTCTCCTTGGCAGATATCTGGATAAAGATATCGACCAAATGTCCCCCTGTCAATCACTCGGGTGTTTTTTCACGGAGGCTGCTGCGCATGAAAAGTTCGGGCTTTGATCGCATCCGGATGGCAGGTGGGACGCCACAAGGGAGGACGCGGGTGTGGCCGCCCGCTCACTTGGGAGTCGAAGAGGCTGGGACCCCACGGCTACATCACCAGGGTGGGATGTGGTCGCGACATTCGACGAGTTCGGTCAGGATCCTGAAGCTCGATCGGCGGAGGCTCACAATCCACCGGAGCATCGCCGCACTGCTGAAACGGCGCGTGATCGTGCCCCTACGCCACTTCCGCCGAGGCGTTGGGTGACGCCTCGGGGCCACGATCTCTCGGCGAGTACTTCGACGCTGATCGCCAGCGACTCCATGCAGGAGCGGATGCATAGGGCAGAGCACAACTTGACTGGCCCCGAGAAACAACGCGAAGAGTTCGTGATCCAGACGTATCCGACCCGCTCCACTCGATGCCCTCGGCACCGGAGAAGTGAATAGGCTTGTGCACGATGAGGATCGACCTCGACAATTGCCGCCGTCTGTTACAGTACCAGCGCGTGCGAGCCGTCTTGGCGTGTCGACTCGCCGCTGGATGTGCGATGCTCTTGCTCGGAGGCTGTGAGCGGGTCGGAATTCAGGAACACTCGATCGGCAAGGGCGTCGAGAGTGTTCCCGCGGCATCGGAGCCGGTCTCCGAGTCCGGGCCCGCTGCGGCCCGCCCGGCGAAAGAGCCCGGCCGTGAGTGGGCTGTTCCGGCTGGCTGGACTGAGGACCCAAACCCGCGGCAGATGCGGCTAGCGACGTACATCGCGCCCGATCCTGCCGGACCGGTGGAGGTCGCGGTGACGCGCTTCGGTGGTCGCGTTGGTGGCGAACTCGCGAACATCAATCGCTGGCGCGGACAACTGGGCTTGCCACCGATCGGGGAAGCCGAGCTGGATGAGACGGTCGTCCGCTTCTCGGCAAAAGGTCACGCCGGCTACGAGACCCGGATTGAAGCACCAGGGGGTGTGATGCTGGCGGCTGGGGTCTACGACGAGACCGGCGATCAGACCTGGTTTGTGCGGGCAACCGTCACGGACGCCGAGGTGGCCGATCGACTCGAAGCCGACCTCTTCGGGATGGCCCGATCGATCGCGGGTCTTGGCGATAAAGGTGGCAACTGATGCGGCGATTGGTTGAGATTCTGGCGTCCCTGAAGCTGACGGTCGTACTGATGACGCTGGCGATGGTACTCATTTTCATCGGCACGATCGCCCAGACCAAGCTCGGCGTCTGGCAGGCGGTCGACGAGTACTTCCGGTCGTGGGTCGCGATGGCGGACCCGGGGCTGTTCGTTCCCTCGGGGGACTTTGGCTTTCGCGTGCCGATTCCAGGCGGGCTGACGATCGCGGGCCTGATGATCGTGAATCTGCTCGCAGCCCACGCCATCCGGTTTAAGGCTACGCGGAAGCGTGTCGGTGTGCTGGTGCTGCACGCGGGCCTGATCGTTCTGCTCGCAGGCGAGTTCGTCACGGGCTTCATGGCCGACGAGGGGTTGATGTCCATCGATGAGGGAGCGAGCAGCTCGTTCGTCGAGGACATCCGCGAGGCCGAGCTGGCCTTGATCGATCCCAGCGATCCGAGCCGCGACCGGGTGATCACGATTCCGGGCTGGATGCTCGCCGGCGCCGCTCGGTCGGGAGCGACGATCGTTGATGAGCGGCTACCCTTTGAGGTGCGAGTTGATCGGTGGATGGCCAACGCCGAGTTGCTGCGTGCGCACGGGAAGACGGAGGCAACTGCGGGCATTGGGCTGAAAGCCCGTGCCGAGGACAAGCCGCGTGTCGCCGGTGTTGAAGGCTCGCAGTCCGACTCGCCTGCGGCGTACGTGACACTTCTGCGAGGCGGTACCGAGCTCGGGACATGGATGGTGTCGACCTCGCTGATCGAGCCCCAGCGCGTGGCGCATGGTGACGCGGCCTTTGGCCTGGCATTGCGATACCGGCGCACGTACTTGCCGTTCACGCTGCACCTGATTGATTTCAGGCACGATCGATTTACCGGTACCAACATCGCGCGGAACTTCTCCAGCGACGTCCGGCTGGTCGACCCGGAGCATGGCACCGACCGCGAGGTCAGGATCTGGATGAACAACCCGCTGCGGTACGCGGGCATGACCTTCTATCAGTCATCGTACAAGCCCGACGGCAGCGGGACCGTCCTCCAGGTGGTGCGCAATCCGGGTTGGCTGCTGCCGTACGTCGCGTGCATTCTGGTGGGCGGAGGGATGACGTGGCACTTTGGCCAATCGCTCGTCGTATTCCTGCGCCGCCGCGCAGAGCACGGGCCCGTGCGGACGGGTAGCGAGCCCACACCCACGAAGAAGCCCGCCGCTGCGCTCGGACACGTCTGGCCTTGGGCGGTCGGTGTGTTCGGTCTGCTGATCGCGTGCAGCGCGCTGCTGAGGCCGATGCCGCAGTCAGACCTCAACGTGCGGTCCTTGGCGGAACTGCCCGTGTCGGCTGGGGGTCGGATCAAGCCGCTCGACACGGCGGCGCGGTCGATGCTCATGCTCGCGGGCGGACGCCAACAGGTGCGCACGGACAAGGGCGTCGTGCCCGCGACCACATTCCTGCTCGACCTCGTCACCAACCCTGATCGCGCCGCGGGACTGCCGATCCTTCGTGTCGACCATCCCGATCTTCTCGCGATGCTGGATCGTGCACCGGAGGACGGCGGACGGATCCCGCTCTCGGCGATTCAGCCCAAGTGGGACAAGATCGCCGAGCAGGCGCAGAGGGCGTCGAACGTTGAGCCCCGCGACCGAGATCCGTTCCAGCGGGCGGTGCTGGAACTGCACCGGCGTGTGAACACACTGCTCTCGCACGCTCAGCTGCGCGAGCCCTTCGCGATCCCGCCGCTTTCGCCGGACGGCGAGTGGCGTCCCTTCAACGAAGCGTTCATGGACGAGCGGAGCTCGAACACGCCACACCCGAGCGTGGCGTACCTGGCGACGATGCTTAAGGCCGCGAGCGAGGACGACGCCGAGACGTTCAACTCCGCGCAGGCTTCATACACGAAGCTGCTCGAAGCCTCGATGCCCGAGGTGATGCAGCGGATGCGGCTGGAGGTGTTATTCAATCGCGCCTCGTTGTTCACCGGGACCGCCGCGGTCTACGTGCTCGCCTTTCTGGGCGTGTGCTTCTCGTTCATCCTGCGCTCGCGCCAGCAGGCCAGTCCTGGGGCCGAGCGGCTTCGGGTCGGCTCCTTGGCTCTGCTCACCGCGGCCGTGCTCGTGCACACCGTCGCGATCGGGCTTCGCATCTACCTGACGGACCGACCGCCGGTGACGAACCTGTACTCGTCCGCGGTCTTCGTCGGCTGGGCCGCGGCGCTCGCGGGCGTGTTCATGGAGCGACTCTTCCCGCTGGGCGTGTCGATCCTGGGCTCGGCGACGATCGGGGCGGCGACGCTGATCATCGCGCACAACCTCGGCAACGACGGCGACACGATGCAGATGATGCAGGCTGTGCTCGACAGCAACTTCTGGCTCGCGACCCATGTCATCACGATCACGTTGGGATACTCCGCGACGTTCCTCGCGGGCGCGATCGCGTCGGTCTATCTCATCGGGCGGGTGTTTACGACCGCCGTCAACGCGGAGCGCGAGCGGGCGATGCTCCGGATGGTCTACGGGGTGGTCTGCTTCGCGCTGCTGCTCAGCTTTGTCGGCACGGTGCTGGGCGGGATCTGGGCGGATCAGTCGTGGGGCCGGTTCTGGGGCTGGGATCCGAAAGAAAATGGCGCAGCATTGGTCGTGCTCATCAACGCGATCATCCTGCACGCGCGATGGGGCGGCATGATCCAGGCCCGAGGGATCGCGGCGATTGCCGTCGTCGGCAACATTGTCACAGCGTGGAGCTGGTTCGGGACCAACATGCTCGGCGTCGGGCTGCACGCCTATGGGTTCATGGACTCCGCAATGCTCTGGCTCGTGGTGTTCGTCGCGTCGCAACTGGCGATCATCGCGCTGGCGGGGATGCAGAACCGTTGGCGGCCGACGCCGCTCCGAGAATGATCGCACAGACGGCTTGAAGAGCGTATTCGTATACGCTTATCCTGTATCTGTCTGACGGAGAGCACCGTGACCGAGCCCCCCACCGCACCAGCGACAACCGCAGACTCAGCCCAGAAGAAGGTTCTCTCTGCGCGAGCGGTTACGGTGCTGTCCGTGCTGTGCGCGGGCACCCTCGGCGTGCTTGGCGGCCTTGGGGCCTTCACGTTCGGATACGGCGACGGTGCCGCCTACCTCACCAACAACCCCGCGTCCTGCGCCAACTGCCACGTGATGCAGGAGCACTACGACGCTTGGGTGAAGTCAAGCCATCACGGGGTTGCGACGTGCAACGATTGCCACCTGCCGCACGACTTTGCGGGCAAGTGGATCACCAAGGGCGACAATGGCTTCTTCCACTCGCTGGCGTTCACGACGGGCAACTTCCACGAACCGATCCAGATCAAGGAACGCAACCGTCGAGTGACACAAAGCGCCTGCCTGCACTGTCATGCAGACTACGTCGACCACATGCTCCCCGCCGAGCCTGGTGGTCAGATGCAACTGTGCGTGCACTGCCATGGCAGCGTCGGGCACGCCGGACGGGAATCTGGATACGCTGAACGAGACTAATTCGCGGCTGAACCGCGACACGAGGAACAGAAATGGCCACGCGAGATTCGACACAGCCTGCCACCTACGCGGCTTCACACCGGGCCGGGCGTGCGATGCTGCTTGCCCTCGTGTTTGTCGTTGCCGTCGTCGGCACGTTGTTGGTGACGTGGGTGCTGATCACAATGTTCGGGCACAAGCAGGCGGCGCGGCAGCCGTTCGTGCGTGTTGCGGAAGTCGACGAGATCAGCACGGACCCCGAGCCGTGGGGGCGCAATTGGCCTCACCAGTTCGACGGTTGGAAATCGACCGCGGGCGACAAGTTCTACGGCGGCTCGAGCGCGCTCCCCGAGAGCAAACTCGATAAGTACCCTTGGCTCAAGCGGCTCTATGCGGGATATGCCTTCAGCATCGACTATCGTGAGGCCCGCGGACACGCCTATATGCTCTACGACCAGGGCGTCACTGAGCGTGTCACTCAGAAGCCGCAGGCCGGCGCGTGCCTGCATTGCCATGCATCCAACACGGTGATGTACCGGCGTGAAGGTTTGAAGGTAATGGGGCTGCCGCACGACGATAAAGCTCTGGCGTCTGATTTCAATATGGATGCGGTGATCCGTGGGTTCCAAGAAGTCAGCCGCAAGCCGTACTCCGAGGTTTACACGCTGCTGACGTCTTCTCCGGACGGCACTCCTGGCGAGAACAAGCCCGCTGTTCCCCAGCCCCCGATCGGCGGCTTCACAGGCGAGTTCGCTGGCCAGAAGATCCCGAGTGACCATCCAGCCATCACGGGAGAAGCCCACCCGGTGTCGTGCATCGACTGCCACGATCCCAAGACCATGACGGTGCGAGTGACGCGCCCTGGCTTTATGCTCGGTATCGCGGCGCTCGCGGCGAGCAACGAGCCGACGCCCCACCTGCCCAGCATCGAGAAGTGGAGGCGTGGCGATCGAGATCGGCCGTTCGATCCCAACAAGGACGCGACTCGCCAGGAGATGCGGTCCCTTGTCTGCGGACAGTGTCACGTGGAGTACTACTGCGCGACCAAAGACACACTCGAGTTCCCCTGGGCTAAGGGTCTCAAGGTGGAAGAGATGGAGGCTCACTGGGACGCCAAGAAGTTCCCCGACGGCTCGGGCTTCTACGACTACAAACATGGAGAGACCGGCGCAGAGGTTCTCAAGGCGCAGCACCCTGAGTTTGAACTCTGGAGCCAAGGCATCCACGCGCGGAGCGGCGTGAGCTGCGCGGACTGCCACATGCCGTATCAACGCGAAGGGGCGATGAAGGTCAGCAGCCACAACATTCAGAGCCCGATGAAGAACATCAACAACGCGTGCCAGCAATGCCACAACGATGACGAAGCAACGCTTCGTGAGAAGGTGGAGACGATCCAGAGCCGGACCATGGCTCAAATGGACCGTGCTGCGGTCGCGATGACGGACATGCTCGATGCCATCCTCGAAGCAAAAGCTTCCGGGGCGACTGATGAGCAACTCGCCCCAGTCTTCTCGTTGCAAAGGAAGGCGATGTGGAGACTCGACTTTATTAGCAGCGAGAACTCTCGCGGGTTCCATGCTGACCAAGAAGCCACCAGGATTCTGGGGGAATCGATCGACTTCAGTCGACAGGCCCTGGCGATGGCGCTACGACTTCGGGCCCCGAGAGCTCCCGCTACTCAACAACTTCCGAAGGAGCCGGTACGGGGCGTGACCCCGACCGAGAGGGCTCCTGTGCCGAGTGGAAAGTGACCCTTCGGTTCTAGCTGACCAAGCCTGAGCACTTCGGCATACCTTTCGATTGACATTCAGAGTTCCGGACCAGGCGCGACGTCACCAGTGTTTAAATCCGCTTTTGTGCTTGTGGACAATGCCCGTTCCGTGCAGAGAGCAGACGTTGCGGTACGGCCATTGAGCGAGTAATCCGCAGCAGTCGACGTATCCAGCGTGAATTGAGCGTGGCCACATCGGATGCTGTGATATGAGGTTGTCTCGCACGTCTGCCTTCGTATAGTCGGCTGAGAACTCCGGCGTGAGCAACGCGTGTTTTCACGGGTGCAGAGGATTTCGCTGGCAACGTGCTGTCCACGTGTCGCGATATCACCGCCGATTCCCCTCCACCCACGTCCCAACGAAGAGATGCGTCGCCTCGAGATGCGCCGTCGCCTCCGAGTTGGACTTGACGTCCGTGATCATCGGGTGGAATACGCCGGCGGATTAGGTGCCACGTCGTCGTTCTGCGGCACGACTCGTGCGATTAACCCGGCCCCGCCTGAACACCGACGTACCACTCCTCGAAGAGGCACTACTCCGCCATCTCAACGGCGTACCACATCGCTGTTTAGATGGGCGGGAACCCCATCACCGCGTGGGGCACGCTGCTGGTCCGCGGCCACGACCACGCCCAGTGCATCGTCACGCTGTCGGGAATGAGCTCGCCGCTCACAACGTGCGAGATCGAGCGCGAGTCCCCGAGCGGGCACGGCCGCGATGACGACTACTCGCGCCCGCGCGAGCGTCATCACGGCATCTGCCGCGTCGCATAGGTCCAGGCCTTGGTGGAGCGGTCGTAGGCCCAGCGGGCGCGGTCGTGTACGCGACCGCCGCCGGCACACCAGAGCTCCAGCGCCTCGATGCTCAGCACGTACCCGCCCCAGAACTCGGGCCGGGGGATTTCGAAGGGCTTGCTGCTCTCGCCCATAAGGTCGGTCAGTCCGACGCCAAAACGCTTCATCTGCGTAAG
Source organism: Phycisphaerales bacterium (assembly GCA_022843545.1). Lineage (GTDB taxonomy): Bacteria > Planctomycetota > Phycisphaerae > Phycisphaerales > UBA1924 > JALHNL01. Next base: position 34,366 of record JALHNL010000003.1, on the reverse strand, counting down.
CACGGCGTCGATCAGCTCGGTCCGCGAGGCAATCGGCTGGCTCTGGTGGCTGGCCCACGCGCCGATCCGCGACAGCAGCGGCCGCTTGGCGAAGTACGCGTCGCTGTCGGCAGCGCTCGCACGGCTCACCACACCCTCGACCCGCGCCTGACGCGTATGGTGGTCCCAGTTGAACACCCCCGCCGCCACGCCCGTCGCGTCGAGCTCCTGCGCCTTTCGGCTGGTGTAGTTGGTGAAGAACACTACTGCCGGCGGCGCATCGATAATCCGTTTGGCCAGCACCACGCGCACGGCCGGTCGGCCCTGCGCGCTCACGCTGCCCAGCGCGATCGCGTCGGGGTTGGGCATGTGCTTGTCGTTCATCGCCTGATCGAACCACGCGCGCAGCAGCGGCATCGGGTCACGCGGGAGCGTCTCGGGCAGGCCCGAACGCAGGATCATCGAGGCGAGCTGGGCAGCGAGGGTCATAGGCCCAACGGTAACGCCGCCGCACGGGTTGTTCGAGCGGCTCAAGTGGTTCGGGCCGGATCGCGCCGACCCGAGGTCGTTCACTTGCCCCGTAGCGCGCCCACGCGTTCCGGCATCTGGTGGACCTTGAAAGCGCTGTCGCGGATCGTGCCGTCGGGGTTCATCCCTTTAGCCGCTTGTCCCACATGCACGTGGGGAAGAACTTCAGGATGCCCCGGCGCTTCCACCCCAAGTCGATAAGCCGCTCGGGGTCGTCCACGCGTTTCACAGCGTCGGACGCCGTACCGACCAGGCGTTGTTGACGGACATCCTGACGATGACGCGGGCGTCCAGCAGCGATAGATCGTTCTGCTTGAGCGATGGCCCGGAGAGCATGAGGAAAGCCAGTCGCAAGCGGCAAGGCCCGCTGAGCGTCACCGATTCGAACCTCGGCGGCCGTGTGTACGGCTCCAGCTTGCTCTGGAGCCTGTTGCCACTGGTCGTCCGAGTTGAGATGCAACTCGGCGCTACGGCTCACGGCGTGCTGCTCACCTGCATAGGCCTCGGTGCCGTGCTGAGAGCGGCGCTCTTGTCGAGGCTTCGGAAGTCGATGTCGATCTACGCGCTCGTGGCTTGCACCAGCATCGTTGTCGCTTCGTCCGCCTCGGCTCTGGCGTTCACGTCGTCCTTCCTGGTTTCATGCAACATCCTGCTCGCGGCGGATCTTGCGTGAATCGTCTGCATGATTGGCGTCACAGTCGCGGTCCAGGTCGCGGTATTCTCCTAGGTCCGTGCGCGGGCACTCTTCGTTCCATCTGATCGTGTTCTTCGGCGCCATGACGGCCGGGTCGTACATATGGGGTTAGGTGGCCACCCGATGGGATCTCGCGACATCGCTCCTGGCCGGCTCTGGCGTGATGGCTTGCGGCTTTCTTGCTACACCTATTCTCCGACTGCCGTCATCGCCCAGCAGTGATCTGGCGCCCGTCGCTCACTGGCCGACGCGATGATCTCGGATGCACACGAAGAGGTAGGCGGCGAAGTCACGTTGATCATCGAGTACCAAGTCGATCCGCACAACGCCGACGCTTTCGTCCAAGCGATGCAGCCCGTGCGCGAGATCCGCTTCCGCGACGGCAGTACCTCATGGAGTATCGTCCTCAGCCTCGAAGACCCAAATCTGCACTTGGAAGAATTCACTGTGGCTCGTGGCTGGAGCACCTCCGTCAACACGAGCGCGTGACTATCGAAGAAAGGACGATCCAGGACAGATCGCGCACGCTCCTGCGTCCTGGTACACACCCGATCGTGCGGCACTTTGCAGTCTGCGTTATACAACGCAGAGGTCGTCTATAACTATCCGCGAGCACAAGGCAATGTCAACTCACACACTCCGACACCACTGCAGCCCGTCTCGCTTCACCTGAGCCAGCGATGCGACCGGAAGCTGGCCAGGCTTCAAGAGGGGGCCAAGCAACTCGATACTGGTCACGATCCCTCCGCGTACCCGCCATCGCCCGGTGTTGGGCTCTCCTGCCATGGCCAGAACCTGGTCGATGTTCGCCCGCACCCACTCCATTCGGCGCAGATGCTTGGTCGATGTACTGCGGTACGTCGATGAATCCGCCATGAGCTTGGCAATCTCGTTGGCCAACTCACGCGGCGTGCGTGCCGACTCCAGATCCTTGCATTCGATGACATAGATGGCGTGTCGCCGGGCGTCAACAGCGAGAACGTCGATGTCGCCGAGCGTCTTTCGGTCGGCATCGGCGATCGGAACAGCGCCGATCTTGCCAACATGAAGGAAGACCCTTCCAGAGGCGAACGATCTGCATACCTCAGCCACCTCGTGAGCGAATCGCTTGCCGGCGAGGTTCACCGCGCGACCGACCGCCTCTCGCATCTGCTGCGTACTTGCCTGAAGCCTCTCTGAGAGCACGATGTCATGGAAGTACCCGGGGAAACGGGAGACGTGTCCAGCGCCCCACACGAGGCGCTCACTCGATCCGTCGGGAGCGATGACGAACGGCCGTCGCGCGTGCGAAAGTGGACGTGTGTACCTCCACGGGTAGACGTCGCGTGGAGCGAATGGAGGTGGAGGCTTCAAGAAACGGTTCCGCGGACGCAGGGAGAGCATCTCGACCACTGCGGACACCCGGTCAGAAGGCAGCCTGCAGGCTTCCGCCATTTCGCGCACAGCCTGATTCAAAGGTCGTGAGCATACGGCTGCGTCTCTTGGCGTGATCGCGGTCGCGGCCTCGGTTACTGCGAGGATCTCATCAAAGCCCACGCCGAACTCAGAGCGGCATGCACTCACGAAGTTCGAGAACACAGCCCGTTGTTCCGACTGATACGGGTCTACCGCATCACTTGACATCGCCGTAGCGGACTTTCGATCGATGTCTCCGCGCGCACGCAGTGCTGAGTACTTGTCGTGCACGTCGGACAAAGCCTCTCGGCCGATCCCGACCCGGCCAGACTCGAGCATCGAGACCTTGAGTTCAACGAGTCCGCTGTCGAGATAGTCGCTGTGCGTCCCAAAGTGGATGATCGTCGCCGCCATCGCCATGAGCTCGTCGAACACCGAGAGCGAGAAGGGGCGAATGCCCTCGGGCGGCCGGGCGGCAACGTACTCAATCAGGAACCGTATCGCCACTGACGCAATGCCACGTTCGCGACCCTCCTTGGCATAGTCCGCCGCCAGCTCCGGCGCGTTCGAGTAGCACGCGAGCCGGTTTGCGAGCGTGATCGCGTGATAGTCCCGCTCCCGGATCAGCCTCTCGTGGAACTCGAGCAGCCCCTCGATCAGCCGTAACGGCGAGAGCTTCGACACGAGTCGTTCCAGTCGGCCGAACACATACTCGACGGCATGGTTGAGCAGCGCTGTGCCTTCTTTCGCCGTCGCACACGGGCTAGTCTGCACGCCGCGTTCGTTGCGCAGGTAGTGCCCGATATCGTCGAGCAGCATCTGCTCGACGGCGGCCTGGACCAACCGGACGCGCCCTCGCGCCGCTGGTCTGAGCGTTGGATGGCGGTCTGCCTCCAGCAGATGGCACATCTTCTTCGGACCGAGAGGCGCGTGCCGATCGATACAGGCGTTGATCGCCGACTCGCTGAGCGACGCTGCCGGCAGGCAAAGGGACGAGACTCCTCGCAAGACGCGGCGCATCAGCTCGCGCTCGCCAACGTTGTCGTTGCCTTTGAGGTGGGTGGTCAGCGAGGGCGAGACTGTGACGGTCAGTCTGCCATGATCTCCGTCCGAGCCGATCTCCACTGCGTCATCGAGAGCGCTGTTCTTTTGCGGTGGCCGGACCCACTCCTCGTCGCCCTTCACACGAATCTCGATGATCAACTTGTCATGCTCGCGGAGCCCCATGCCGAGCGGCTGGTGCAGCGACGACGTGAACTGCCAAAGCCAGTAGGCCACCGCGTCGACAAGCAACCGATACACGCTCATCGCAGCCCGAGATGACCCGTCGGTGAATGCGACGACCCAAATTGGTAGCCCGCAACCCTCCACAAGCAGGGCCAACTGACTGCGACTCTCGTATGTCGGTGCGAAGTAGATTGGGATGGCCCCGGAGTCGTGCTTTCGAGTGACCTCGATGGTCCCGCCGTCGATCGAGATTGCGCCGTGGAAGTCGCGCCGCGTCAGCATCTCGCATGCCAGAAGGTCCCCTTCGTTGGGCAGCAGACTCAGGTGGTGAACGGGAGGGCCATCGCTCAGGTAGAAACTCTGACCACGGCTGCGGTAGAGGTGGTACGTGTCGAGCGTGCTGAACGAGTGGATCTCCGTGCGCAACGCGAAGCGGTCGGCTGCGTTGACGAAGTTTCTCAGCGTCATGGGATCCGGGTCGAGCGTCGCGATGATGGATAGCTCGTTGGCGGTCATCACCACGGTCTTGCCGACCGGGAGGTCGGAGTGCGGTAGCCCCAGCATCATCCACCGTCCCATGGATTGAAAGAGTACCAGGTGAACAAGCTCATTGACTCTGGGATGGGCATGCGCGCAGTGGGCGTTGACCTCCTCCAGCCGCCTCTGGACAATCTCCCCGAGCTCGCCTGTCTCCCAGAAGTTCGCGTCATCACCACCGGAGTCGTCCAGGGGGTCCGTCACCAAAATGACGTGCGTCGCCTTGTCCGAGTCGGTCGCGTAGAGCATCTCACGCCACGGCTTCGCCCCCGGCGGCTCGGGAAGCGCGTTGACCACCGGCGTGCCAGACAGCAGGAACATGCTTTCTTGAACTGTCCGCCAAACTCCATCGCAGAAGCGCTCGGCGACGCTCTCGGCGAGTCCCGAACGCTGAGCCATCCCCACGACCCGTCGCATCCACGCGGCGAGCAGGTCGGTCGGAGCCGCAACGACAATGTCGTCGCCGAAGGCTACGAGCGGGGTAGAGAGCAATCGGGAATCTTCCGGGCTCGTGTACGTTGTGAGTTCTGCGCGTCCCGCATCAACCATGAAGGCATCCAAGGCTGGCGCCGGCAAGTTGTGCCGAGCGAGAGTTGCCCCGAGTTCGTCTCGCTTGAAGACCACGCATCCGGCAAGACGATCGACCTCCGAGGCATCGGGCACCGTGATCGTGCTGGAGTTGGCCACCTGAGCGGGGGTGTTGCGTGTGATACCAGCGCGGCGCGCCAGTTCGTTCGAAAGCGCGAGCACGCCGCGGAGCAACTGGTAGCATGTCGCCGTGGAGCCATGATCTCCGAACGTGTCCCGCTTCAGGAACATGCCAGTCGCGAAAGCCTTGACGATGAAGGTCGCGTGCTCTTGAAGGCCCGGCAGAACGACGTAGTCGCCCCCGAAGAACAGGACACACTCGCTGAATGGGGCGAAGACGCGGTCTTCCTGGTGAGCCCCGAGCCTTGCGAGCGCTTCGCTACGTGCGAGGCGCTTCAGCCCTCCAGCGCTGATCTTGGCGCGGCCTGCGAGTACGGGCCGCGACGCGATCGCCGCAGCGAGCTGGTTCAGTCGGATCAATCTGGAGGCGTTGGACGGCACGAGCTGGAGGGCCGCCACTTTCGCGAGGAGGTCTTTCGATTCGTACGGAGCAACCTCCGCGAGCAGCGACACGAGCGGCGACATGGGCGTCGTTTCCATCACGTAAAGACTATCGCCGTTGTCATCGTCTGCTACGCCATGTACGGACTCGTCGGCTCCGAGGCGTGGTCTGGGCGTGCAGCCCCATAGGGGGGCAACTATGCTGATTGACCGTGCTGCCGAGAGCCGAGTGCGTCCAGCACGCCCATCAAGTCAAGAGCGGGGCGTGTCTGGCAGATGGGAGAAGTCACCCCATGACTGAGAGCGCCTTGTCCGTCCCGACCCGTCGCTGGGAGTTCCTGTACCGACTCCTGCACTTCAGCGGTGCCGATATCGTCGAGAATGCTGAGGTCATAGCCCGGAGAAGAGCCGCGAATGTCACAAACGATCCGCGACAGCACGGCTTCGCTTGGGAAGAGCGGTCGGCTTCGGCTGCCGAAGCCACCGCAGTCGCTGGCGAGGCTGCCCAGGCGTGGTGCGAACTGTTTGACCAGTGGCAGAGCTCGACTGCGCAGAACGGTGGGTCGAGCTTCTTATTTCCAGACGTATACGCCGTGGGCTTCTTCATCGCGGTGCTTCACTGCGACGATGCGGTCTACTACCGAGGCCAACGGAACGCTGAGTGGGGTCTGGTCACATCGAGAACTCGGGCTTCGACAGGCGATCCTGCTGCCCTCCGGGCACGGGAGGAGGCAGCCGCCGCGTTCATGTCGAAGCTCCGCGAGGATCCGGAGGTGCGGTTCTTCTACGGCGGCGCGCCGCCGCTCTCCGAGCACCTTGTCGCGGCCGCCCAGCACTACGGCTTCCCGACCCACTACCTCGACCTGACGACCGAGTACGAGGTGGCCGCGTACTTCGCCGAGGGAGGTTCTGACGATTGGCAGCCCAGCGACGACGCCGGCGCGATCTACGCGATCACCGCGGGCTCGTTGCCATGGGAGTCAACGCGGCTCGTGACACTCCCTCCGTGCTTCATGCGTCCACGGCTTCAACGCGGGGTCTTCCTCTACGCCGATCCTGACGCCCTCGATCTGCCGAGCTTTGAGGCTGCGAAGTACCGCTTCCGGCACTCGCCGTTCCCTCTCCGCCGCAGCATCGGCAACATGCGATGGGGCAAGTGCCCGGGCTTGTCCGAGTTCTACTTCCCGGTACAGGACAAGTACGAATCTTGGTGTCCATCGCCCTCAGGTACGGCAACCAATGAGCAACTCCTGAAGCGCTACCGCGACCAATGGCTGCGCGACACGTACGACCTGTGCATCCACGACCGTGGCCAGGGACTGGCATGGGCCAACGATCATCATCTGCGCCTGCGGTGCAGATGCGAACCCGTGCTTGCCGTCAGATCCGCCGAAGCGATGATCGATGTACTCGATCAGCAGACCGGCGAGCATGCGCAGCCCCGCAACTCTGGGCTCGTCTTCTTCATTCGTGCCTTGACGCGAGCGATCCTGTACGACGGAGTCACCCCCTCCGGCATGCGGGGCCGAATCCACCAGTTGGTGCAGAAGACACCCTGGCTGGTGTCGGATAACTCCGGCTGACAGGTTCCCTGACTCGGCGGCGCCGAGCGACTGCAGTCTTGTCACCGTTCGTGCTTCGGAACACGCTGCTGCCGTGAAATGGACCGGCGCTTGACGCACAGAACGAAGTTATTCTCGGACCTCGTACCAGCGTTGTCCTGGCAACCACTGCCACATCAGCCATCATGTAGCCTGCCGGGACCGCACCGGCCCCATCGAAAGACCACAAGCCGAGTCTCGGATCCCTCTCCGCTTCACGATCGAGGGTCGTCAGTTTGTGCCTGGAAAACAGGCCTGAACTGACGACCCTCGATTTCGCTTTTGGTGCGCGAGTCCCGAGCCGCGTGTGGTCCGGCGGGTCGCTGCGGGCGGTGGGGTGGTGCTCTGTGAGCTATGCCTAACGCAAAGGGGCCGAGCAGATGTCTCCGCTCAGCCCCAGGGGATCTTGCGTGTTGGAGTGTTCAAGAATCAGGCCGACGTGGCCGCGCTCTTTCGGCGACGAACGGCCGCGATAGCCAACACCGGCAGGCCGATGCCGACCCCGAGCCCGGCGGACTGACCCACCGAGAGCCCGCCGCCCTTGGTGATGGACTCGAGGGCGGCGATGCGGGCTTTGAGTTCGTCGTTCTCTGCCTTCAGTTCCTGGATGGCACCGATGGCGACCACGGACATCTGGCTGTAGTTCACGGTCAGCGTGTCCTTGGCTTCGTCGCCGACGACGAAGTCGGGGAGCACTTCGCGGACCTCCTGGGCGATGAGGCCGAGGTGCCGCTGAGCGCCGGCCTCGTCCTTGATCATCGCGTACGTCACGGGCCGCAGGTGCAGGGCGGCTTCGAGATTGCCGGTAGCGGGCTCGATGTCCTTCTTGAGGCGGCGGTCCGACGAGATGGTCCACGCACCGGTGTTGTTCAGGCGAGCAACGCCGGTGAACGTGCCGATCTGGTTGGTCATCTCCAGGAACCCGTTATTGGTCTGACGCAGGCCGGCGATGGCGGGAGTGGTCAAGGCGGTGGCCTGGTCGTTGGAGAAGCGGACCATCCAGGCATTGATGCCGGTGCCGAGGGTCGGAACGCTGACCTCGAGCACGGCGTTTGTGCCCGGCGTGGTCGTACCGATCCCGACGGGGCCGACAAAGGACGAGGCACCGCTGCCGACGAACGCTACGGCGTTCATCTGATTGGCCGAGAAGTTGCCGGACGAGTTGCGCTTCACGATCGTGCCGGCGGTGTTGCTGGCGGTGGCGGATGTGCGGGCGTCATCGATGGTGCCGGTGGTGATGAGGCTGGCGTTGAGATTGGACAGACTTGCACCATCGCCGGAAAGCGTGGTGGCCGTGATACTGCCGGTGAACACATTGTTGGCGTTCTTGAGCGGCACGTTGCTGCTCAGGCGCGCGTCGAGGAGGGTTCCGCCGGCGATGTCGCCGGCCTGAAGGTTGGTGAGGCCCGAGCCATCACCCACGAACGATGGAGCGGTCACGGTTCCGGTAAAGGTGCCCTTGGCGGCGGAAACGGCGCCGTTCGCGTCGCGGAGCACCAGGGTATTGGCTGTTGCCGTCGTGGCGCTCGTTGCGCCGTTGAGCTGCGCCGCGTTGACGTTCGTCACGCCCGTGCCGTTGCCCGTGATGGTTCCGGTCACCGAGACGGTGGCGGCGATCGAGGCTTGGGGCGGGACGTAGCCGTTGGTCACGTAGGTCTTGAACTGCAGATCATAGTTCCCGCCAACACTGCAGACGCCGCCGGGATAGGGGTCTGTGGCACCGCTGAACCGAAGCCCAAAGCCCGCGGAAGCGGGGAAGGCAAAGGTGTAGAACTGTCCCGCCGTGAGGTTGATGCCCAGGCTTGGCGCGAACAACACCGACTGCAGACCGGACGGCGCATTGTCGTCAATAGTGACGGGGACGGAGCCCAGCAGCGTGCCTCCGGTGCCTTCGCCTGAGTAGATGTTCATCGTGGTGTTGACCGTGCCGTTGCCTCCGTTGTACCGACCGAAATCGACGCGCGTCAGTAGGCCGCTGGTGCCGGCTGTGAAGGACTGCCAGATTCCCGGGGCGACCGTGATGGGGGCAAACGGACCGAGGATGACGTTCTGACTCTGGTCGAGGGCCTCCGTGCCTGGAGTGGCCGCGGTGAAGCCCCACGGCGAAGCGCCCGTGGCGCCGGTCGCGCCCGCGGGACCGGTGGCCCCGGTCGGGCCGTTCGGACCGGCCACGCCTTGGATGCCCTGCGGGCCTTGCGGGCCCACGTCGCCCTGTGCACCTTGGACGCCTTGGGGGCCCTGATTGCCCTGCGCGCCAGTTGCTCCTGTCGCCCCGGTTGAACCCGCGGCGCCCTCTGGGCCCTGTGGGCCGATGGGGCCCGCCGGGCCGGGGTTGCCGTTCAGCGCGAAGAGGGCGTAAGGCGTTGCTCCGATTTCCTGCCTCGGCGACAGAGCGGTGTAGTCAGCGGGGTTTGAACAGTCTCCGGTTGCGCCGTCGCGGACTTCGATGGCGAGCCATCGCCTGCTCCCCGCGAACTGAGTGCCGAAGTCCAGCGACACGGCAAAGCGCCCGCCGGTGACAGCGACGTCGTTGAAGCACTGGGGCGTGCCGAGCTCGACGCCAGCGGAGCTGTCGTCGAAGAGGTGGAACCGCAGGTCGAAGGTGCCGCTGGCCGGTGCGCCGCTCACTTCCAGCGAGCCTTGGTAGGTGAAGGCGGTTCCGACGGGCGTTTGGGCACGGGCCGCGGGGAAGCAGAGCGCGATAGCGACGGTGGTGGCCGACATGAAAAGGGTCTTGCGAAGCATGCGATGACTCCTCTGTGTTGACGCGCAGCGCGGGCTGCCGGAGCGAGGGTGGCGCGAACGTGCTCGCTTGGAAGGCGGACTTCACGCCCGGATCAGACGCCACGATCTCTCTAGCAACGGTGCCGAGATGTGCTCGGCGCAAGGGAATTCGTGGTAGACTGAAAACTCAGCGTGCCCATCCGGCGCCGGCGCCGCCCACCTTCAGCCCCGCACACCATGCCTAAGGCACCCGACCAAGACCTGACCCTGCTGCTTGCACGCGTCCGCGCAGGCGATGCGGAGGCCAGGTCTGAGCTCATCGGGCTAACGTACGCCGAACTCCGCGGTCTGGCGGGGCATGTTTTCCAGGGCCAGCCCCGCGATCACACTCTTCAGCCTACCGCGCTGGTCAGCGAACTGTGCTTGCGGCTGCTCAAGACCGACGCTGCGGGGTGGGAGGATCGGAAGCACTTCTTCAGGGCGGCGGCGTGCGCCATGCGCAACCTTCTGACCGATCACGCCCGGGCGAAGAAGGCGGTTCGACGCGGCGGCGACCACCTGACGGTGTCGCTGGGTTCTTCGGACGTTGCTGACCCGGGGCCGCCGATCGACATCGTGGTGCTTGACGAAGCCCTGACCAGGCTCGCGGCGCTGGACAAGAGGATCGGGGAGATCTGCGAATTGCGCTTCCTGGTGGGTCTTTCCGTTGATAAGACGGCGGAGATCCTGGGGATCTCACCGCGAACGGTTGAACTCGACACCCAGTTCATCCGCGCCTGGCTTCAGAAGGAACTGTCCCGTTGAACGACGGCCCGTCCAAATTCGGAGAGATGACCGCGGCGGAGTTCGCCCGGGTCAGGGCGCTGTTCCACCGGGTGGTCGATCTGCCTGCGAGCGAGCGTGCGGCGGTGCTGGATCAGGAGTGTGGCGACAACGAAGCCACGCGGACGAGCGTCCGGCAACTGCTGGCCGCGAGCGATGAGCCCAGCGACTGCCTTGCGCCGGATGATGGCGCGATCGCCAGAGTGGTGTTCGGCCTTTCGCCATCTGGTGACGTCGACGCGGCCCGGCTGCCCAAACAGATCGGCCCGTATCGGATCCAGCGGGTCATCGGGCAGGGCGGGATGGGGACCGTGCTGCTCGCGGAACAGACCCACCCGCGGCGGGAAGTGGCGCTCAAGGTGCTCCGCCCGGGCTGGGGCGCGGGCGCCGGTCGACCGCAGAGCCGCTTTGGTCGCGAGGTGCGTGTGCTGGGCCTTCTGGAGCACCCCGGCATCGCTCGGATCTACGAGGCGGGAACGGCGAAGACGGATGATGGCCCGATCTCCTACTTCGCGATGGAGTACGTGCGCGGGCCGCGGATCACCGATTACGCGGCCCGCAAGCTGCTGAGCACCGCTGACCGTGTGGAGTTGATCGCCAAAGTCGCGGACGCGGTGCAGCACGCGCACGCGCGGGGTGTCATTCATCGTGATCTGAAGCCCGGCAACATCCTGGTCTGCGACGGCTCGGACGCTGGTTCTGGCGAAGCGGGCGACGCCCCGGGCGCACTTCCGCGTCGCGCTTCCCCGGGCTCGGTCGACGCTCAGCCCAAGATCCTGGACTTTGGCGTGGCCCGCCTCTCCGAGCCCGAGTCATCGCACACCGCGCTTACGGAGGCGGGGCTTCTCATCGGCACCGTGGCGTACATGAGCCCCGAGCAGCTCGCCGGTGACAACGACGCGGTGGACACGCGCAGCGATGTCTACGCCATGGGTGTCATGCTGTTCGAACTGCTGACGGGCGAGACGCCCCACGACGTTCGAAGCAAACCGGTGGCCGAGGCCGCACGAATCGTCCGCGACGAAGAGCCCCGGTCGCTCAACGCGGCCGGGAACACCACGGGCGTTCGGTTTGATCGGGATCTGGAGACCATCGTTGCGCACGCGATCGATCGGAACCGTGATCGGCGATACTCCACCGCCGCGGGCCTGGCCGACGACCTTCGGCGGTACCTGAGACAGGAACCCATCCAGGCTCGCCCGGCGACGGCGGCGTATCAGCTCTCCAAGTTCGCGCGGCGGCACCCCGGGCTGGTCGCGGGAGCGGTGTCGGCGATGATCATGCTGGCGGCGGGGCTGGCGGTCAGCACGGGGCTGTACCTGCGGGCCGAGTCGAATCGCCGGCTCGCGGAGCAGGAGCGGCAGCGTGCCGACTCGAAGGAGCGGCTGAGCGCGGCGATCCGGGACTACATGGTGAACGGCCCGCTCATGGCCGCCGCCCCGGAGAACATGGGGCATGACGTGAAGATGCTCGACGTGTTGACGCAGGCGACCGAGGGCCTGCAGGAGCGCTTCGCCGATCAGCCCGAGGTCGAGGCGAGCATCCGCGCCGAACTGGCCGGCGTCCTGCTGAAGGTCGGCAAGCTGGAAGAGAGCCGATCGCAGTGGGAGCTCGCGATTCCGCTCATGGCGGATCTGTACGGGGCGGACGATCCCAGAACGATTCACGCCACCCTCGGGCTGAGCGCGACCTGTCTTCAACTCAAGGACGTGCGGCGATCGATCAAGCTGGCCAACGACGCTCTCGACCAGGCTCGAGCGCTCGCGCCGGACGGAGCGGAGCGCGAAGCGTTGATCATCGCGTCGCTGCATCGTGTGGCGGCCGGGCATGCGGCGGGCGGCCGCTTCAAGCGAGCCAGGGACGATCTGGACGACGCGCTCGACCTCGCAAAGCGTTCGCCCGAGAAGCACACCGAAGCGATCCTGATGCTGATGATCACGAAGTTCCAGTGCGAACACAACCGCCCCGGAGTTGCCTCTAGCGATGAAGCCCTCGACATGAGCCGGCAGATCGCCGCCGAAGCCAGGAAGACCTTCGGCGAAGACGGCCCCGCGGCCGTCAACGCCAATCTGATGCTGCTCAGAACGCTCGTGCTGGGCCGCCGTTCCGAGGAGGCCGCCTCGCTGGCTTCGGAACTGATCGCCGATGCTGAACGAGTCTTCGCTTCCGGCCACCTGATGCGAGGGCGAGTGTATCGCGGCTCGGCGGAGGCGTTTCTCGCCGCGGCCCGGTTCGAAGACGCGGAGAAGTACGCCCTTCTCGCGCAGGCGATATTCGCCGGGAGCCTGCCCGATTCGTTCGGCGAGCAGGACTTCTGCATTGAGCAACTCCGCCGGGTCTACGTCCAGTGGCCCGGAGGCGCTCACGCCCATCAGCTTCGCCAATGGGGAATGAGCAGCCTGGCAAGCCGCCTGTCGCACACGGTGGCGGAGCGGTGGGGCATCATCCCGCTCACGCTCCGGCGTGTCGCCGGCGAGTTCGCGGCGGTGGCCACGAACGAGGGAGACCCGCGCTCGGAGAAAGACTGCATGAATCTGGTGTGGCAGCACCGTGACACGCTCGCGCCGCCGGGGCACCAGAATCGCGCCATGTTCTTCGCCAACTTCGCCCGCTGGTGCGCTTCGGTGCGCAATCAAGAACTGGGTGATCAGGCGATCGCGCTCGCGAAGGACGCGCTGGCGGTGTCGAAGAACCCGGGCCGCGTGGCGAACATTCTGAAGCATGTGGAGTCTGCCCGGGGCCAGCGACCCGCCGCCGATGAACAGAAGCCCTGAGCGCAAGGCTTCATCATCGGGGAGGTGAGGGCGATTTGGCCGTCACGCCGTCGCACCGAGCTAGGGGGCGGCTGGGATCGGGCGATGAAGGGCGAGGGGCTTGGGATAAGCGGTGGGGGGGGGATTCGAACCCCCGAACGGCTTGCACCGTTACCGGTTTTCAAGACCGGCGCATTCGACCACTCTGCCACCCCACCGGGTGGGCCGCACTGTAGTGCGCCGCGGGCGCGACATGGGCATCACGGGGCCAGGCGGGCGGCCAGTTCGCGGGCCTTCTCGTGCCCCAGGTTGGAGGCTCGCAGGGCCCAGACGCGGGCGGCGGCTTTGTCGCCGGCGCGATCCAGCCACACCGCCGCCTGATACGCCCATTCAGGCTCCCTTGGCGCCAGTTCCGCGGCGTCCTGATACAGCTTCGCGGCGGCTTCGGGCTGCTTCAGAAGCCCGAGCGACTGCGACATGGCTTGCAGCACGCCGGGCTTCAGGCGATCGGTGGCGGGCAGGCCCTGGAGCAAGTCGAGCGCGTCCTTGGGCTTGTTCTGACGATTGAGAATGCGAGCGGCGAGCACGCGCCACGCGAGCGAGTCGGGCTCGTGCTTGCGGGCTTCGGAGACGTGCTGCCACGCAAGGTCGAGGTTGTTGTCCTTGAGTTCCAGTTGCGCCAGCGTGCCCCACGCGATGGCCTGGGCCGGGTCGATGTTCACCACGCGGACGAGGCTCACGCGCGCCGCCGACTCCTGCCCGGCCTTGATCTGCACCTGCGCCAGCCACAGCGGGTAACGGGGTTCCTTGGGGTCGGCGAACTGGGCGCGGTTGAAGTAGTCGATGGCCTTCTCGATCTTGCCCGCGTCGTCGGCCACGCCGCCCGCGTTGAACAGCAGCGGCGCGCCGGCGGGCCCGATGCGGATCGCCGCGGCGTACTGCTCCAGCGATTGGTCAAGCTGCCCCAGCAGGCGGCGTGCCTCGGCCAGGGCGATGCGTGCGGTCTGGCGATCGGGATAGACCGTGATCACGCGCTCCAGCACGCGGACGGCTTCTTCGGGCTTGTTGTCGCGCACGAACGCCTCGGCCGCCGCCAGCGCCGTGTCGTAGTCCTCGCCGGTGAGGGCGGGAGGGTCGGGCGCGGCGGGTGCGTTGGCGGGTCCGGTCACCAGCCCACGCAGGGCCATCGCCAGCACACCCACCAGAAGCAGGGTGAGCAGCGCGATCACAACGGTTCCGCTCTTGGGGGACGCCATGCCCAAGGGTATCGGCGCGCGGCGGCGGCCTACCCTCGACATTCCATGTCAGAATCGATGGCCAAGCAGTACGTGCCGGCGGAACACGAATCCCGGATCAGGGATCGCTGGGATTCTCACCAAGTCGGTCGGGCCAACCCCACGCGGGTTGATCGCGGGGCGAAGCCCACGCACGAGCCGGGGGCCAAGCGCCCGCCGTACGCCATCTTCATCCCGCCGCCGAACGTGACGGGGCAGTTGCACCTTGGGCACGCGCTCAACAACACGCTCCAGGACATCCTGACGCGCACGCACCGCATGATGGGGTACGAAGCGCTGTGGATGCCTGGGACGGACCACGCGGGCATCGCGACGCAGGCGGTGGTGGAGAAGCGGCTGCTGAAGGAAGAGAACAAACGCCGCAAGGACTTTTCGCGCGAGGAGTTCATCGCGCGGGTGCAGACGTGGAAGGACGAGTACGAGGCGCGGATCACCGAGCAGCTCAAGGCGATGGGGTGCTCGTGCGACTTCTCGCGCCAGCGATTCACGATGGACGACATCTGCGCCCGCGCGGTGCGCGAGGCGTTCTTCCGGCTCTTCAAGGACGGGCTGATCTACCGCGGCAAACGGCTGGTGAACTGGGACCCCGCGCTGCAGACCGCCGTGGCCGACGACGAGTGCTACGAAGAAGAGGTGGAGGCGGCGTTCTACTACCTGCGGTATCCGCTCGTGGGTAAGTCGGCACTCGGTGCCGACTCTTCGCTCCGCCCGATCACCTGGTCCGAACTCGCCACCCGCGGCTATCCCGGCGCGGGCGACCATCCCGGCGATCAGCAGGCGTGGGTCACGGTCGCCACCACGCGACCGGAGACGTACCTGGGCGACACCGCCGTGGCGATCAGCCAGCACGACCCTCGTGCGGCGGCCTTGCGCGGGCTGCAGGTGCAGTTGCCCCTGGTCGGGCGCGTGATCCCGATCATCGAGGACACCAGCGGCTACGTGGTGCTGCCCAAAGACTTCGCCCGCAGCGAAGAGGAACGCAACGACCCCAAGGCCGAGTTCGCCACGGGTTTCCTCAAGGTCACCCCCGCGCACGACAACAACGACTACCAGCTCGGCCAGTTGTACGCCGAACAGATCAAGACCAACTCCGCCGGCGAGGTGCTGATCAACATCCTCTCGCCCGATGGTCGCCTGAGCGATCAGCACGGCTGGAGCGACGTGGGCGACGCGCGCCGCTTCGTGGGCATGAAAGTGATGCAGACCCACGACGGCATCCGCCAACCCGCCGAGGCGCGCAAGGCGGTGGTGGAGGCGCTCAAGGGCCACCCGATCGGGAGCGACGCGTACCCGGTGCTGGAGAAGGTGCGCCCGTACAGGCAAACGCTGAAGTTCAGCGACCGCAGCAAGGCGCTGATCGAGCCCTACCTGAGCGACCAGTGGTTCTGCAAGGTGACGGATGATCGGATGGCTGGCGCGGCGAACCGGGCGCTGGCAGGTGGGGACTTGGCCTTCCACCCCGACCGCTACGCCAAGACCTACGAGCAGTGGCACACGGGCATCCGCGACTGGTGCATCTCGCGGCAGTTGTGGTGGGGGCATCGGATTCCGGTGTGGAGTCTGGATCTGGACTCGGCGGGCCACGACCGATTCCGTGCGCATTGGCCACGGCTTCAAGACTGGCAGGCACAGGGCCGGATTCACGGTCGAGGGATGGCCGAAGGCGATGGCTCGTCATCCACGCCCAACAGGGACTGGTACTTCGTGAGTGTGCGCAGCGCGGATGATCGCGAGGTCATGGACGCGCTGGAGCAGATCGGCTTCACCCAAGACCCCGACGTCCTCGACACCTGGTTCTCCTCCGCCCTCTGGCCCCTCTCCACGCTGGGTTGGCCCGATCCCGACCAGTCCCCTGACACGCGGGGCCTGCTGAGCGCCTTCAACCCCTCCAGCCTGCTCTCCACCGCGCGAGAGATCATCACGCTGTGGGTCTCGCGCATGGTAATGATGAACCGGTACCTGCTCGGTGAGGGTGGCGGTCGGGGGCCCGTTCCGTTCAAGGATGTCTTCATCCACGCCGTGGTGCAGGACGGCGACGGCAAGCGCATGTCCAAGTCCGCCGGTAACGGCGTGGACCCGCTGGACATCATCGCCAGCCACGGCGCCGACGCGATGCGATTCACGCTGTGCCAGATGACTACGAGCACGCAGGACGTGCGGATGCCGGTCGTCAAGGACGCCAAGACCGGGCGCAACACCTCGCCCAAGTTCGACCTTGGCCGCAACGTCTGCAACAAGCTGTGGAACGCGGCGCGGTTTGCGATGACGATGCTGGAGGGCGCGAGTGGCGATTCGCGACTCACGCCGCAGTCTCTCTCCCCCGTTGACCGCTGGATGCTCTCTCGCCTGTCGCAGGCCAGCGCAGCCATCGCCGAGGCGATCAAGAACTACGAGTTCAGCGTGTACGCCCAGGCGCTCTACGACCTGCTCTGGCGCG
Source organism: Phycisphaerales bacterium (assembly GCA_022843545.1). Taxonomy (GTDB): domain Bacteria; phylum Planctomycetota; class Phycisphaerae; order Phycisphaerales; family UBA1924; genus JALHNL01. Next base: position 17,285 of record JALHNL010000003.1, on the reverse strand, counting down.
ACTTCTGCGATTGGTACCTGGAGGCCATCAAGCCCACCGTGCAGACCGACCCCGGCACTCGCGCCGTGCTGGTTCACACGCTGGAGGCGATCCTCCGCCTGGCCCATCCCCTGCTGCCCTACGTGACCGAGGCGATCTACGAGCACGTGCGGCGCCTGGAGGCGGCCCCGATCCCCGGCGTTGACTTTGGTCGCCCCATGCCCGAGGGCACGCCCCTGGCCCTCATGCCCTGGCCCGCGATCAGCGGTTCGCTCCGCGATGCGCACGCCGAGCGCGAGTTCGGCGCGCTGCAGGATCTCGCCGGCATCATCCGCGAGGCCCGCTCCCAGCACAAGGTCGAGCCCCGCCGCAAGATCGTGCTGCATGCGGACGCTTCGGCGCTCGCCCCGCTGGGTGGCGCGGCGTCTTTCCTGCCGATCTTCGCGGGCCTGGAGCGCATCGAGCCCGCGCCCAAGCCCGGGCAGGCTCCGCCCTCGAGCGTGTCCATCACCTTCGGGCCCGCCACGCTCGTCCTGTCGTCCCTCGCTGAGCAGCTCGATGCCGGTGCTGAGCGCGAGCGGCTGAGCAAGCAGGTGGCTGACTTGGCCAAGTCCATCGCCGCGCTGGAGGGGCGCCTGGCCAACCCCGGGTACCTCGCCAAGGCGCCGCCCAAACTCGTCGACGAAACGAAGGCGGAGATCCTCCGCAAAAAGGCGGAACTGGAAGCGGCCCGCAAGGCCCTGGAGGTCGTGTGAGCACGCGCGCCCGTCGGTTGATCGCGGCTCTGGCGGTGGGGTCTCCCCTTCTGCTTGCCGGTTGCCAGTCCGGCGGGTCGGGCGATTCGACCGGGCAATCGTCGTCGTCGCCGGCGCTCTCTGTCACCACCACCTCCGCCGACGCCGGGGTGGCGCGGACCATCGAGTCGGGCGGGGTCATCCGCTCGGTGCAGCCCTGGTCGTTCGGTTCATCCACCGGTCAGGCGGTCACCACCGACCGCTTCGTGATCTACATCACCGAGCGTGATCCGCTCATCGCGCAGCGTTTGCCGGGCTTCATGGAGGCGGCGGCCGATCACTACACCCGCGCCCTGGGCGATCTGCCCCAGCCCCCGGACCGGCTGGAGATGTTCGTCATGTCCGGGCGGCAGGAGTGGCGGCGGCTGGTGCTGTCGATGCTGGGCTCCAAGGCGCAGGCCGCGGTGAACGCGATCACCCGCGGCGGCATGACCTACGCCGGGCGGGCGTACCTGTTTGACATCGGCTCCACTGACACGATGAGCCTGGCGAGCCACGAAGGCTGGCACCAGTACACGCAGCGGACGTTCGCCGAGCCCTTGCCGGTGTGGCTGGAGGAGGGCATCGCGTCGTACATGGAGGGGCACCGCTGGTCCGGGTACAGCGTCACCTTCGCCGGCTGGGCGAACATCGAGCGCTTCGACCAGTTGCGACGGGCCGCGGCCAACCGCCAGTTGCTCTCGCTCCCCGACCTGCTGAACTCTTCGCCCAACCAGCTCGTCGAACACGGCAACGGAACCGAGGCCCTCACGTACTACGCCCAGGTCTGGTCGCTGGTCCACTTCCTGCGCGAGGGCGCGGACGGGCGGTATCGCGAAGGGCTCGAACGCCTCCTCCGGGACGCCGCCACGGGTCACCTGTCCCGGACCGTCGCCGCGGAGTTGTCCGCCCAGGGGGTCCGCCCGCCCGCCGGGGGGCTCTCGCGCAACAGCGGGCTGGTGTTCCAGGCCTACTTCGGCGCGGATCTGGGCAAGGCCGCCGCGGAGTATCGGGCCTTCGTCACCTCGGTGGTCCAGACCGGATCACGCCAGAACGTGGTCCAGGGCCTCTCCCCGCTGTGAATGGTGGGGGCGGGGAGGGTGCGAAAGCGGTCAGTTTGGGGTGGTCGGGTTCCGGTTGCGCTTGTACCTTTGGGGAACCCATTCGGGGGGTCGTCCGTATCGGTGTTCGTTCCCATCGTCGGCGCACTATCGCCTTCGGAGATCGGCATGCTGTGTTCCGCCGCGCGCCTGCGCTCTCGCTCTCTTCGTTCCACGCTCATCGCCCTGGCCGGCTCCTGCGCCGCACTGGCGTGTTCGCCGGCGCTTGCGCAGACCACCGACCCGCAGCGGGCCCAGCCGGTGCTGCTGCACTGGTTCGAGAACTCGTGGTACGTGCTCGAGCATCGAGCGCCCGACCTGTTCGTGAGCGGGTACAACGGGCTTTGGCTCCCCCCGCCCAGCAAGGCCAGCTTCGGCTCCCCGGGCTATGACCCCTTCGACCGCTTTGACCTGGGCACCCCCGGATCGCCCACCACCTACGGCACCGAGAACTTCTACCGCGCCATGATCGGCGAGCTCAAGAACGCCGACCAGGCCCTGTTCATCGACCTGGTGGTCAACCACAACGGCGGGCGCACCAGCGACGCGCAGTTCATCGCCGACGGCGGCTGGCCCGGGTTCTACTTCCCCGGCTCGGGCCCCGACTTCTGGGGCGACTTCCACGACGGGACGACCCAGTCCACCAATCCGAGCAACGCCAACTACAACCTCTTCCAGGGCGACCTGGTCGGGCTGATCGACATCGCGCAGGAAAAGAACTACAACTACATCCGCCACCCCGTCGCAACCAACGCGCAGAACATCCCCCCGGGCAACGTCCGCAATCGTCCGGACCCCAACAACGCGCGGTTCTATCCCGACACCGCGCTCACGCCCATCACGTTCACGAACCCGGCCCCCACGGGCGACGGGCAGTCGTGGACCATCCATCCGTTCAACACCGCCAACCCCATGGCGGGTGACGCGCGGGTGGAGAACGCCACGGGCCTGCTCAATCGGTTTGCGCAGTGGCAGCTCGACGAGTTCAAGGTCGACGGCTTCCGCCTCGATGCCGCCAAGCACATCCCGCAGTGGTTCTGGAACAACTACTTCGACCCGATCATGTTCAACCGGCGCACCTTCCCCAACGGGAGCAAGGGCACCGCCTTCTCCTTCGGCGAGAGCGTCGAGAGCAACTCGTTCGTGCAGACCTACATCCGCCGCGACGGCTTCGGCAACCGCGACGCCCTGGACCTCAACGAGGCCGGCGCCCTGCGCGATGTCATGAACCAGCGCGGCTTCGGTTCCTGGAGCAACGCCACCGGCGCCTCCATCGACCTCACCAACGACGGGCTGCAGGACGGCGATCAGGGCGTCCACCACGTCTTCAGCCATGACAACGGCAGTGCGGGCAGCGGCTCGGCGGCCCCGTCGCTCCCGGGCGCTTCCAACTACGCCATGCCGCAGAACGTCTACGTCCTGTTCCGCACGGGCGTGCCGATGATCTACTTCAACGGGCGCGAGATGCACACCCGGTTCACCAATCGTGGCTTCTGGCCGCGCGAGGGCAACCCGACCGCCCTGGGCGACATCGACCCGCACCTGCGGCGCGTCGTCAAACTCGTCAACGGCTACGCCCGCGGATTCATGCAGGTCCGCAACGGCACCGACCCGCAGAACACCTCGCAGGCCGACGTGCTCGTCTTCGAGCGCACCATCGGGGTCGACAAGTCCAACGTCGTCGTCGCCGTCAATGACCGCTACGACGCGGGCTTCCAGACCCGCAACATCCTCACCGACTTCGCCCCCGGCACCCGCCTGCGCGAGCTCTCGGGCACCGCCACCGACGCGGTGGTGGACCCCACGAACGTGATCCAGGACGTGGTGGTGGTTGATGCCAATCGCCGCATCACCATCAACATCCCCAACAACACCAACGTCAACAACTTCCAGCACCACCGCGGCTACGTCGTGTACGGCCCCGCCGCCCCTTCGGGCACGCTGCGGGTCTTCAACATCGACGGCTCCAGCGCCCGCGTCACCCCCGTCAATATCCCCGCCGACGGCGTCGACGTGCCCGCTTGGCGCCGGCGCAACACCGCCCTGCCCATCGTCACCACGAACACCTTCGAGATTCGCCTCGACACCACCAAGACCGACCCGCTCGACAGCGCGTTCGACGACTTCGCGGTCTTCAAGGTCAACCAGGGCTACGTCGACTACAACGGCAACGGATCGGTGGACCTGCAGCCGCCCGGAGCCACGCTCGACGCCGGCTTCGAGACCTTCCTCACCCAGTTCAGCCCCATCAGCGGGCCCAGCGGCAACAACAACGCGGGCATCTACCGCCAGGTCGTGAATACCGCCCTGCTCCCCGAGGGCGACAACTACGTCACCGCCTACGCCTATCGCCGTCGCACCGACGGCGGGCTGCCGATCCTCACCGACTTCCGTCTGCCGATCTACGTCGATCGCCTGCCGCCCTCGACCACCCTGCTGACCACGCCGATCGCCAGCAGCGGCTCGGTGGAGTGGCGGGTGATCGCCAACGACCGCACGACCAACCGCGTCCACATCCTGGCCAACGTGCCGGTGGGGGCCAACGTGCTGTCGCTCGTCAACACGTCCAACCAGGCGTATCAGTTTGACCGCTATGAATGGCGCCGCAACCTGGGCTCGCTCCCGCCGGGCGCCAACAGCATCACCACCGTCGCCTTCGAAGAGTCGGGCAACGTCGCGATCACGCGCTACGAGAACATCACGATCACGCTGGGGTCGGGCGACGTCAACCGCGACGGCATCCTCTCCCTCGACGATCTGTACGCGATCCAGCTCATCCCCGAGAACACGCCCAGCAGCAACCCGGCGTACGTGGGCGAGGCCGACATGAACGCGGACAACACGATCAACGCGTTCGACCGCCAGATCCTGGAGCGCAACGTCATCCGCCTGCAGCAGCGCGTCAGCCCCTTCCGGGCGCTCGAAACCAACGACATGAAGAACACGCAGCGTTGACCCGTCGGGGGTCTCGCCCCGGCTCAGAACGACGACGCGAACGTCGCCGCCACCAGCACCAGCCCGCCCGAGAGGCGGACCACGCGCCGCACCAGCGCGGGCATCGGGCCCGCGCCGTCGGTGTGCGCGTGGAGCACCGCGCCCAGGCAGGGCGGCTCTTCGCTGGTCAGAAAGGCGACTCCGGTGGGGGCCCGGTCGACCAGCCAACCCGTTCGAAGGTCGGCGTCCTGCTCAAGGCTGTAGCGGAGCGTGGCGGTCGGGAGCGCGGCGGTCATGGGCGTCTCTCCTCGAATCACGGCCCCGAATGACAAGCCGCCGCGCCCGCGCACATGCGCGGATCACGGCGGCGTCATTCCTGCGAGCGGAGCCGGGTCACGAGACAGTGATCGGACCAACCCGGCCACGACTGAAGCGCTCAAGATCACTCTTTTGCGGTGTCGATCGCGATCATCCCCTGCATCAGCGCCGCACCCGCCGCCAGCAGCGGGCCGCCCATGGGGTCCTTGAAGAGCGCGTCCGACGGAGCCTGCCCGAAGTGCAGACCGCCGGGGGTGATCATGTTCACCCGGGCGTGCCCCGTGGGCGGCAGGTCAAGGCGGGGCTTGCCCCAGGGCCCGGTCTTGGCCACGACCTCGCGTGCCGCCGCCATCACCGCCGCGATCGCCGGATCCAGCCGCGCGTCGGGGCGCGACCAGATGACCGCCCGCCCCGCGTGGTTCAGGTAGTACGCGCTGCCGTCCTCGTAGCACGCCAGGATGTCCAGCGCCGGGTTCACCGGCACCTCCAGCACCACGCCCAGGAGCCGCCGGGCCTCGGCGGGCGGCGGCTCCACGCCCGCCAGGCGCAGGCAGTTCCACGCCTGCGCGATGTGCCGGGCCTCGATGTCCTTCATCGCGGCGACGTGCTTCCACAGCGTGGTGGCGCCGAACTGGTCACCCTGCGCCCAGCGCCGGCGCGCGTCGAGGAACTCGTCCCACACCGGGCCTGTGCGCCGGTCGTCGGGCGGCCAGCGGTCCATGGGAACGTCGCCGAAAAGGAGGTCATACAGCGGGCGGTGCCCTGAGAACATCGGTGCTCCTTGGAATCCGCGTCAGGCGCTCGCGCTGTGCTTGAGCGTGGCGAGGCGCAGGATGTTCTCCTGCGTCATGGCCTCGCCCGTCAGTTCGCCCGTGAGTTCGCCCTCGCACATCACGACGATCCGGTCCGAGAGCGCCAGCAGTTCGGGCATCTCGCTCGAGACCAGCAGCACGGCCAGACCCGCGTCCGCCGCTTCGCGCACCAGGCGGTAGATCTCGCTCTTGGTGCCCACGTCGATGCCCCGCGTGGGCTCGTCCAGCAGCAGAACCCGCGTGCGCTTGTCCATCCACCGCGCGATGAGCAGCTTCTGCTGGTTGCCGCCCGAGAGCGACCCCGGCGGCGCGGCCGGGCTGGCGGTCTTGACGCGGAAGCGCGACAGTCGCTCGCTCACCAGCGAACGCTCGCCCCCGAACCCGCGGAAGCCCACGCGGGCCAGCAGACCCATGAACGGCATGACGATGTTCTCGTCGCAGCCGAGCTGGAAGAACAGACCCTGCAGCCGCCGATCTTCGGGCACGTAGCCCACGCCGGCGCGGATCGCGGCCCGCGGGCTTCGCGGCGGGATGGCCTCGCCGCCCACTAGCACCTCGCCGGTGGCCCGCGGATCAAGCCCGAAGACCGCGTCGAGCAGTTCCGACCGCCCCGAGCCCACCAGCCCGCCCACGCCCAGGATCTCGCCCGGGCGCACGCTCAGCGACACGCCCGACAGCCGCTTGGGAGACGCCAGCCCGCGCACCTGCAGCATCGGGGCGGCGCCGGCGTTCAGCGCGGGCCTCTGCACGCGCGACGCGGGGTCGATCGTCCGCCCGATCATCTGCGACACCAGCACCGACTCGTTGATGTCCTTGATCACGCTGGTCGCGACGAACTTGCCGTCGCGCAGCACGGTCACCCGGTCGCACGCCGCGAAGATCTCGCCCATGCGGTGGCTCACGTAGATGCACAGGATGCCCTGCGCAGCCAGACCGCGGATGATCTTGATCAGCCGGTCGGCCTCGCTCACCGACAGCGAGCTCGTCGGCTCGTCGAACACGATGATCTTGGCCCGCCCCGCGCCGTCTGCCCCTCCGCGGTCGTCCAGCGCGCTGGCGATCTGCACGATCTGCCGGCGACCCGGCGCCAGCGTGCCCAGCGGCGCGTCCACGCGGATCTCGGGGGCCAGGTCTTTCAGCAGCCGCGCCGCCCGTTCGTTCATCGCCCGCCGGTCAAGCAGCCCGCCGCGCGTGGGCAGGGCGTGCAGGCACAGGTTCTCGGCGACGGTGAGGTTGGGGCACTGCGCCAGTTCCTGGTGGACGATGCGGACGCCCGCGTCGTACGCGTCGTGGACCGAGCCCTTCGCCAGTTCGCGCCCGCCCACCACGATCCGCCCGGTGTCCGGGGCGTGGAGCCCCGCGATGGCCTTGCCCAGCGTGCTCTTGCCCGCGCCGTTCTCGCCCATCAGCGCGTGAACCTCGCCCGCCATCATGGTCACGCTCACGTCGCTGAGGGCCTGCGTGGGCCCGAAGCGCTTGGAGACGTGCTCAACGACGAGGAACGGCGAACTCATGGGCACGCAGTGTAGTGAACCGGCGACGCAGGCGCGGGCCCCCAAAAACGCCCCGGGCCGGCGCTGGGCCGGCCCGGGAGGGAAATTCAGACTGAGCGCAAGGCCGGCTTACTCCGGCTTGCCGCCCGACATGTCGTACACCCAGGTCTCGATGGCCCGACCGAAGGTCAGCACCTCGCCGGGGGCGAAGAAGAGCTTCAGTTCGCGCTCGGCGGCCTCGGGGCTATCGGACCCGTGGATGAGGTTGAACGAGTTGGAGACCCCGAAGTCGCCGCGGATGGTGCCGGGGTTGGCCTTGGAGCCGAAGGTCGCGCCCATCATGTTGCGGGCGATGGTGATGGCGCCGTTGCCGCGCAGGGCCAGCACCAGCACCGGGGCGGAGGTCATGAACTTGACCAGCCCGGGGTAGAAGGGCTTGGTGGTGTGCGCCTCGTAGTGCGTGGCGGCCAGTTGCTGGCTGATCTGCATGAGCTTGCAGCCGACGACCTGAAGACCCTTGTCCTCAAAGCGGCTGATGATGCGGCCCATGAGCCCGCGCTGAACGGCGTCGGGCTTCAGGATGATGAGCGTGGTTTCCATGCGGGGTCTCCAGAAAGAAGTGGGCCGAAGGGTAGGGGGGTGGGGGCGTGCTGTCGAAGGCCTTAGGTATGTGCCTGAGTGGGGGGCGGGACAGGGATGTCCCCCTGTAAGCGTTTACAACACCTTCTCCGGAGAGTTCCGGGTTGCCCGCATCAAGTCGTGTGATACCTTTGTAAGCGTTGGACTGGGCGTGATTTCCCCGCTGTGGGGCCGACCAGCCAGAACTCGGCGATCCGTGTCGGCGACCCCGCCGGCACGTGCGCTTCAATCGAAGAGGAGAGAGACCCATGAAGGCTGTGTTGTCGATCTGTGCGGTGCTGGCTCTGGCCGGTGCTGCGAACGCTGCTCTGAGCTCGTCCCAGACCGGTCCGGTGGCCCGCACGTACAGCAACGGCGGCGGCAGCGGCTTCGGCGGCACGCTGGGCAGCGGCTCCATCACGATGGAAGTCGTCAACGGTGGCGCTGATCTGAAGATCAGCTTTGCCGCCGCGGGCGGTCTGAACGACATCGCCGCGATCATGCTCGACACCCAGGCCGGCGGGTTCGCCGATGCCGACATGCGTGATCGCGCCGACGGTGGCCGCTACGCCGTCAGCGAGTTCACCCGCGAACTCAACGACGTCTTCCCCGATATGCCCTCGCTCCCCGACTTCGGCCTGGCGATCGGCAACTTCGGCGCGGTGCTCTTCCGCCTCAACGCGGGCAACACCGACGGTCACCTGCAGTTCGAGATCTTCAACGGCGCGCAGGACATCACCATCCCGCTCAGCCTGCTGGGCAGCCCCACCCAGGTGAACTGGTTCGCCGGTTACATCTCCGGTGACGGCTATGCCTCCAACGAGTCGCTCCCCGCTTCGCCGTCCATCAACAGCCTGCCCGGCAACCCCGGCCACGGCGACGGCAACTTCGGCGGCGTGCCGGGCCTGAACGAGGTGCGTTACGACAACTACAACCAGTACCTCATCCCCACCCCCGGCGCCATGGCGCTCCTGGGCCTGGGCGGCCTGGCGGCGGCCCGTCGTCGTCGCGCCTAATCGCGTGACCTGACGGTCCACATCGTGTGACCCAAGCAAGCCCCGGGCCCTGTGCCCGGGGCTTGTGTTTTTGGCCTCGGCGCCCGCTATCCTGCCCGCGATGCCCGACCCCTCGAAGATCAACGTCCTGCTCATCGGCTCCGGCGCGCGCGAGCACGCCATCGCGTGGAAGCTCCGCCAGTCGCCAAGGCTCGGGCAGCTCTTCACCGCCAACCCGGAGAACCCGGGCATCTCCGCCCTCGCCGCCCCCGCCGACGTGTTGCTTGACCCCAAGAACACCATGCGGCTCCAGAACTTCTGCCTCGCCAACCGCGTGCAGCTCGCCGTCATCGGGCCCGAGGAGCCGCTGGCCGCCGGGCTCAGCGACGCGCTGCTGGGCGAGCAGAGCATGGCCGGTAAGAGCAGCGGCGGGCTCAAGGGCTGCGTGCAGGCGGTCTTCGGTCCCAGCCAGGCGGCCGCCCAGCTCGAGAGCGACAAGGCCTTCTCCAAGGAACTCATGCGCTCGTCGCTGATCCCCACGGCCGACGCCCGGACCTTCACCGACTTCGGTGCGGCCAAGGCGTATCTGGAGTCGCGCGAGTCGGCGCAGGTGATCAAGGCGGCGGGGCTCGCCAAGGGCAAGGGCGTGTTCGTGCCCGCCAGTCTGCCCGAGGCCATCGCGGCGCTCGAGCAGATCATGGTCAAGAAGGCCTTCGGCGCCGCGGGCGACAAGGTGGTGATCGAGGAACGCCTGAAGGGGCGCGAGGTCAGTGTCTTCGCGCTGGTAGACGGCAAGAACATCTTCATGCTCGACGCCTGCCAGGACCACAAGCGGCTGGGCGACGGCGCCACCGGGCCCAACACCGGCGGCATGGGCTCGCTCTGCCCCTCGCCCGCGCTCGACGAGCGCCTGCTCGCCAAGATCGAGCGCGATGTGGTCGTCCCCACGATCGACGCGCTGCGACGCGACGGCATCGAGTACCGCGGCGTGCTCTACGTCGGGCTCATGCTCACCCCCGCCGGGCCCAAGGTGCTGGAGTACAACGTCCGCTTCGGCGACCCCGAGTGCCAGGTGCTCATGTCGAGGCTCCAGGGCGATCTGGTCGAGATCATGCTCGCCACCGGCTCGCGCGGGCTCGACAAGGTGGACCTGTCCTTTAGGCCCGGCGCGGCGGTCTGCGTCGTGCTGGCTGCGCAGGGCTACCCCGACAACCCGCGCACCGGCCAGGTCATCACGGGCATCGACGAAGCGCGACAGGTCGAGGGCGTGGAGGTCTTCATGGGCGGTGTGCGCCGCGACGCCGAGGGACGGCTGGTCACCGCGGGCGGGCGCGTGCTGAGCGTCACGGCGGTGGGGGCTGATGTGAACGAGGCCCGCAAGCGGGCCTACGCCGCCGCCGATCGGATTCAGTTCGAGGGCAAGGTGCTGCGCCGCGACATCGGGACCGACGTCGTCGGCTGACGGGCACGGTCACGTGAAGTCGAACAGCGAGGGCTCGCGCGGCGGCTGGGGCCGGCGGAAGGGCGTGGGTCTACGCCTCTGCACCACGCTCTGGTGCGTCGCGACCTCGTCCTCAAGCTCTTCGGGTGTGAGCGTGCGGCCCCGGGGCAGCAGCCCCTCCCGCGCCGCAAACACACGGAACGTGTCGGCGATCATCTTCGCGACAGGGCCGGTCCCGCGCTGGCGCGCGCCGAAGTCGGCGCTATACAGCCGACCGTCGTGGCACTGCTTCAGCAGGCTCTGCACCCGCGCGGCGCGGTCGGGGAAGTGGCGCTCGAGCCACTCCACGAAGATCGCCTTGTTCTGATAGGGCAAACGCACCAGCACATACCCCGCGCCCGTGGCCCCCGCGCCCGCGGCGGCGCCCAGCAGCGCGGGCAGTTCGCGGTCGTTGATCCCCGGGATGATCGGCGCGGTCATCACGCGGACGGGGATGCCCGCGTCGGCCAGCGCCCGCATCGCCGCGAGTCGCGCGGCGGGCGCGCTGGCGCGGGGCTCCATGATCCTCGACAGCGCGGGGTCCAGCGTCGTCAGGCTCACGGCCACCGCCGCCGCACCATCCCGCGCCAGGTCCGCCAGCAGATCGATGTCGCGCGTCACCAGGCGGTTCTTGGTCACGATGGTGATGGGCTGGCGGAACTCGGCGCACACCTGCAGGATCGCCCGCGTGATCCCCAGCTTCGCCTCCACCGGCTGGTACGGGTCGGTCACGCCGCTGAGGGCGATGGTCTGACCCTTCCATCCCGGCTTCATGAACTCGGCCCGCAGCAGCGCGGCGGCATCGCGCTTGGCGATGATCTTGGTCTCAAAGTCCAGCCCGCTCGACAGCCCCAGATACTCGTGCCCCGGGCGCGCGTAGCAGTACACGCACCCGTGCTCGCACCCGCGGTACGGGTTCACGGTCCACTCCATGCCCAGGTCGGGCGAGTCCACCGGGTTGATGATCGATCGCGAGCGGTCGGTGTACACCGCGGTGGTGATGGGCGGGCGGTCCGGCTCGTCGGGGTCGGCGGTGATGTGCTCGATGTGCTCGGGGAGCACGTGCAGGCTGAGCGTTTCGAAGCGGTTCACGGGATTCACGCCCGCGCCGCGCCCCTTGGCCGGTGGCTGGCCCGAGGAACTGGCGAGGTTGCGCGGCGTGTCGGACACCGACCTATCGTACCCCTAACGCCAGCGTGCCAGTGAACCCCGCGCGCCAGTCGCGGGATTCGGTATGCTGTCCGTCTTGCTCTTGGAGGTGTTGTGCAGGCCAGTGGGGAAGGTGGACAGGCCGGTTCGAGTGGGTTCGCGCTTGACGCCGCGACGTGGAGTCGCGTTACAGCCGTGCTGGAAAAGCTCGCCAGCAGCAGCGACCTGCCCAAGGTGCTGAGCCTGATCGTCGACTCGATGCGCGACTGCCTTCGTGCGGACCGCGCCAGCGTGTTTCAGTACGACGCCAAGGCGAAGGAACTCTTCATCACCAGCGCCCACGGCACCGGCGCGTCCACCATCCGCTTCTCGGTGGAAAAGGGCATCGCCGGCGAGGCGGCCCGCAATCGCGCGATCATCAACGTGCCCGACTGCTACGCCGACGCCCGCTTCAACCCCGAGATCGACAAGAAGACCGGCTACCGCACGCGCAACATGCTCACCATCCCGCTCGTCGCCTTTGACGGCGAACTGCAGGGCGTGGCCCAGGTGCTGAACAAAGACCCGCAGCGCGGCGAGGCTTTCGATGCGTTTGACGAAGACCTCGCCCGCGTGCTGGCTGGGCAGGCGGCCATCGCCCTGCGCCGCGCGGTGTCCATCGAGGCCGAGGCCCGCAAGAAGAAGCTCGAGCACGACCTGGGCGTGGCCAAGACCATCCAGCAGAGCAGTTGGCCCAAGAGCGTCCCGTCCATCCCGGGCTACAGCATCGCCGCCCGGTCGGTGCCCGCCGAGGAGACCGGGGGCGACGCCTTTGATGTCATCGACCTCTCGCAACTGGACGCCTTTGCCACCCCGTCGGGGGGTGAGGGGGGGGAGGGGGGTGGGGGAGGTGGTGGGGGCGTGCACCCCGGCCTGGTCATGATCCTGGGCGACGCGACGGGCCACGGCATCGGCCCCGCGCTGTCCGCGGGCCAGTTCCGCGCCATGGTGCGCATGGGCACCCGGCTGGGTGGCGAGGTGGACCGGATCACCAAGAACCTCAACGCCCAGTTGTGCGAGGACCTGCCGCCGGGGCGGTTCGTCACCGCCTTTGTCGGGCGGCTGTGCCCCCAGAAGCACGAGGTGGTGTACGAGGCGATGGGACAGGCCCCGCTGATCCTGGTGAAGAAGAACGGCCAGGTCGACAACCGCCCGGCCAACGGCATGCCCATGGGCATCGATCCGGACCTGCCCAACGACCCGGTGGAGCCCTTCACGCTCGAGCCGGGCGACGTGTTCGTGCTGCTGTCGGACGGGTACTACGAAGCCCAGAACGCCGCGAGCGAGCAATTCGGCGAGGAGCGGGCCATCGAGGTGATCAAGGCCTCGCTGCACAAGCCGGCGGTGGAAATCCTGGCGGCGATCGACGCGGCGGCGGACGCGTTCGTGGCGGGGCACCCGTACCACGACGACCGCACGGCGATCCTGATCCGCCGCGAGTCGTGAAAACGCCCCGAAAAACGCCCCGGAAGGCCCCGGAGCGGACAATTCGGAAAAAAGTGCAAAGAAACCCGGGGAAAAAGCGATATCCACATCGCCGCGGGCTTGAAATGCCGTGAAATCCACGGTAGAACAAGCATGAACCGCGACCGTCGCACCGGATGTGCGGCGAAAGACGCATCTAAAGGAGTTTGAACATGGCCAAGTCCGCTGCCCCCAAGCCCCCGAAGCTCACCGCCTCCGCCAAGCCGCGCGGCAAGAGCGAGCTGTACCGCACCATCGGTGACCACACCGGCCTGGCCCGCAAGCAGGTCGCCCAGGTCTTCGAGACCCTGGCCAAGATCATGTCGGTCGACCTGACCAAGCCGGTCGCCAACAAGCCCAAGTTCTTCGTGGTCCCCGGCCTCATGAAGGTCAAGAGCGAGTTCAAGCCCGCCAGCAAGGCGACCACCAAGCCCAACCCCTTCAAGCCGGGCGAGATGATGGAGGTCAAGGCCAAGCCCGCCAAGACCGTCCTGAAGATCCGCCCCCTCAAGGCCCTCAAGGGCATGGTCTGAGAAGCCGGTGGCACAGGCGTCCCGCCTGTGCGACAGCACGGAACAACGACCGGGCCCGCGCCACGCGCGGGCCCGGTTCTGTTTTTCGCCGGTGCCACCGGTGAGGCGGTGTCGCTGGAGTGACGGCCGGATCATGGGCATTACCTCTCTCCGAGAGGCGGGTCCGCTCGCTCAAGGCGGGGTGGGGTGGGGGGGGTGGGGAGCATTGAAGTCCCGCGAAGCCCCGGGATTTTTGTGGCACGGCGGGAGTCGTCGGGTGACTTCGGTGAGGCCAGACGGGAATGGGTTGTGGCGCAGGGCCGGTGAGGTGGACCTTGGTGCCGCCGGCCAATTCTGCCATTGGTTCGGTCCACAGAACGGAACCCGGCCGACTTCTAGGATTGTCTGATCGGCGCGGGAGACCACACCTTGAAGAAAGAAGCCAAGCACCTGTTTGAGAAGGGAATGAACTCCCTCCTCCTGAGCATTGACCACTTCAACCGCCCTTGGGACTGCGGACGGATTGAAGCGGTTTTGATCTTCTTGAACCATTCATTCGAGATGCTGTTGAAAGCCGCCATTCTCCACAAAGGTGGGCGCATCCGCGAGCGACGGGCCAAGCAGACCATCGGATTTGACCAGTGTGTGCGCAAGGCTCTCTCCGATGGTGGACTGAAGTTCATAAGTGACGAACAGGCTGTTGCTTTGCAGACCATCAACAGCCTGCGTGACGCGGCAGAGCATCATCTTGTGGCGCTGTCGGAACAGCACTTGGCGGTGCAGATGCTCACGGGGCTAACCCTGTTCCGGGATGTCACACTCAGAGTGTTCGGGAAGAACATCACTGCTGACCTCCCACAGCGGGCAATCGCTGTGTCCACGACTCCGCCCACCGACCTCGCCGCTCTCTTCGCGCACGAGGTGGACGAGGTCAAGAAGTTGCTCCGTCCCGGAACCCGGAAGGCACTGGAGGCGCAGGCCAAACTGCGAGGGCTGTCGATTGTGGAGGGGGCCATCAAAGGCGAGCGGGTTCAACCGAGCGAGGGTGAACTGTCAGCACTCGGCAATCAAATCGCCAAGGGCTCAACGTGGGAACAGGTGTTTCCCGGCGTCGCGTCGATAACGCTCACCGCAACCGGCACGGGACCGAGCATCGACCTGCGCATCACGAAGAAGGAGGGCATCCCGATTACGCTTGTGCCCGAGGGCACGCCCGGAGCCGCCGTTGTCGCCGTGAAGCGGGTGGATGACCTGGGGTTCTACACGATGGGACTCAACCAGGTCGCTGAGAAGATTGGTTTGACCGCGCCAAAGGCACTCGCTCTCATCCGTCACCAGAAGTTGCAGAGCAACCCGGAGTGCTTCAAGGAAGTGCGGGTGAGGTCTCAGGTCTTCAAGAATTACTCCGCCAAGGCCGTTTCTCAACTCATTGAAGCCAAGGCAACGGTTGACATGAACGCCGTGTGGAAGCAGTACGGCTCATCACGAGCCGGTGCCAGGTAGTCAAGACCACGCGACCTCCCGGCAGGCGGCATCGAAGTCCCTTCCTGTACCACGGAAGTCCCGCGCGCTTCGGCTGGACTTCGGTGCTCGGCCACCGCTGAGGTAACCCCGCGAAGTTGCAAGCCTGTAAACCTGCAAACCTGCAAACCTGCAAAGCCGCAAAGAATCAAACCTGAGTGCACGCCAAGCAACAGGCGACCTCGTGGCCGGCCGAAAAATTATCCGGGCCCGCGGTCTTTGCGCAGTGTTGGCTGGCCGGGCCTTCCGTCCGCTGCTTCGCGTCTTTGGGTCTTTGTGCGGGGGTTATCCGTCCGCGGAGCGGGGGGAGGGGGCGGGGGAGGTCTGTTTTGGCGGCGGAAAGGCCTTTTTGGGCTCGGCGCGCGGGGCCCGGGGTGGGTCGGATGGAATGTTGGTGCCACCAAAAATGACTTTTGATTCTGTTTTTGCCGCGCTCGCAGGGTCGGATGGAAGGTTCGTGCCACCCAATATCATTTTGGATTCTGTTTTTGTCGCGCGCGCACGATCGGATGGAAGGTTCGTGCCACCAAAGATCATTTTCGATTCTGTTTTTGCCGCGCGCGCACGATCAAAAACTTGTTTTGTGGCGACCAATGTTCCATCCGGGGCGATGAAGGGCCCCTGAGGCGGGTGGGTCGGGGGCGGGGGGCCGCGCAAGATTCGCTCGGGCCGGGCGGAGCGGGGATTCCCGGCCTCTCACTCGAACTTCACCGGGCTGGACACTTTGCCCACGCCGGGGATCTCGACCTCGATCGTGTCGCCGGCTTTCAAAAACACCGGTGGCTTGCGGGCCATGCCCACGCCGCTGGGGGTGCCGGTGAGGATCACCGTGCCGGGGACGAGCGTGAGCCCGCGCGAGAGTTCGGCGACCAGCGTGAGCGGGTCGAAGATCATGTCGCTGGTGGGGCCGTCCTGCATCACCTGCCCGTTGAGGCGGGTGATGACGCGCAGGTCGCTGGGATTGGGCACGCTGCCGACGGGCGTGACGCTCGAGAGCGGGCAGAAGGTGTCAAACCCCTTGCCGCGGAGGAACTGACCGCCCGAGCCCTGCTTCTGCCACCAGCGGGCGCTGACGTCGTTGGCCGCGGCGTACCCCAAGATGAACGACGCGGCCCGGTCGCGCGGCACGTCGCGGGCGGGGCGGCCGATGACGATGGCCAGTTCGCCCTCAAAGTCCACCTGCTCGCGGTCCTGGCAGATCTTGGGGACGATGATGGGCTGGCCCGTCGCGATGACGGACCGGATGCCCTTGCTGAAGACCACCGGACGCTCGGGCAACACCGAGCCCTGCTCCTTGGCGTGCTCGGCATAGTTGAGCCCGATCCCGAAGATCTGCCGGATGGGCATCTCGCCCTCGGGGGTGACGATGACGGCTCCGAACTCGGTGGGCTGGATGCGCATGGGGAGGCTCGATCGCGGTGTCGCTGGGCCGGGGGCGGGTCACTTCAGCTCTGAAGACGTGGGCAGGTCTTTCAGGCTCGACAGACCGAAGGCGTCCAAAAACTGCTTGCTGGTGGCGTAAAGCAGCGGGCGCCCCAATTCCTCCGCTCGGCCCACGACGGTGACCAGGCGCCGCTCGGTGAGGCTCTTGAGCACCTCGCCGCAACTGCACCCGCGGACGGCCTCGAGCTTGCCGCGGGTGATGGGCTGCTTGTAGGCGATGATGGCGAGCGTCTCGATGGCGGCGCGGGAGAGCTTGCCCGACGACTGCCCGCCGCGCAGGGCCTCGACCACCGCGCCGAACTCGGGCACGGTCATCAGGCGGAAGCCGCCCGCCATGGGCTCGATGCGGAAAGAACGCTCCGTCGCGGCGTAGATCGCGTTGAGGTGCTTGATGGCCGCGAGCAGGCGGTCCTGGGGCGTGGGGCCCTCCGCGGCGTGGCGCTTGGAGCGACGCTTCACACGCGTGATGATCGCGGGCTCGGCGGGCGCGGCTTCGGATTCGGGCGTGGCGGGGGGCGCGACCGCGGGCGCGGCGCTCGCCGCGGCTTCCGCCGGGTCGGGCGCGATGAGCCCCAGGGCCTGGCCCAATCGCTCAACCGTCAGCGGCTTGCCCGCGGTGATGAGCAGGGCCTCCACCTTCGTCGCCAGTTCGGCG
>JALHNL010000002.1:31918-115590 GCA_022843545.1 Phycisphaerales bacterium | reverse complement strand
CGCGCGTGGGCCCGAGCCGCGAGCATGGCCAGCGGCGGGGCCGCCGGGGCCTGCCTTCCGCGGCATCGCGCGGCGATCAGCGCGGCGCTGAAGCACTTGAGCGCGCTGGAGTCGCTGGAGGATGGGGCCCACGCCGAACTCGTCGCCGACACGCTGCGCACCGCGCTCGACGAGCTGGGCGAACTGACCGGTCGCGTGGAGCGCGACGTGATCCTGGGGCGGGTGTTCGCGTCGTTCTGCATCGGCAAGTGAGGCGAGAAGTCAGCGGGCGGTGAGCGCGTAGCCCGCCAGCGCCAGCGCGATCCCCACCGCGTTGCTCACCAGCACATAGCCTGCAGCGTGGGCGAATCGGCTTTCGCGCAGCATCTCGGTCACCTCCAGACCCAGGCTCGAGAAGGTGGTGAAGCCGCCCAGAACGCCCGCGAAGAGGAACAGCCGCAGGTTGTCCGTGGGCGTGTTCATGCGTGAGAGCCAGCCCGCGAGCAGGCCGATGACCGCGCATCCCGCCAGGTTGCACGCGAGCGTGCCGGAGGGGAACCCCGGCGAGTGGGGCTTGACGAGGCTCACTACGCCGAAGCGGGCGAGTGCGCCCAGCGCGCCGCCGAGCGCCACGAGTGTCGCGGAAATGACCATGACCCAGCCTACCGCGATCTATCGCGGGACGCCGATGTCCTCATTCCAGCGGTCGGGGTGTTTGGCGATGAAGTCGGCCATCAGCGCGATGCAGCGCGGGTCCTGCACCACCTCCACGTCGATGCCCTTGCTGCGCATCCACTCTTCCTCGCCCATGAAGTTGCGGTTCTCGCCCACCACCACGCGCTTGATGCGGTGGAGCACCGCTGTACCGCTGCACATGGCGCACGGCGAGAGCGTGCTCACGAGGGTGAGCGTGTGCCAGTCGCGCCGTCGCCCGGCGTGACGAAGGCACACGGTCTCCGCGTGGGCGGTGGTGTCGTGCTTCTGCTCGCGAAGGTTGTGCCCGACCGCGAGGATGGTGCCGTCGGGGGCCAGGAGGGCGGCGCCGATCGGGTAGCCGTTCTCGCTCAGGCTCTTGCGGGCCTGCTCAAAGGCGGCGTCAAGGGCGAACCGTTCGGGGGCGGATAGGGGCATAGGTGGGGTCCAACGGGTGAGAAAGTGGCGGGGGCCGCTCGGTCGATGAACTGCGAGTGACCCTCCCGGCCTAGCCTAGCGGGAGGGGCGTGATCCGAACCGCCGCCTAACGCCGGCGTGTTCGTGATCGCCCGCTCCCCTCCCTCGCGTCGGTCTTCACCCATCCCCAGTGCCGATCCCCAGCGCCTCCCCTCCCATGTTCATCATCCGCCGCGCCAAGATGGACGACGTGCCCACGCTGCTGAAGTTGGCGCGGACGGTCCATTTCATCAACCTGCCCCCCGACAAAGAGATCATCGACGAGAAGGTGGGGTGGTCCCGGCAGTGCTTCCTGCTGGCGGCGGAGAGCGCCGCGCCCAGGCGCGGCAAGCCCGGCAAACGCACCGCGATGCCCCTGAGCGCGCCGTCCGAGCCCAAGCCCGCGGGCCCGCCCGCCAAGTCGCAGACGCCCAACGGCGTGCTGTCGGCGGGCATCCGCAGCGTCACGGGGCGGGCGCCGCTGTTCATGTTCGTGCTCGAAGACACCGAAGTCGAAGGGGTGGTGGGCACGTCCCAGATCATCAGCAAGATGGGCGGGCCGGGGTTCCCCAACGTCTCGCTGCAACTGGCCTTCAAGGACCTCTTCAGCCACTCGCTGCAGATGGGTGTGCGACACACCGTCGCCAAGATTCACCTTGATGAGAGTTCGCCCACCGAGATCGGCGGGCTCATCCTGCAGCACTCGCTGCGGGGTCACAAGCAGAAGCTCGGGCGCTTGCTCAGCCTCATCCGGTTCCACTTCATCGGCCTGCACCGCCATCTGTTCAGCGACCGCGTGCTGGCGGAGATGATGGGCCCGATCACCGCCGACGGGTTCAACCCGTTCTGGGATCACTGCACGCGGTGCTTCATCAACCTCACGTACGAGCAGGCCGACCGCTTCTGCCAGCAGAGCAAGGAGTTCCTGCTCACGCTCTTCCCGCGAGAGGAGATCTACCTCACGCTGCTGGCGCCCGAGGCCCGCGCGGTGGTCGGGCAGGTGGGGCCCGAGACGGTCCCCGCGCGGCGCATGCTCGAGAACATCGGCTTCAAGTATCACCACCGCATCGACCCCTTCGACGGCGGCCCGCACCTGGAGGCCCAGACGGCCGACATCGAACTGGTGAAGAAGACGAGCATGGCCCGCCTGGGCGAACCCGCCCGCGACGCCGGCACCCACCTCACCGAGCACGGGATCGTCAGCGCTCTGGCCGAGGACGGCGACTTCCGCGCGGTCGAGACCGCGTACGACATCGATCGGCAGGGTCGCGTGATCGTGCCCGAGCGGGTGCTGAGCGCGATCAACGCGGGCGTGGGGTCCGACATCGGGTACACCCCGCTCTCGCGACCGCACCCGCACCCGCAACCGCCCAAGCCCACCGGCCCGGCCCCCTCCAAGTCCATCGAGGTGGCCCGCAAGAAGCCGGTCCGCAGGTAAACGCGGCAAAGGGTGCAAACGCGGCCAAACGGGTAAACAAGAGGTTTGCCCTGTCGGCCGCGTTGGCCGTGTTTGCCCCGTTTGCTTCCGCGGCTACCGTTCACCCTGCATCGCCCAGGAGTACGCATGATTCCTTCCTTTACGCCCGTGTCCGACTACGCCCCCGCCAACCTCGACGGCGCGAACTGGTCGCAACTGGAACCCCTGTACAAGGGCCTGGTCAGCCGCGAACTGCACTGCAAGAACTGCCTTGAACGTCTGCTGATGGACCGCAGCGAGCTCGATTCGGTGGCCGCGGAGGCCGTCTCCACGCTGTACATCAACATGACCTGCCACACCGAGGACAAGGACAAGAAGCAGGCCTATCTGGACTTCATCACCAACGTGCAGCCCAAGCTGCGCGAGATCGGCTTCGAGCTCGACAAGAAGATCGTGAACAGCCCGTTCGCCAAAGACCTGGACCCCAAGCGCTACGAAGTCCTGCTCCGCGATCTGAAGACCGCGGTGGACATCTTCCGCCCCGAGAACGTGCCGCTGGAGACCGAGATCTCCACCATGGAGCAGGAGTATCAGTCCATCTCCGGCTCGATGACCGTGCAGTTTGACGGGCAGGAGCGCACGCTGCCGCAGATGGGCCGCTACCAGGAAGAGACCGACCGCGCCGTCCGCGAGCGAGCGTGGCGGGCGGTGGTCGACCGGCGCCTTCAGGACCGCGAGAAGCTCGACGAGCTCTACGACCGGCTGGTCCGCGCTCGGCACAAACTGGCCACCAACGCCGGCTTCGCCAACTTCCGCGATTACGCCTTCAAGATGCGCCGCCGCTTTGACTACACGCCCGAGGACTGCCACCAGTTCGCCAAGGGCGTGGAGCAGCACGTGGTGCCCGCTCTGCGCAAGGCCCATGAGCAGCGCCAGAAGGCCCTGGGCGTCCCCACGCTCCGCCCCTGGGACCTGGCCGTGGACACCCACGGACGCGCCCCGCTCACGCCCTTCGCCAACGGCGAGGACCTGTTCAACAAGTCGCTCCGGCTGTTTGAGCGCATGGACCCGTCGCTGGGCGAACTCTTCAAGAGCATGCGTTCCGGCGGGTGCCTTGATCTGGACTCGCGCAAGGGCAAGGCCCCGGGCGGCTACCAGGCCACGCGTGACCGCCAGCGCATGCCCTTCATCTTCATGAACGCCGCCGGCCTGCAGCGCGACGTGGAGACGATGGTGCACGAGGCGGGGCACGCCTTCCACTCGCTTTTGTGCCGGGCGGAGAACCTGCTGGCCTACCGCAGCGAGGTGCCCATCGAGTTCTGCGAGGTGGCCTCGATGTCGATGGAACTCACGTCGCACCCGTTCCTGGACGAGTTCTACACCCCCGAGCAGGCCCAGCGCGCCAAGCGCAAGCACCTGGAGGGCATCGCCAGCATCCTGCCGTGGATCGCCACCATCGACCAGTTCCAGCACTGGGTGTACCTCAACCCCGGTCACACCGCCGACGAGCGCACCCGCGCGTGGAACTCGCTGATGGACCGCTTCTACCCCGGCGTCGACTTCTCGGGGATCGAGAACGCCCGCGACGCCATGTGGCAGCGCCAGGGCCACCTGTACACCAGCGCGTTCTACTACATCGAGTACGGCATCGCGCAGCTCGGCGCGATCCAGCTTTACGGCAACTACAAGCGCGATCGCGCCGCCGCCATCCGCGACTACAAGAAGGCCCTCACCCTGGGCGGCTCGCGTCCGCTGCCCGAGCTCTTCCGAGCCGCGGGGCTGGACTTTGACTTCTCCCCGTCCAAGATCGAGCGCACCTGGAAGCAGGTCGCCGACGATCTGGCCGCCCTGCCCGCCTGAGCCGCGCGGTGTATCCCGGATGTCCGCTAGACTGCCCCCATGCTGGGGCGGATCTCGCTGGCCAACAAGTGCCTGATCCTGTTCGGCCTGGCGGTCGTGCTCATCATCATCGCCGCGCTGGCGGTGCCTTGGCTGCGCATGAACGCGATGGTGGACGACGCCGAGGTGGCGATCTCTCGCCAGATGGTGGGGGTCTTTGATCGCATGGCCCGGCGCGCACCGCCCGCCGCCACGCCACCCGCCCCGGACTCGCCGCCCCCGACCACCACCACGCCCCTGCGCCCGGAGCAGCGGGCCCTCCCCGGCGGGGCGATGCTGAACGTGATGATGACCGACGAGGTGCGGGAACGGGCGGCGCAGGACCGCTTCCTGGCCGAGGCATGGGCGAAGTTTGAGCGCGACCCCGACGCGGGCGAGCACGCGAGGGCGTCGTGGTCATTCACGCAGCGCGAGTACGAGTTCGCCCGGGCCGTGCGCGACGAGACGGGCGCGCTGGAGGGCGTGATCCTGCTCCGCCGGGCCAGTTCCGACGCCGCCTGGAGCGTGTGGCGCAACACGATCTATCTCTTCAGCGCGGGCTTCGTGGCTCTGGGCCTCGCCGTGCTGGTCTTCTACCTCATCACCAGCCGGATCATCCTCTCGCCCGTGCGCGCCCTGCGCGAGACCGCCGAGTCGGTGCAGCAGGGCGACCTGGCGATCCGGTCCGACATCGCCACCGGCGACGAGTTCGAGGAGCTCGCCGAGACCTTCAACCACATGGTGCAGGGTCTGGCCGACAGCCAGGACCAGTTGCGGCGCATCAACACCTCGCTGGACGAGCAGGTGAACGAACTGGCGGAGCGCAACATCGCGCTGTACGAGGCCTCTCGCATCAAGGACGAGTTCCTCGCGAGCGTCACCCACGAGCTGCGCACGCCCATGAACAGCGTGCTGGGCTTCGCCGAACTGCTCGAAGAGCAGGTGCAGAAGGACGAAGGCACCGACTACGACGCCGTCCGCCTCACCAAGCGCCGCCGCTATGTCGAGAACATCCTGTCCGAGGGCAAGCGGCTGCTGGAACTCATCAACAACCTGCTCGAAATGGCCAAGATGGAGGCGGGGCGCTCGGAACTGAAGGTCAAGCCCACCGACCTGCGGGCCCTCGCCGAGCTTCAGGCCGCGCTGATGAAGCCGATGGCCGACAAGCGCTCGGTGGAGATCCGCCTGGAGGCTCCGGCGGAACTGCCGACGATCTTCACCGACCCCGACAAGCTCAAACAGATCCTCTTCAACCTGCTCTCCAACGCGGTGAAGTTCACCGCCGACGCCGCCGATGCGGCCCGCGCGGCGGCCATGGCGCAGGCCGCGCTGGACAACGTGTCTCCCGGCGCCCAGGCCCGCTCCGCGCTGGTGACGCTGCGGGTTGAGCACCTGCGCCCCGGCTCCGCGGATGCCGAGCGCGTCCGCATCAGCGTCCTGGACACGGGCCCGGGCATCGCGCCCGAGGACCACAAGCGCATCTTCGAGAAGTTCACGCAGCTCGACAGCGGGATCACCCGCCGCCACGCCGGCACGGGGCTTGGGCTGTACATCTGCAAGCAGCTCACCACGCTGCTGCAAGGGGAGATCATGGTGGACTCGGACCTCAACCGCGGCGCGATGTTCAGCGTGCTGCTGCCGATCGCGATCGAGCCCGGCCCGGGCAGGCCCGCCGCGACGCCGGCCGCCGCGTCGGCCGAGCCGCGCGATCAGAGGGGCTTGTCGTGAACTCGCCGCTTCCCCCGGGCACCACGCTCGCGCTGGCCACGGGCAACCCGCACAAGGTGCAGGAGATGCGGGCGATCTTCGCCGATCTCAGAATCCCCATCATCGGGCTGGCTGACCTGACCGCCGGCGGGCCGATCCCCGAGCCCGCCGAGACGGGCGACACCTTCGAGGCCAACAGCGCGCTCAAGGCCGCGTGGTACGCACGCCGCACCGGCATGTGGTGCCTCGCCGACGACTCCGGGCTGGAGATCGACGCGCTGGGCGGCCGCCCCGGCGTGATCAGTTCGCACTACAGCACCGACGGGCGTGAGACCGGAGCCGCGCGGGCCGAGCGCGACGCGGCCAACAACGCCCGAGTGCTCCGCGAGCTCCAGGGCGTGCCCCCCGAGCGCCGCGCCGCCCGATTCGTGTGCGTCATGTCCATCGCCGATCCCGAGGGGCGCGTGGTTCTTCAGCGCCGCGGCGAGTTTGAGGGGCGGATCGGTCTTCCCGGCCAGGTGCCCCGCGGATCGCATGGCTTCGGCTACGACCCGCTCTTCCTCGTCGCCCCCGATTTCGTCCGCACCGGCGCGGAACTCGCCGAGTCCGAGAAGAACGCCCGCTCTCACCGCGGCGCGGCGGCCCGGCTGATCGCCTCGGCCCTGCGAAGCGTGTGAATCCGGGCGATCCCGCACGATCCTGAGGTCCTGGAACTCAACCCGCGGCCCAACGCCCTGGGTGCGTCGCGGCTTTGAATCGCACGGTGTCTCCAGCGGGCGATTCGACGCCCGCCCAACTCAGGAGACGCACCGTGAAGACCCGCATCGCCCTCGCCGCCGCTCTTTCGCTCGCTGCCGGTTCCGCCGCGATGGGCGACACCATCTCCGCGAAGTTCAGCATCCCCTGGAACCCGGGCAACAACACGTCGTTCTCGTTCCTGCCCGCGGGCTCCTCGTCGCTCATCACCCTGAGCGTGCCGGCCGTGTCCATCAAGGGCATGCGCCAGGACATGCCCATCGGCCCCGGCGAGTTCGCCGGCATCGACAGCACGTTCCTGTCGTTCTGTGTCGAGGTGAGCGAGAACATCGGCGTGAGCGTCAACGGCGCGGGAGGCACCAAGTACCTCTTCGACGTCATCCCGCTGCTGGGCGCGTCAACCACCAGCGCCGCCACCACGGGCATCACCACCTTCGATGGGCTGCGCACTCAGCGGCTGGAGCGGCTGTGGGCCGGGGTGGACATGTCCAAGGTCTGGACCGACCAGACGTACGCCGCGGCCTTCCAGGTCGCGCAGTGGAAGATCGCCTTTGAGTCCAAGTCGGGCGCGCTGAACCTCTTCGACAACACCTCGCGCATGAACACCGGGCTGAACAACGCCATCAACTCGCTGGCCCAGACCATGCTCGATCAGGTCGACCTGCCCGGCCCTCAGGTGTCGCTCGTGCTGCTGCGGGCCGAGGGCGTGCAGGATCAGATCACCATGCTGGTGCCCACCCCAGGGGCGGGGGCGCTGGCCCTGCTGGGGGGCTTGGTGCTCACCTCCCGCCGGCGCGGGCGGTGAGTTACGGTCCGGTAAGGGCGATGGCTGGTAAGATGGGGGATTGCTGCAAGTTGGTTCGATAAATCTTGCACCCCAACCCGTGGGATTTCACAGTTTTCTATGCTTCTCCTGTGGTTGTTCCGGGGTCTGTGGATTACCTTTGACAATGTCGAGATTCCCGTCCGGAATGATCCATCGCTGGTTCACGCCTCTCTCTCCAGACTCGCCCACTCTGCGAGTACCGAGCGGCATCGACCAAGCGACCAACTTGAGGAGGAGAGGAATGACTGTCCGTGCAGCCATCGCTTGTCTGATCGTCGCCGCTTCGGCCACCCCGGCCCTCGCGACCCCCCTTGTCTTCAACAGCACCGGAACCAACGGCCGCGCCGCGTCGGTGTCCTTTGACATCACGGGGTCATCGCTGAAGGTGGTTCTCACGAACACCTCCACGATCGACGCCATGGTGCCGATCGACGTGATCACGGGCGTGTTCTTCATGATCGACGGCCCGGGCGTGACGCTGTCGCGCACTTCGGCCGTCCTGACCGCCGGTTCGTCGGTCACCCTCGGCGGCGGGGTTGATCCCGGCAACGTGGTCGGCGGCGAATGGGCCTACAAGGGCGCCCTCAGTGTCAAGGGCATGAACCACGGCATCAGTTCCGCCGGCTTGGGCGTCTTCGGCCCTGGCGACCGCTTCCCGGGCAATGACCTTCATCCGCCCACCAACGTGAACGGCCTCGAGTACGGCATCACCACCGCGGGAGACAACCCCGCGACGGGCAACGGCGGCATCATGACGCCGCTCATCAAGAACTCCGTCACGTTCACCCTCGGCGGGTTGCCCAGCGGCTTCAGCCTGTCTCGGATCGTGGCGGTGAAGGTCCAGTATGGCACCGCCCTCGACGAGCCGGATGACGAGGGCTTCGTGCCCTCGCCGGGCGCCGCGGCGCTGCTGGGCCTGGGCGGTCTGCTGGCGTCGCGCCGGCGCCGGGCCTGATCTTCAGGTCATCGGTCGGTACATCATGACTTCGTCATACAAGACCCCGGCGACGCGAAGAGCGCCGGGGTCTTTGCCATACACGCGGAATCCGAGGCTCTCGTACAGCCCCTGAGCGTGAGGCGAGGCGGCGTTCACGCTCAGACGCAGGCTGAGCAGGTCGGGCCACGTGTGGGCATGCCGGATCGCCGCGTTCACGACCGCGCGGGCAAGGCCCTTCTTGCGGCGCGACGGGGTGACGTACACGCCCCAGATGACCGCGAGGTGCGCCGCCTTGGGCGACTCCTCGCGCTTCAGCCCCGCGCTGGCGACCAGCCGCCCGCCCTCACGCACCGCGAAGATCGCGTAGCCGTCGCGGCCAAGCTGGGCCCGCACGTTGGCCTCGTCGCTGCCGCGGTCGGTGGCGGGGTCGGCCCCGAAGGCGTGGGGGGTGTCCAGCAGCATCTCGCGCCGCAGTGCGACGAACAGCGGGGCATCGTCGGGCACCAGTCGTTCCACGTTCATCGCCCTTCCTCCGGCGCGTTCTGCACCACCACCCGCCACGTCCCCACGGTCGCCAACTGGGCCCGGCGCGACTTGGCCCGGGCGGGCGTTTCCCGCGCTACCCCGTCAACCAGCGCTTCATGCAACAGAGGCCGGCCCGCGACGATCACCGTGGCCATCGGCGCGACCACATCACGCGCCACGCCGCCCGTCTCGGGGTTGTTCTGGCGGTACACCTGCCGCGGCCCGCTGGCTTCGGCGAAGGCGAGCCCGCCCAGAGCCGCGCTCACCCGGGCCTGAGCCTCCGCGCCCGGGCCTCCGCCGAACCGCCCGCGCACGAAAATCATGGGCGTGCCGGGCAAGAGCGTCTCCCCGGGCGCGGGCAGCATGACCAGCCCCAGCGCCCCCGGGTCGCCCAGCGCGTCCATCACCGGGCCCCACTCCGGCGCGTCCAGAGCCTCCGAACCCACCAGCCACTCCACGCCCGACTCGCCCGCGATCCGCAGGGCCTCGCGTGCGTCGGTGATCAGCAGATCCACTTCCTCGGGCATCGGCTCGCCCCGCCACAGACCGTTGAGCGTGCCCGCGTCCTTGCGGATCAGCACGCCGGCCTTGGTCTGCGCCAGCGCCCGCTCATCGCCCGACAGCGCGGACAAGTCGCGCAGCGCCAGCGTCACCGCCTGCAGCGAGATCACCGCGGGCACGGCCGCCCGCCAGCGTTCGCCCGAGGGCGTACGCGGCAGCGCCGCCGAGGCCTTGGCGAGCGTGGTCCACTTCGCAAGCAGCGCGGCCCAGGTGACATCGGGCAGTTCGGCGGGCTGTTTAGGCATGCAGAGGTGTAGGACGCCCCCGGCATCCGCGCCGCTGGGGCCCGTGCGGGCGGGCTACCCATCTCCCATGGATCTTGACCCGCAGTCGATCAGCCAGGCCGACCGCTACAAACTCATGATCGGCGCGATCGTGCCGCGCCCCATCTCCTGGGTCTCCACCATCTCGCCCGATGGACGACTCAATCTCGCCCCGTTCTCCTTCTTCAGCGGCGTGGGCTCCGAGCCCATGGCCCTCCTCTTCTGCCCAGCCAACAAGGGCGATGGCGAGCCCAAGGACACCCTCAAGAACGCCGCCCCGTCCGTCGGCGTGCCCGGGCTCTCGGGCACCGGCGAGTTCGTCGTGAACATGGTCTCGGCGGACCTGGGCACGCGCATGTCCGCCACGGCGGAGCCCCTGCCCTACGGCGAGAGCGAGTTTGATTTCGCCGGCCTGACCCCCGCGCCGTCCAGCGCGGTGAAGCCGCCGCGCGTCGCCGAGGCCCCCCTCGCCTTTGAGTGCCGGACGATGCAGGTGTTGCGCCTGGCTCCCGGCGTGCCCGACGGCGGGAACATCGTGATCGGGCGCGTGGTGCGCATCCACGCACGCGACGGGCTGGTCAATGCACGCAACCACGTTGACCCGGCCCTGCTCGACGCCATCGGCCGCCTGGGCGGTGCGTCGTACTGCACCACCCGCGATCGCTTCGAGATTCCGCGCGGGCGAGACGCGCTGAAGCCCTGACCATCACGCACGGCGTGGTGGCCCTGCGTGGGCCAGGTCGTGGGAACCTGGGCAACCGCCCTACGGCGTGCGCCGGCGCTCCGCTTCGGATATCGTCATGGCATGACGGACGCCGTGGGGCCGGGCCCGGTCGGGGATGACCACAGCCCGGTCGATGCATCTGAGGCCATGAAGATGGCCGCTCTGATCGAGCGGTCGCTGGCCGGCCCTCTGCCCTGCGTCAGTTGCCGCTATGACCTCAAGGGCCTGTCGATCCTGGGCGTGTGCCCGGAGTGCGGGACCGCGGTGCGGGCGACGATCCTGGCGGTGGTGGACCCGCACGCGGCGGAACTGCAGCCCATCCGATCACGCTGGGGCGTGGCGCTGGGGCTCATCGTCTGGGTGGTGGGGGCGCTGTTCGCGATGACCATCGTGTGCGCGTCGGTCGCCCGCGACTGGGCCGGCGCGGGCACGCTGGGGCTGGTGCCCGCCGAGTGGCTGCTCTCGTCCCGCGCGGTGGCGGCGTGCGTCTGGCTCTCAGGCCTGGGCGCGGTCATGCTCGTGCGGCCTCACGAAGGCATCTCGCTGCGGCATCGCCTGATGGCGGCCGCCGCGGTCGTGCTCTATGTCCCGCTCGGGCTCGTCGTGCTGCACCTGGGCGACCTGGCGGCGGAGTCCGCCCGCGCCGGCGCGGTGGTGGGCGTGGCCCCGATCGTCGAGCACACGATCTGGCGGCTCACCGCCTTCGGGCTGGTGCTGGGGATTCTGATCGGGCTGCGCCCCAACGCCCGCCTGCTCGTCGCGCGGTCGCTGGCCCTCCGCACCGGACGGGTGGATCGGCAGACCATGCTCGCGATGTGCGCCGCGGTGGCCCTGCTCATTCTGGGCGACCTCATCACCCTGCTCACGCTCTTCGTGGGGGGGCTGCTCGCTGAGTTCTGCTTCATCTTCGGCATGGGCCTCATGATCATCGGGGCGATCCTCCTGCTCATCGGGCTGATCGGCTCGGCGGTTGACGCCGCCCGTATCGCCCGCGCCGTCATGGCCCCCGCGCCTGGGCTGGGCCGGGTGCTGGGCGTGGGAAGAGGAACCAAGAGCGAGTGAGCGAGTGGTGAGGCGTGGGGCAACGGGCAACAAGCATCGGGCACTCGGCATCAGGCACCCGGCATTCGCAGAGTGCCCACACGAACCTGGCCCTCATCCTTCATCCTTCGGCCTCACACCTCTACCCTCCCCCGATGTCCCCCGATCTCCAACAACGCTTCGACCGCCTGCTCGAAGATGTGCTCGAATCGCTTCCGCCCGCGGCCCACGACGTCATCGCCGAGGTGCCCGTGATCGTGGTGGACACGCCCGACGAGAAGATGATGGCCGAACTGAAGCGCGACGGGCTGATCGAGCCGGGGGCCGATCCCGACGACGCGCTCATGGGCCTGCACAGCGGGGTGGCGATCACCGAGGCCTCGGTGGACGGGCCGGTCCAGTTGCCGGGCACCATCCACGTCTTCCGCGAGGCGATCGTGGAGTTCGCCGGCGGGTGGGACCAGGAGCACGCCGACGGCGAGGTCTACGAGGAGATCCGCATCACGCTCCTGCACGAGATCGGGCACCATTTCGGGCTGGATGAGGACGATCTTGAGGAGCTGGGCTACGGCTGAGCCGCCCATGGCCCGCCCGGTCCTTCAGCCCGCAACCGCCGCGAACGCTGGCAATATCCTTGGCAACCTTAGAGGAGCCCCCGAATGCGTACGTTCTCCCGCCTCGCCGCCCTGTCCACGCTCACCCTCGCCGCGCTCGCGGGTTCCGCCTCCGCGAGCGGGCCTCTCGACGTGGGCGTCATCGAGCTCAAGGGCTCGGTCAACGACCGCGCCCCCGAGCAGTCGCTTTTCGGCAGCTCTTCGGGCATCTCGCTGCGCGACCTGGTCCGCGCCATCGAGCGGGCCAAGACCGACGACAAGGTGGACGCCCTGCTCATCCGCCTCCGCGACGCGAGCATGAACGGCGCGCAGATCGAGGAGATCGGCGCCGCCCTCAAGGACTTCCGCGCCTCCGGCAAGAAGGTCCACCTCTTCTCCGAACTCTTCGACACCGGCGAACTCCGCCTGGGCTCCTACGCCGACGAGGTGATCGTGCAGGCCGGCGGCGCGGTCTCGCTCCCGGGCATGCACATGGACGAGATGTTCCTGGCCGACATGCTCAAGTGGGTCGGCATCTCCCCCGACTTCGTGCAGGTGGGCGACTACAAGGGCGCCAGCGAGATGATGGCCAACAGCAAGCCCAGCAAGGCCTGGGACGAGAACATCAACCAGCTCCTCGACTCCATGTACGGCGTGCTCCGCGACGAACTGAAGGCCGGCCGCGGCATGGACGACGCCAAGCTCGATGAGGCGATGAAGGTGGCGTGGATGGCCGACGCCGACGAGGCGGTGAAGGTGGGCCTGGTCGACTCCGCGGTGGACCTGCCCGACCTCGAGGCGCACATCAAGAAGGCGCACTCCGCCTCCGATGTGAACTGGAACAACAACGTGCTGCCCAGCGCCAAGCGCGAGATGGACATGGGCAACCCCTTCGCCATCTTCCGCATGCTGGGCGAAACGCCCAACCGCGCCCCCAAGCGCGACACCATCGCGGTCCTCCACATCGACGGCGCGATCGTCGACGGTGACTCCACCGGCGGCGGCCTCTTCGGCGGCGAGGGCAGCGTCGGCTCGCGCACCGTCCGCAAGGCCCTCGCGGCCATCGAGGATGAGGACAAGATCAAGGGCGTCGTCATCCGCATCGACTCCCCCGGCGGTTCGGCCATCGCGTCGGAGGTCATCTGGCGCGGCGTCAAGCGCGTCGCCGCCAAGAAGCCTGTCTGGGTCAGCGTGGGCTCCATGGCCGCCTCGGGCGGGTACTACATCGCCGTCTCGGGCGAGAAGATCTACGTCAACCCGTCGTCGATCGTGGGCTCCATTGGCGTGGTGGGCGGCAAGCTCGCCCTGGGCGGGCTCATGGACATGGTGAAGGTCAACGTGGTCTCGCGCTCGCGCGGGCCGCGGGCCGACATGATGTCCATGGCCAAGCCGTGGAACGAGCAGGACAAGGCCCTGGTGCGTCAGAAGATGACCCAGACCTACGACCAGTTCACCTCGCGCGTCACCGCGGGTCGTCCCGGCATCGACCTCGACAAGACCGCCGCGGGCCGCCTCTTCACCGGCAAGAAGGCCGTCGACCTCAAGATGGCCGACGAGATCGGCACCTATCAGGACGCCATCGGCGACCTCGCCGCCAAGGTTGGCCTCTCGTCGGGGTCCTACGACGTGCTCGACTACCCCGCGCCCAAGTCCTTCGCCGAGATGCTCGAGGAGATGATGGGCCATGCCGCGGCGCCGTCGGTCGGCGGCTCGCTCACCGGGCCCATGCGCGACATCTCCGCCATCGGGCAGCAGCTCATCGGGCCCGACCACTGGCGCTCCGTGCAGACGCACCTTGACGCGATGATCCAGCTCCACCGCGAGCCGGTGTTGCTGGTCAGCCCCAGCGTCATCCTGTTCCGCTGAACCCCGCGCCGACCGGCGCGCACGCAGACCATCACCCGCGGCGACGGCGCACCACGCCGTCGCCGCTTCTCGTTTCAGGCGTTGCTGGCGGCCGGCCGCAGCGACTGCAGCGCCATCGCCTCCACCTCGTCCACGGTGATGCGGTCCATGTACCCGCGCCCCAGGTCCTCGTCCTTGTGGTCCAGCCTCTCGCCCACGCCCACGTGCTGGATCACCCGGTCGCTCCGCCCATACGGGCCCACGCGGGCCACGTCCGTGGGGCCGTAGAGCCCGACCATCGGGCGGTCAAACCCCACCGCCATGTGCAGCACCGCGCTGTCGTTGGCGATCACCACCGCCGCCCGCTCAACCGCCGCCATCAGCCCGCCCACGGAGGTCGCCCCGATCAGGTCCACCACGCGCCGGTCGCCCGAGGCCATGTCCAGCAGCGGGCCGCACTGATCGCGCTCCGACTTGCCGCCCACCACCACCACGCGCTGCACCGCGCCCGCGTCGAGCAGCCGGCGCGCCAACTGCGCAAACCGCCCCGCCGCCCACCGCTTGCCCGGCCAGCGGCTCGTGGGCGAAAGCAGCGCAAAGGGCCCCGACAGCCGCTCGTCGCGTGCGGCGGCCTCGCGCTCGGGCGAGGGCGCATAGAGCCGCAGGTCGCGCACCTCGGGCACCCCCAGCGGCTCCAGCAGTTTGAGCATCCGGTCCACCGCGTGCGCCCCGCGCGGGGCCGTGACGCGGACGTTGCACCCCAGCCAGCCCAGTTCCTGAGCATTGGCGTAGCCCACGCGGATCTTCGCCCGTGTCGCGAACGTGAACAGCCCGCTCCGCAAGAGGCCCTGCGCGTCGATCACCACGTCGTAGCCCGGTTCGCCCAGCCCGCGCAGGAACGAGAACGCCTCCTTCGCCACCCCTGGCACCCACAGCCGCGACAGCCGCGAACGCGGGAACGGCACCACCTCGTCCACCGCCGGGTGGGCGCTCACCGCGGGCGCAAACGTGTCCTGCACCAGCCACTCGATCCGCGCCTGCGGCCACGCCGCACGAAGGCTCGCCGCCAGAGGCACCGACCGGCACACGTCGCCAAGCGCGCTGGGGCGGATGATCAGCACCCGCCGCGGGAGCAGCACCGGCGCATCGTGTGTTCCGGCCTCGGGCATGCCGCATGGTACCGTGCGCCCGGCCCGGCGGAGCGGAGTGGGGGAGGTCGGCGTGCCCGCCGCCGTCACCAGGCCCGCTCGCCCCGGGCAAAAAAATCGGGCGTGCCGATGGGAACACCCCGCTCGGCACGCCCGGCCGGTGGCTCGGGTTGGCTGGTCCGGTCGCTAGGGCCTCATGGTGCGACCTCCGCGCGGGGGCCTGAGCGAAGGTCGCGTCGTTTGGGCGCGCGGGCGGCCTTGGGCTGTTGCAGCCCGCGGTTCCCGGCGGTGCGGTGAGGCGCTGGCTTGTTCCGCGGGCGCTGGCGTGATCCCAGCGGCACGGGCGATGCCGCCATGACCAGCATGTACAACTGGCCCTCGGGCGAGCCCTTGCACTCGTCCATGATCCTTTTGGCCTCAAACAGCAGTTCCCTCACGCGCTTGAACTTCTGCGGAGTCAGCCGGCTCTGCTCGTAGAGCACCGTCACGTTGCGGTCGTGCGGGGTCAGCCGCAGCATCCGCGCCTCGGAGGCCCTCACGATGGTCCGCGCCGCGCTCTTCAGGAAGCCCGCCGCCGTCGCCGCGACGCCCTCGTTGCCCTCATCCACGTCGCCGTGGCGGCCAAGGTCGATCATGAAGTCGTCGGCCGTCGCGTCAATCAACTGCTCGACGTGCCGCCCGTTCTTGCGATAGCCCGCCGGCTTCACGAACCCCGCCCTAATCAGCGTCGCCACATGCCGATACAGCGTGTCCGGGCGGCGCCCGATCATCGCCGCGATTTCCGCGATGGAGCACGGGCCGATGGACCGCAGATTCTCGGACAGGTCCGCGCGCACGGGCGACAGCATCACCCGCCACTTGTCCGGCGTCATCAGCCTCACACGCTCTTCACGACCCATCGGCATCTCGCCATGATATGCCCACCGTTGGCAAATGGATGCAGAACTGTCAACAATGCGTCACCCCGGCCCCTGCCCTCGTGCCGCCCCCCCGCCCCATAACCGCCCGCCCTTTGCCCCACCCCTCCCGCCCGCACCCCTTCACTTCGCCCCGCTTCACGCGCCGGGCATGCAAACGGTCTCAATCGCACGCTCTGGTGTCGGCCGCGCCCTCGTGGGGACAGGCGCCGACCGCCGGGGAGTGTCGCCGTGCCCAAGTTCATCGCCCGTCAGCCAGGCACGCCCCCCGAGGCCTTCGAGGCGCTCGAACCCCGCGCGCTGCTGGCCGTCGCTTCGGTCAGCGATCTCATGGGCGGGCTGACGACCACCGCGTCCAGCGCCGTCGCCTCGCTGCCGCCGATCATCGTGTCCGCCGGCGGGAGTTCGGGCATCGCCGCCCACACCGCCATCAACCTGGGCGGCTTCCGCGCCGACGCCCGCTTCGGGAACATGATCGGGCAGGGCTTCTCGACGGTCATCATCGACACCGGCATCAACAGCAGCCACCCCGTCTTCGGGCCCGACGCCAACGCCAACGGCATCGCCGATCGCATCGTCTTCCAGCGCGACTTCACCTCCGGCGCGGCACTCGCCGGCGACGCCCATGGTCACGGCTCGCACGTCGCCAGCCTCGTCGCGGGCGGCGGTTCGTCCTTCCCCGGCGTGGCTCCGGGCGCAAACATCATCGCGCTCAAGGTGCTGGACAACAGCGGCGCGGGCTCCTTCGCCGCCATCGAGGCCGCGCTCCAGTGGTGCGTCGCCAACGCCGCCGCGTACAACATCGCCTCGGTGAACATGTCTCTGGGCGACGGCGGCAACTACACCACCCGCGCCGGTCGATTCGGGCTCGCCGATGAACTCTCCGCCCTGGCCGGCATGGGCGTGATCGTCGCCGCCGCCGCGGGCAATTCGTACGGCTCGTTCAACACCCCGGGCCTGGCCTATCCCGCCGCCGACCCCAACACCATCGCGGTGGGGGCCACCTTCGCGGCGAACTACGGCCCGGTGGGCTTCAGCAACTCCACGGCGCACTCCAGCGCGCCCAACGTGATCGCGCCCTTCTCGCAGCGATCCTCGAACATGGACATCTTCGCCCCCGGCGCGTTCCTCTCCGGCGCCGCCAAGTCGGGCTCGGGCTTCGTCAGCATGGCCGGCACGTCGATGGCCTCGCCCATCATCGCCGGCGCGGCGGTGCTCGCCCAGCAGGTCGCGATCCAGTTCCTGGGTCGCAAGCTCTCCGTCAGCGAGTTCCGCCAGGTGCTCACCACCACCGCCGCGGTCATCCAGGACGGCGACGACGAGAACGACAACGTGGTGAACACGAACGCCTCGTACAAGCGGGTGGACATGCTCGCGATGGCCTCCGCGATCGCCGCCATGGGCGCGCCGGCCAACCCTTCTCCCCCCGCCAACCCGCCCGCCGACCCGCCCCCCGCGGGCAACCCCGACATCAACGACGCGCCCACGCTCACCGGCGTCGACCCCATCGCCGTCAACCAGCGCAGCCAGCGCATCGTCTTCTCACACGCCGTGCTCGACGCCGCGGCGAGCGACTTCGACGCCGACGGCGACACCCTCTCCTATCAGCTCACCGTCAAGCGCGGCGTGGGCATGCTCAACGGCAAGCGCATCCGCGGCGAGGTGCTCATCACCCCGGGCACGAATTTCACCTGGACCTCCCCGGTCCGCAGCGGCACCGTCACCGCCTTCAGCATCAAGGCCGTGGACCCCTCGGGCGCGCAGTCGCAGGCCCAGAATGTCCAGGTCCGCTTCAACGTCCGCTCGGCCCGCGCCCGCGATGCCGAACTGGCTTCGGATCAGGGCACGCAGCCCAAGGTCGAACTCAAGTTGAGCCTCTCGGCGTTCGCCCACGCGAGCTCCCAGCCCGCGGACTTCTCGCATCTGTCCTCGGTGGTGCTCGGCGCCGACCGGTTCTTCGCGTGATCGCCGAAGTGCGATGGATCAGGCCGCCGCCGCCAGCGCCTGCCGCTCCATGAACGACAGCGCGAGCCTCTGCACGCCGTCGCGCCGCGCATGAACGCGCACCACGCGGCTGGGGATGAGGCGCTCGCCCGCCAGGATCGGCGCGCCGGTCCAGGCCACGCCCACGTCGATGCGGTCGCCCACGTTCAGCGGGCGGGCGCTGTGCAGTTCCAGCAGCACGCCCCCGATCGAGACGTCCCCTGTCGCCCCGCCCACGTACTGGCGCGTCGACGGGATGTACACCTTGACCGGCTTCTGAATCTGGACGCGAGGGTGCAGGCGGCGGTCGTGTTCCATGATCTCCGTATCGGACCTCGGGACGGCCCGGTTGAGCCGCACGGACCGATAATCCCGCCGCTCATTCTGAATCGTGCCCGCCCCGCCCTGCCGATAACCCCGGTGTTCGATCCCGCCGATTCACGCCGAATGATCTCCTACGTCATCACAACCCGTGACCGACCCGCCGAACTGGCCTGGACGCTCGAGGCCATCCACCGGCTGGGGGTTCACGCGGAGGTGGGTGGGGCCGAGGTCATCGTCGCCGACCATGCCTCCGCCCAGCCCGTCACCGTCGGGCCGGCCCTGCCTTCGGGCGTGCCGGTGAAGGTCATCCGCGACGCGGGGCCGTCGCCCGCCGCCGCGTGCAACGCCGCCGCGCGAACTGCGGACCCTCGGTCGGACTGGCTGGTCCTGCTCCACGACGACGCCCACCCGCTGCACGAGGGGCTCTTCGCCGCCTTGCGCGAAGCGCACGACGAGACCGGCGCGATCGCCGCGGAAGTCTTCCGCCCCGCACCCGACGACGCCCCACGGCATGACTCCGGCGGGCTCCCCGAGGTCTTCGCTTCCTGCGCCGGCGCGGTGCGGCGCGATCTGTTCCTGGCGGTGGGGGGCTACGACGCCGCGATGGAGCGTGGCGGCGAGGCCGCCGACCTGTGCGCCCGGATCATTCTGGCTGGCCGTCGGGTGCAACTGGATCGCCGCTTCGCCGTGATGCACCGCCGGGCGGGCGGGACAGACGTGGTCGCCGACATCCGCCGGCTTGTCCGCAACACCGTGTGGACGATCCAGCGCTACGCCCCCGCGGACCAGATCGACTGGCACGTCGAGCACGCGCTGGCCTCGCTGCGGACCACCGCCGCCCACGAGCACGCGATGGT
Source organism: Phycisphaerales bacterium (assembly GCA_022843545.1). Taxonomy (GTDB): domain Bacteria; phylum Planctomycetota; class Phycisphaerae; order Phycisphaerales; family UBA1924; genus JALHNL01. The sequence goes on along the minus strand of JALHNL010000002.1, from coordinate 96,160 downwards.
GGGCTACGACCAGGCCATCGCCGACCTCATGGTGACCCGGGCCCGTCAGGTGCGCCGCCCCCTGCCGCGAGCCTGGTGGGACCGCGTCACAGGCCTTCACCAAGCCCGCCAGGCGATGGAGTCCGCGCAGCAGCAAGGCTTGATCGACCGCGCCGCGTTCGTGCAGCCCGGGCCCGGCGCGTGGGCCGTGCGCCAGGCCGCCTTCGAAGTCGGTATCGCCGAGTGCGCCGCATCCGACCGCCCCGACGCGAACATCATCGCCACGCTCGAGCCCGGCCCGCTGCTGGACGCGATCCAAAACCCGCCCGCGCCGCGGGTCCGGATGGTCGTCCCTTGGCTCGACCCGGTGGGCCAGAGCGACTCAGCGCGAGCCTGAGGCCGCGTCGCCGGTGGTCGGCAGCCCCTGCCGCTTCCACAGCGCGGTGAGTTCATCAAGCGTGGTGGGGGCCCAGCGTCGCCCGTCGAACAAGCGTGTTTGGGTGATCGCCCCGTCGGCCCCGAGCGTGCTGGTCTGCGCGGGCTCGCCCTCGCGGAACGTGCTGGTGAGCTCCCACGCGCCCGCCGCGTCGCGCTTCAGCGTGTCGCGCCGCATCGTCACCGCCTCGGCGTCCGAGCGATACGCGTAGAAGCCCGCCTCGGCTTCCGCGCCCGTCTTGACCAGCAGCCTGGGCAAGACGATCGTCTCGAGCTGGCTCAGGAATCCCTCGGGCGGTACGGTGGGCTTGATCTGCCGCATGGGCCGACCCGGCTGCGAGAGCTGCACGCTCATGCTGCCGCCGGAACGCGCGCCCAGTTCAGAGTACGTCTGACCCTTGGTCACCCGCGAGTCGCGCGCCGTGGTCATCACCGACCAGGCCTCCTCGCGACGGTCCGTGGAGAGAAAGAACACCGCGCGCGTGTCGGTGATGAACCAGGCCTTGTCCTCGCCGCCCGTGGGCTGCACCACGCGTGCCACGATCTCCGCCAGGTAGCCGCTGGGGTCCTCGCCGCCGGGGTTGCCCAGGCCCAGTTCGCTCCGCTTGCCCGTCCAGCCCCTCACGCCGCGATAGCCGTGCTCCTTCTCCGCGCCGTCTTCGCCCGCGGGCGAGTAGAGCCGGAACCACTCCTGCTTCTCGGGCAGCGCGCCCGCGAGCTCGCCGCCGGACCAGCGGCGCAGCAGCGCGTCGCCCGTCGCGATCAGGCGCTGGCGCTCCGCGCTCGCCTCCGCGCCGCTGCGGATCACGATGCTCGCCAGCACCGCGTCAAACACTCGCCGCCCTTCGTCGAGGTTCGCCTCGGACGTGAACAGATCGACCAGCACAAAGCGATCGCCCGTGGCGCGCACCAGCGCGATCCCGCGGATCGCGCCCTGCCCGTCTTCTTCGGGCACCGCCACCACCACCCGCTCCGCCGGCCCCGTCGCGCCGCGCAGGCGGATCGCCCGCGATGCCCCCGGCGCCGGCTCCACAAACCGCACCGGTGTGGCAAACGGCTTGCGCGTCTTGGGATCCACGAGGACACCGGCCCGCTTGGCCAGGTCCAGCAGCGCGGCGTCCAGCACCTCGCTCACCGTCGCCGCCGGGGTGCTCCCGCGGATGGAACTGACTTTCAGCGTCCACCGCCCGGTGGATGCGCGGAGGTCGATGGTGGACACTCCCCCGTTCTGGGTGCGGGTGGCCAGGGCCTCCGCCGGCAAGCGCAGCCGGGCATCGGCCTCAGGAACATCAACCCACTCATCGGAGAGCAGGGTTGGATATCCCTCAAAATAGGGGATGCCATCGCCGGCCTTGGGCGAACTTGGACTCTGAGAGGGCTGTGCGCCGGCCGGCGCCGTCGCTCCGCCTGGGCGGGCGACCCTCGGCTCGCGGTTGCCCGGCTGGCCCGACGCCGCGGAGACTAGGCACAGGAGTAAAGTGAAGCCGAGGCAGAACTTCGGAAGTGGCGGCATGGGACCGCAGGATAGGGACCGGAGAAGTGGGGGAGGGTGGGCGAAAGATGGCCGCGGTTCATCCACACCTCGACCCCAACCGTGAAGAGCAGTTGACAATCTCCGGGAGGTGTCTACCCTTCCCTTCCCCGTCCGCTTGACCAGCGGGCGGCGTGCGCGTGCGCCTTGTGCGTGGGACACGGTCCGGCGGAGCCGGGCGGTTGAGAGCTTGGGCTGTGCAGGTCGGGCCGGAATTCTTCGGCCTGAGGACGCGAAGCCTCTGCGATCGAGAGTCGTGACCCGGTTGTGAATCCGGGCACGGCGGTCAAATCGGCTGGTTCGCGAGAGATGGCGACGGAAGCAACAGGAAGACGACGCATGCAGGGCGGCCGGATTCGAATTCGGATGGAGGCCTACGACCACATGGCTCTGGACGCCAGCGCCAAGGAGATCGTGGACCACGCCAAGCGCACCAACGCCAAAGTTGCGGGCCCGATCCCGCTTCCGACGCGCGTGGAGCGGTACACCGTGCTGCGTTCGCCGTTCATCGACAAGAAGTCGCGCGAGCAGTTTGAGATCCGCACGCACAAGCGCATCATCGACATCGTCGAGCCCAACGCCCGCACCGTCGAGGCCCTGAACCGCCTCGTCGTCCCTGCGGGCGTGTTCATTAAGATCAAGGCTTGAAATTCCCGGCGTCGCGCAAGCGGCTCCGGTCACTCGCGGAAACTGAAGTAGACATCGAGCCTCTGGGACGGACAAGTGACGGACCCACGCTCGCAAAGGACTTGAGAACATGCTGCTGATGGGAACCAAACTGGGGATGACGCGAGTGTTCAACGCCGAGGGCGTTTCGCTCCCCGTCACCGTCATCCAGGTGAGCAAGAACGTTGTGACGCAGATCCGCTCGCTCGACAAGGACGGCTATTCCGCCGTTCAGGTCGGCGCCGGCGACATCAAGGCCCGTCGCAGCACGCAGCCCATCATCGCCCACGACTTCAAGGCGGGCACGGGCCCCAAGCGTCATCACCGCGAGTTCCGCTGCACGCCCGAGGTGGCGGGCAAGTTCTCGCCCGGCCAGGAGCTCAGCGCCAAGGACCTGGAGGGCGTCAAGTTTGTTGACGTCATCGGCCGGTCCAAGGGCAAGGGCTTCCAGGGCACGATGAAGCGCCACCACTTCAAGGGCATGTTCGCCAGCCACGGCACCGAGCGTAAGCACCGCTCGCCGGGCTCCATCGGCTCGCTCTGCTCCAACCGCGGTTACGGCGGCGGTCTGAAGAAGGGCAAGCGCATGGCCGGGCACATGGGTGACGTCCGCGTCACCTGCCGCTCGCTGGACCTGGTCCGCATAGATGCTGAGAAGGGCCTGCTTCTGGTGAAGGGCTCCGTGCCCGGCGGCAAGCGCGGCATGGTGATGATCCGCCCCGCCACGCGGCTGTACAAGCCCAAGGCGCGGATCGCCGCCGGCAAGACCGAGTAAGAGACTTTGACAGACTGACGGATTGAGGAAGTGAACGAGTGATGGTCAGAAGCTTGGGTGGTCCGCGGATCACCCCGGCCGCTCGGAAGGGTCGAAAGACAACCACCGGGCGAGAACAAGGCGAAAGCGCGGCGGGCAAGGGCTGAACTCCGACCCCCGCCGCGAGACAGCCGAGTCGATTCCGACTCGTCTCGCGTCCGGATGGTCCGGGCGGCCCCAAGCGAAAGCCCGGGCGAAACGAGCGAGCGGATAGGCGAGGGCGCCCCTCACCCCCCGGCACATGGGCCTGGGGAACACGAGGGGCGATCACGAGGCGTCCAGACGAGAGCAGACTGATGCAAGTCCCCGTCTATAACAAGCAAGGCTCCCAGGTGGGCCAGATCACTATCGACGAGCAGTCGCTCGGCGGCGAAGTGATCCCCGCCCTCATCAAGCAGGCGTATGTGCGTTACCACGCCAACCTGCGCCAGGGCTCCAGCCGAACCAAGAACCGCAAAGAGGTCGAGGGCTCGACCAAGAAGCTCTACAAGCAGAAGGGCACCGGCAACGCCCGTCACGGCGACCGGAAGGCCAATCTGATGAAGGGCGGCGGTCACGCGCACTCCAAGAAGCGGACCCGCGAGGACTACCGCCTGGACATGCCCAAGAAGATGCGCCGCAAGGCCAACCGCAACGCGCTGCTCAGCAAGCTCGTGGATAACGAGGTGCGCGTGGTGGACGACCTGAAGCTGTCGTCGCCCAAGACGCGCGACCTGCAGACGGTGCTCGAGGCGCTCAAGATCGACAAGACCGCGCTGATCGCGGTGAAGGCCGACGAGCGCAACGCCCGTCTGGCCGCCCGCAACCTCGACAACGTCTCGCTCACCCGCCCCGAGCAGATGAACCTGTTCGAGATGCTCAATCACCGCTACCTGGTGATCGGGCGCGCCGATCTGGAGGCGTGGCTCACCGGCCCGTCCAGCCAGACCGGCAAGGACGCCAAGGTGTCCCCCAAGGGCGCCGCTAAGAAGAACGAGGTGGCCGCATGATCGACCCCGTTTACGTCATCAAGAAGCCTCTGCTCACCGAGAAGAACACGTTCGCGTCCAGCGAGCAGAATCGCTACGCCTTCGAGGTCGATCTTCGCGCCACGAAGAAGGACATCAAGGCCGCGGTGGAGCAGTTGTACAAGGTCCAGGTCGTCAAGATCAACACCCAGGTCCGCAAGGCCCGCGAGCGCACCCTGCGCTACGGCCGCGTCCCGGGCAAGATCACCAAGCACGCCCTGGTCCGCGTGGCCGAAGGTCAGAAGATCGAGTTGTTCTAAGAACACGAAGGCATCAGGCATCGGGCAACAGGCACTGGGCCCGGAAGACCGTAAAGAGAGCACACCATGCCGATCCGCATCTACGACAAGACCAGCGCCGGGCGTCGCTTCAGCTCGGTGAACCTCAACGCCGAGGTCACCAAGACCAAGCCCGAGAAGTCGCTCCTGCGCCCGCTGCCCAAGAAGGGCGGTCGCAACCACAGCGGCAAGATCACCTCGCGCGGCCGCGGCGGCGGCGCCAAGCGCCTCTACCGCCTCGTGGACTTCCGCCGCTATGACCGCGACGGCGTCCAGGGCAAGGTCGTGGGCATCGAGTATGACCCCAACCGCACCGCCCACGTCGCGCTGATCCAGTACACCGACGGCGTGAAGCGCTACATCATCGCCCCGCGCGACCTCCAGGTCGGGCAGACGGTGGTGAGCAGCGCCACCGAGTCGGTGGACCCCAAGCCCGGCAACAACATGCCGCTCAAGAACATCCCCACCGGTCTCGCGGTGCACTGCATCGAGATGACCCCGGGCAAGGGCGCGCAGCTCTGCCGCAGCGCGGGCAACTACGCCCGCCTGTCCAACAAGGAAGGCCAGTACGCCACCCTCGTGCTCCCGTCGGGCGAAATCCGCATGGTGCACGTCGAGTGTCGCGCGACGATCGGCGAAGTCGGCAACCCCGACCAGCAGAACGTCCGCTGGGGCAAGGCCGGCCGCATGCGGTACCTGGGGCGTCGCCCCATCACCCGCGGCGTCGCCAAGAGCCACAACGCCCACCCGCTGGGCGGCGGCTCGGGCCGCAGCAAGGGCAACCGTCCGCCCTGCTCGCCCACCGGCGTGCTGGCCAAGGGCGGCCGCACCCGCAACAAGAAGAAGCACTCCACCAAGCTGATCATCCGCCGGCGCATGAGCCAGCGTTACGGGTTGGTGAGCAAGTAATCCCCAAGGCAGCCGTCAACCGGCACCAGGCCAGAGCAGAGAAGTCGCCCAGCAGGCACGAGAACCCACGAGAACCAACGCATGAGCCGCAGCAGCAAGAAAGGCCCGTTTGTCGACGAGCGTCTCTACCGCCGGGTGGAGCGTCTGAACCAGATGGGCAAGAAGGAAGCGATGAAGACCTGGCGTCGGGCCTGCACGATCGTGCCCGAGTTCGTGGGTCACAGCTTCAAGGTGCACAACGGTCGCGCCTTCATCGACGTGTTCGTGACCGAGGACATGGTCGGGCACAAGCTCGGCGAGTTCTCGCCGACCCGCACGTTCAAGGGGCACACGAACAAGAAGGAAGGCATCGCCGACGGCGCCAAGGGCGCCGCTCCCGCCCCGGCCCCCAAGAAGTAACCCCTTCCGCACGACTCCATCGGCCGACCCATCCGCGGTCGGCCCCAGCAGAGGACCTCGCCGTGAGAATCGACGCCCAACGACTGAGCAAGACCGCCGAAGCCAAGAAGGCCACCGCCGAGGATCTGGCGCGCGTCATCGAGCGCGACGGGCTCCGCGGCAAGAAGGCGGTCAGCGCCGTCAAGAACTGGATGCGCGGCTCCGACCACCCGCGCTGCAAGGCCGACGACATCCGCAAGATGGCCGACGCTTTGGGCGTCGACGCGGGCAAGATCGCCAAGTTCACCTGCATCTTCCGCTTCCACCGCGGGTCTCCCCGCAAGGCCAAGCTGCTGGTGGACCTCATCCGCGGCAAGGACATGGACACCGCCACCAACCTGCTCTCCTTCAACATCAAGAAGGCGGCGGTGGACGTGAAGAAGGCCCTGCTCTCCGCCGTCGCCGACGCGGAGCAGGCCAACGTTGACCTCACCAACCTCATCGTCATCGAAGCCTCGGCGGACAAGGGCCCGGTGATGAAGCGCATCCAGCCCAAGGACCGCGGCCGCGCTCACGCCATCCTCAAGCGCATGAGCCACCTCCGCGTCAGCCTCGCCGAGAAGATCTAACCCCGACCCCCCGCCCCCGACCAGACTGCACCGCAGCGACCACCACCACGAGAACGCCATGGGCCAGAAGACACATCCATACGGAATGCGAGTCGGGATCACCGAGCCCCACAAGAGCCGCTGGTACGCGCCCAAGGCGCTGTTCGGCGAGCTGCTCGTCGAGGACTACAAGATCCGCAACTTCATCGACCAGCGGCTCAACCGCAAGCCCCCCTTCGCGGCCGTCGCCGATGTTCACATCGAGCGCACCCGCGAGGAGCTCAAGGTCATCATCAAGTCGGCCCGCCCGGGCCTAGTCATCGGCCCCAAGGGCGCCGAGGTGGAGCGTCTCACCGAAGAGCTCCAGTACATGACCGGGCGCAAGGTCGCCATCTCCATCATGGAGATCAAGAACCCCGACGTCGACGCCAAGCTCGTCGCCGAGGGCGTCGCCGAGCAGATCCGCAAGCGCGTCGCCTTCCGCCGCGCGATGAAGATGAAGGCCGACGCGGTCATGGCCGCCGGCGCCAAGGGCGTCTGGATCGTCATGGCCGGTCGCCTGGGCGGGGCCGAAATGTCCCGTACCGCCGAAGTCCGCCAGGGCTCTCTCCCCCTGTCCACCCTCCAGGCCAACATCGACTACAACGTGGCCGAGGCGGTCATGTCCTACGGCGTGATCGGCGTGAAGGTGTGGATCTACAAGGGCCTGTACGAGGCCGAGGCCCCCGCGCCCGAGACCACCGAGCCGGTGGCCGCCGGCGGACGCAGCCGCGCCCGCGGTCGTCGCTGATCAGACCTGTTCCCGCGTTCCCTTTCCCTGCACCCTTGGCGGCCTGGGCCGCCTGACGAAGATCGACGGAGCAAGCCATGGCGCTGATGCCCAAACGAGTCAAGTTCCGCAAGGAGATGCGGCGCGTCCGCCCGCGCAAGGCGACGAAGGGCAACTACGTCGCGTTCGGCGACTTCGGCCTGCAGTCGCTGGAGTCGGTGTGGCTCCCGGGCCGCGTGATCGAGGCCGGGCGTATCGCCGCTCAGCACTTCATGAAGCGCGAGGGCAAGCTCTTCATCCGCGTCTTCCCGGACAAGCCCATCTCCAAGAAGCCCCTGGAAACCCGAATGGGTACCGGCAAGGCCGAAGTGGAATACTGGGCGGCCCGCGTGAAGCCCGGCACCATGCTCTTCGAGATCGCCGGCGTGAGCGAGGCGGTCGCGAAGCAGGTCTTCGCCCGCGTGGCGAACAAGATGCCCTGCCAGACCCGCATGGTCGGCCGGCGCGTGGTGGTGTGATCCAAGACGTGATCAATGATCGGTGATCAGTGATCCAGGATGATGAAGGCCAGAGCAGCGAGCAATCGGAGTCAGACATGACCGGTGAAGAAGTCAAGAAGATGACCAGCGAAGAGATCACCGCGGAGACCAAGAAGCTCCGCGAGAAGCTCTTTGAACTGCGGATCCAGAAGACCACCGAGAAGGTGGAGGACACGTCGGCGATCGCGAAGATCCGCAAGGACATCGCCCGCCTGAACACCGAGGCCAGCGCGCGGCGCATCTCCGGGCAGAAGGTCGTCCAGACCTCGGCCCCCAAGACGGCGCCCGCCGCCAAGGCCAAGGCCTCCAAGCCCGCCGCCGCCAAGACGGCCAAGCCCGCCAAGACCTCCAAGCCCGCCAAGGCCGCCAAGAAGGCCTGATCGCCCCGCGACGACCGACGAACCCTGACTCAAGAACTCCCCCGAGACACCCATGGCCACGACGACCAAGGACAAGGCGAAGAAGACCCAGGCGACCCGCATCGGGCTCGTCGACGGGGACAAGCGCTCCAAGACCCGCAAGGTGGTGCTGCCCAACGAGCAGATCCACCCCAAGTACGGCAAGATCATCCGCCGCAAGACGGTGCTGAACGTTCACGACGAGAAGAACGTGTCGCGCACCGGCGACCTGGTGGAGATCGCCCCGTGCAACCCCGTGAGCAAGACCAAGAGCTGGGCTCTGGTCCGCGTGGTGCGCAAGGGCGCGTCCATGAAGTTCGAAGGCATCGAGGCCCCCGGCAAGGACGAGGCCAAGGCCTGATTCGTTCCGCTCGCTTCCCCGGGCCCGCGCCCGATACGAGGTAGACCATGCTGCAACAAGAAACCAGGTGCGAAGTCGCGGACAACAGCGGGGCGAAGATCGCCTACGTCATCCGCGTGTACGGCGGGTCCACCGCCACCGGCAAGTTCACCCGCCGCATCGCCAACATCGGCGACCGGGTGTTCGTCTCGGTGAAGAAGGCTCTTCCCGGCGCCGACGTGAAGGCCGGCGACATGAGCAAGGCCGTGGTCGTGCGCACCACCAAGGCCACCCGCCGCGCCGACGGCTCGTACGTGAAGTTCGACGCCAACGCCGTGGTCCTGATCCAGGACGACGGGAACCCCAAGGGCACCCGCATCTTCGGGCCGGTGGCGCGCGAGCTGCGTGACAAGAACTACATGAAGATCGTTTCCCTCGCTCCGGAGGTTGTCTGATATGGCTCGTCACATCCGCAAAGGTGACACCGTGATCATCCGCTCGGGCGACCTCAAGGGTCAGACCGGCGTGATCATGCGCGTGGACACCAAGAACAGCCGCGTGTTCATCAAGGGCGTGAACCTGGTGACCAAGCACATGCGGCCCACCCGCGTGAACCCCCAGGGCGCCGTCGTCACCCGCGAGGCCCCGCTGCACATGTCCAAGGTTTCGCCCGTCGTCGACGGCAAGCCCTGCCGCGTGCGGTTCAAGATCAACAGCGACGGGAGCAAGGTCCGCGTCGCCACCCGCGGGAAGAAGGAACTCAAGGAACTCGGCGCCGTCAGCGGCGCCCGCTAAAGACCGCCCATCCGCGTCCGCACCCGCGCGACGCCCAGACCACGAGACTCAGCCATGGCCGACGACAAGAAGAACAAGCCCGACCAGCAGCCCAAGAAGGACGGCCCCCAGAAGGGCGGCCGCCCCGAAGGCGCCGGCGGCGGCAAGCCCAAGGGCGGCTCCGGCAAGCCCAAGCACGCCGACGCCCCCGACGCGTCCACCGAGCCGCGGGTTGAGCCGCGCCTCCAGACGCGGTTCAAGACCCACGTCCGCCAGAAGCTGGCCGACGAGCTTGGCCTGCGCAACCCCATGCAGCAGCCCCGCCTCGAGAAGATCATCGTGAACATCAACATGGGCCGCCACCTCGAGGGGACCAAGATCCCCGCGAACGTGAAGCAGACCGTGCTTGACACGATCGTCAAGGTCACCGGTCAGAAGCCCGTCGTCCTCAAGGCCAAGAAGAGCGTGTCGAACTTCAAGGTCCGCGAGGGCGTCGAGACCGCCGCCATGGTCACCCTCCGCCGCGACCGCATGTGGCACTTCCTCGACCGCTTCATCAACCTCGCCTGCCCGCGTATCAAGGACTTCCGCGGTCTGAACGACGAGGCCTTCGACAAGCAGGGCAACTACGGCTGCGGCCTCACCGAGCAGGGCGTGTTCCCCGAGATCAACATGGCCGAGGCCACCTTCACCCACGGCATGAACATCTCCATCGGCTTCAAGAAGAGCAGCCCCAAGCTCAGCCGCTTCATCCTGTCCGAACTGGGGTTCCCGTTCCGCAAGCCCGAAGAGACCAAGGGCGGGAAGAAGTAAGAGGCATCAGGCATTCGAAGAACAGGCACCACGCACACACGAGACTCTTATGGCCACCAAAGCCCAGACCGCCCGCTCCAAGCGCACCCCCAAGTTCTCGACGCGCACCGTCCGCCGCTGCGAACTCACCGGCCGCGCCCACGGCGTGTACCGCAAGTTCCGCATCAGCCGCATCATGCTCCGCAAGCTCGCGCTTGAGGGCAAGATCCCCGGCATGCGCAAGGCCTCCTGGTAACCCACGTGCCCCGGCGCCGCGGGCCACCCGCCCGCGTTGACCGGGATCAACACCGACCATCGACGACCGAAGACCGACAGAGTTCCCTCTCACGAGAAGACGACCCATGGCAGTCAACGACCCCATCAGCGACATGGTCACCAGGCTCCGCAACGCCCTGGCCAACAAGGCCAAGTCGGTGGATTGCATCAACTCCCGCGTGTGCCGCGGCATCGCCGACGTCCTCCGCGACGAGGGCTACATCGAGAGCTACTCCGTCGTCGACGACGGCCGCGGCGGCAAGCTCCGCGTCGCCCTCAAGTACGGCCCGCGCGGCGAGCAGGTCATCACCAACGTCACCCGCTCGTCCAAGCCCGGACGCCGCGTGTACAAGAAGGTCGGCGAACTGCCCCGCCCCGTGCAGGGCCTGGGCATCGCCGTCGTCAGCACCAGCAAGGGCGTGCTCAGCGACCGCAAGTGCCGCACCCAGAAGGTCGGCGGCGAGCTGCTCTGCATCGTCGAGTGATTCGGCTTCCCGAGATTCCACCTCACCCCTGAGGATTCGAACATGTCCCGTATCGGCCGCAAACCCATCGCCGTCCCCGACAAGGTCACCGTTTCGGTGGCGAATCATGTCGTCACCGTCAAGGGCCCCCTGGGCGAGCTCAAGACCCCCTTCAAGCCCGAGGTCCAGGTGAACGTGGACCAGGCCAAGAAGGAAGTGCACGTCGCCATCGACGAGAGCAAGTTCGGCGAGAACCGCGCCGTCCGCGCGCTCTGGGGCACCACCCGCGCTCTCATCCAGACCAGCATCGAGGGCGTCACCAAGGGCTTCGAGAAGCAGATGGAAGTCGTCGGCGTCGGCTGGACGGCCGCCATCAAGGGCAAGTCCCTCGAGATGGTCCTGGGCTTCGCCAACAAGATCTCCATGCCCATCCCCGACTCGCTGAAGGTCACCGTCGACAAGCAGCTCGTCAAGATCCAGGGCCCGGACAAGCGCATGGTCGGGCAGTTCGCCTCCGACATGCGCTCCAAGCGCAAGCCCGAGCCCTACAACGGCAAGGGTGTCAAGTACTTCGGCGAGGTCATCAAGCGCAAGAGCGGCAAGGCCTTCGGCACCGCCTGAGACACCCCCGGGCCGAGCATCCGGCTCAGGACTTTCCACCCGCAGACACGATTCGCGATTCGCGACTCAAGACTCCCGAGACAACCATGGACACCGCCAAGCACAAGCAAGTCCGCCGCGCCCGCCGGCACATCGGCATCCGCAAGAAGGTCGAGGGCACCGGCTCTCGCCCGCGTCTGTGCGTGTACAAGAGCCTGGCCCACATGTACGCCCAGGTCATCGACGACCTCAAGGGCGGCACCATCGCCCAGGCCTCCACGATGGACAAGGACCTGAAGCTGCCCAAGACCGGCAACGCTCAGGCCGCCGCCGCCGTCGGCGAGCTGCTCGCCAAGCGCGCCATCGCCAAGGGCGTCTCCGCCGTCGCCTTCGACCGCGCCGGGTTCAAGTACCACGGCCGCGTCAAGGCCCTCGCCGACGCCGCCCGCAAGGCCGGCCTCAAGTTCTGACCGGGCCGTGGGTATCCCGGCTGAATAAGCCGGTTCCCGCCGCCAACGCCTCACGCCTCTAGATCACGTCACCCGCCTCGACCGCCATCCGAGACCCTCCCATGCCCGAGTTGCTTGACGAACGTTCCAGTATCGAGTCCACCACCATCGGCGTGTACCGCACGTCCGCCACGGTGAAGGGTGGTCGCCGCTTCAGCTTCGGCGCCCTCGTCGTCGTCGGCAATCGCAACGGCGAGGTCGGCTTTGGCTACGCCAAGGGCGGTGAGGTTCCGCAGGCCATCGAGAAGTCCCAGAAGGACGGCCAGCGCAACATCATCAAGCTCACCCGCATCGGCACCACCATCCACCACGAGGTCGAGGGTCGCTTCTCCTCCACCAAGGTGCGGCTGATCCCCGCCTCCCCGGGCACCGGCGTCGTCGCGGGCACCGTCGTCCGCGCCGTGCTCGAGCTCGCCGGCATCGCCGACTGCCTCACCAAGTGCTACGGGTCCACCAACCCGCAGAACGTGCTCAAGGCCGTCTTCAACGCCATCGAGAAGCTCCGCACCCCCGGGCACATCGCCGAGCTGCGGTCGCAGACCCTCGAAATGACCGAAATCGCCCAGAAGATCGAGCGCGGCAAGCAGTTCGCCGCCCCCGTCAAGAAGGGCGACAAGCCCAAGGGCCCCGTCAACACCGTCGGCAACGAGCGCGGCGGCAAGGGCGGCCGCGGCGGTCGCGGCGGTCCCGGTCGTGGCCCGCGCCGCGATCAGGTCGTTGTCCAGCAGTCGGGCGACGCCCCCGCCGGCGAAGCCCCCAAGGCCTGATCCGAAGATTCCCAGTTACCCAGTCACCAAGTAACGATGTGACGCAGTGACGAAGTAGCCTCCAGCATCGCCAGTTCTCGACACCTCGTCACCCCGTCACCTCGACACCGGTCTTCCCAGTTCCCTGTCCCTTCTTCCCGAGTCCCCGCCATGATGATCCACGAAGTCACCGCTCTCGCCGGTCCTCACCGCCGCCGCACCCGCGTCGGCCGCGGCAAGGGCTCCGGTCTTGGCAAGACCTCCGGCCGCGGCCAGAAGGGCGCGGGCTCGCGCTCCGGCACCGCCCGCAAGAAGGCCTTCGAAGGCGGCCAGATGCCGCTCTTCCGCCGCATCCGCAAGTTCGGGTTCAGCAACGCCCGCTTCGCGACGGAGTTCTGGATCGTGAACCTCATGGACATCGTGTCGCACCCGGCGTTTGCCAAGGGCGGCAAGGTGAACACCGAGTCGCTCGCCGCCGCGGGTCTCATCCGCGACGACTCGCGCGATGTGAAGATCCTGGGCGATCTGGGCGAGGCCAAGACCCTCAAGGCCAAGTTCACCGTCGAGGTCGCGCGCCTCTCCGCCTCCGCCCGCAAGGCCATCGTCGATGCCGGCGGCTCGGTCAATGAGGTCGGCACCCTCCGCGACAAGAACCGCGGCGTGGATCGCAACAGCGAAGACCGCACCCCCAAGAACCTCACCAAGAAGCTCAAGCGCGGCCGCAAGGCCGGCGCCAAGCCCGTCGCAGTGGGGGACGCCGAGCCCGCCAAGCCCGAGGCCAAGGGCAAGGGCACGCCCGCCGAGTGATCCGGGGTGTTCCCCGGGTCGTGTGGGTGCCCCGGCTCCTTGAGTCGGGCCTTCGTCTTCATCCTTCACCTTCTACCACCCCATCCCCGTTCGCCTAGACTCTCCCCCCGCGAATCGCCCGGAACGGCCCGCGGTAGGACCCCCTGTCCATGCTCCAAGCGTTCATCAATGTCTGGAAGATCCCGGAACTCCGGAACAAGATCCTCTTCACCATCGCTATGCTGGCGGTGTTCCGCATCGGCCACTGGATCCCCCTTCCGGGCGTGAACCAGGACAAGATCGCCGAGACCTTCGCCAAGTCCCAGCAGGAAGGCGGCACCCTCGCCGCTGTCGGCCAGTTCGTGGCCATGATGTCGGGCGGGTCTTTCTCCCACTCCACCATCTTCGGCCTGGGCGTCATGCCATACATCACCGCGGGCATCATCTTCCAGTTGCTCATGACCGTCCTCCCGGCGCTCAAGAAGCTCCAAGAGGAGGGGCCCACCGGTCGCCAGCAGATCCAGCAGTGGACCCGATACGCCACCATCGCCCTCTCCATCTTCCAGGGCTGGACGTACCTGGGCATCGCCAACTCCCAGGGCATTCTCTACGCCGAGTACACCACCAACCCCATGTGGTGGGTCATGGCGATCGCCGCGCTCACCGCCGGCTGCGTCTTCCTCATGTGGATCGGTGAGCAGATCGACCGCTTCGGCATCGGCAACGGCATCTCCATGATCATCATGGCCGGCATCCTCTCGCAGATGCCCGGCGCCATCCAGACCGTGTACGGCAACTTCGACCCCAGCGACCCGGCCAAGCTGGGCGTGCCCGCCGTGCTCTCGCTCGTCGCCGGCTTCGTGGTGGTCGTCGCGGGCGCGGTGCTCCTCACCGTCGCTCAGCGTCGCATCCCCATCCAGCAGGCCAAGCACACCCGCGGCCGCAAGGTCTACGGCGGGCAGCGCTCCTACCTGCCCCTCCGCCTGAATCACGCCGGCGTCATGCCGGTGGTCTTCGCCAGCTCGCTGATGATCTTCCCCGTCACCATCTTCGGCATGCTCGACTCGGTGACGCAGGAAACGTTCGCCGGCCCGGTGGTGAGCTGGCTGCACAATCAGTTCTCCTACGGCGAGTTCCCCTACATCCTCTGCGAAGTGCTGATGATCTACTTCTTCAGCTACTTCTGGATCACCGTGCAGTTCAACCCCGAGGAGATGAGCAAGCAGCTCCGCGACACGGGCGCGTTCATCCCCGGTCTGCGCCCCGGCCCCCGCACCCGTGACTATCTCCAGGCGGTGATGGACCGCATCACCTACGTCGGCGCCGCCTTCCTCGCCGCCATCGCCGTGCTCCCCATGATCGTCAGCCGCGCCATGGGCGTGGACATGATGGTCACCCAGTTCCTGGGCGGCACGGGCCTGCTCATCGTGGTCTCGGTCGTGTTGGACTTCATCCAGCGTGTCGAGGCCAACCTGCTCATGCGCAACTACGCCGGGTTCCTCTCGGGTGACGAGGGCCGCGGCCCGCGCATCCAGTCCGCCCGGTCCATGTACTAGCCCCGCACATCTGATCCCCTTATGGCCAAAGCCGACTCCGACAAACTGACGATGGAAGCCGAGGTGGTTGAGGCCCTGCCCAACGCCATGTTCCGCGTCAAGCTCCCCAACAACGTCACCGTCCTGGGCTACGTCAGCGGCAAGATGCGGATGAACTACATCCGCATCCTCCCCGGCGACCGCGTCACCGTCGAGATGTCCCCCTACGACCTGACCAAAGCCCGAATCACCTTCCGTCACTGACCGGCATTCCCGCACTTCTCTTTCCCTTACTCCCGGCCTATTATCTCGACCCGGGTTGTTCACCCGGATTTCTGCGAAAGGGCGTCCCGTGAAGGTTCGAGCCAGCGTCAAGAGAATGTGCAAGGACTGCCAGATCGTCCGCCGCAAGAACAAGGTCCGCGTGATCTGCAAGGCCGATCCCAAGCACAAGCAGGTCCAGGGCTGATCAAGCACCAAGCCGGGCCCAATCGGGGCCCGTGAACGAGGAAAGCCATGCCGCGTATCGCCGGTATCGACGTGCCCGAGAAGAAGAAGATCCTCTTCGCGATGCAGTACATCCACGGCATCGGGGCCAAGTTCGCCAAGGACATCCTCGCCCAGGCCGAGGTCAACCCCGACCTGCGCGCCGGCCAGGTGGACGAGCAGGCCCTCGCCCGCATCAACGCGATCATCGACGCGGGCTTCCTCGTCGAGGGCGCCCTGCGTCGCCAGGTCAGCCAGAACATCCAGCGCCTCAAGGACATCCGCGCCTATCGCGGCGAGCGCCACCGCAAGGGCCTCCCCGTCCGCGGTCAGCGCACCCGGTCCAACAGCCGCACCCGCAAGGGCAAGCGCAAGACCGTCGCCGGCAAGAAGGGCGTCAAGGGCTAAGCCGCCTGAGCCGGTCTCCGGCTCAGCGACCCGCCCCGCCCCGCGTCTTCGGTCTCACGCCCCCCGTCTTTCGCCTCAAGTCCCCAGCCTCCAGCCGAGCCACCTATGTCGAAGAAGGTCAAGAAAGTCCGCAAGAACGTCGTGCGTGGCATCGCCCATATCAAGGCGAGCAACAACAACACGATGGTCACCATCACCGACATGAACGGCGAGGCCCTCGCCTGGGCCTCCGCCGGCACCATCGGCTTCAAGGGCACCCGCAAGAGCACGCCCTTCGCCGCCACCCGCGCGGGCGAAGAGTGCGGCCAGAAGGCCCGCAAGCTGGGCGTCTCGGAGCTCGAGGTCCGCATCAAGGGCGCCGGCGCCGGCCGCGAGGCCGCCGTCAACGGGCTGGTCTCCACCGGCATGCGCGTCACCGCCATCGAGGACCACACCCCGGTCCCGCACAACGGCTGCCGCCCCACCAAGCGCCGCCGCGTCTGATTTCGCTTTCTGGTCGTCCCCGCCCCCGGACAGCAGAGACCCCCAGGACCGCGGCGTTCCTGGTCGCTTCTCGATACCCGGTCGGGCTTGCTCACCCTGGCACGCCGCACATGTGAGGGTACATCATGCGCATTCGCTGGCGCGGTCTGGAACTTCCGTCCAAGATTTCCGCCGATCCCCGCTTCAAGTCGGGCACGTTCGGTCGCTTCGCGATCGAGCCCTTCGAGCGCGGCATGGGCACCACCGTGGGCAACAGTCTCCGGCGGATCCTGCTCTCGTCGCTCGAGGGCGCGGCGCTCACCAGCGTCAAGATCAAGGGCGTGCAGCACGAGTTCAGCACGGTCCCCGGCGTGCTCGAGGATGTGACGGACATCATCCTCAACGTCAAGAGCATGATCGTCAAGCTCGAGGGCGACGAGGCCAAGACCATCAAGCTGCTCTGCCGCGGCCCGGGCGAGGTCGCCTGCGACATGGTCGAGGCCGACCCGGCCGTCAGCATCATCAACAAGGACCTGGTCCTCGCGACGCTCACCGACAAGGTGGACTTCGAGATGGAGATGAAGGTCGAGAAGGGCCGCGGCTACGTCCCCGCCGCCGAGCGCTACAACAAGGGTGAGGAGCAGGAGATCGGCGTCATCCCGCTCGACGCCGCCTTCAGCCCCGTCCAGCGCGTGCGCTACTTCGTCGAAGAGACCCGCGTCGGCCAGAAGACCAACTACGACAAGCTCATCATGGAGATCTGGACCAACGGCACGATCACGCCCGAGATGGCGCTGGTCGAGGCCGCCAAGATCCTCCGCAAGCACCTCAACGTCTTCCTGCAGTACTTCGAGCTGGGCCAGGACCGCGTCTCGCAGGAGGCCGCCGCCGCCGCCAGCGTCGACGAAGAGCTCATCCGCAAGCTCAACATGCCGATCACCGACATGGACCTCTCGGTCCGCGCCAGCAACTGCCTGGAGTCGGCCCGCATCGTCACCGTCGCCGACCTGGTCACGCGCACCGAGTCGGATCTGCTCAAGGTCCGCTCCTTCGGCCGCACCTCGCTCCGCGAGGTCAAGAAGAAGCTCGAGGACCTCAACCTCCAGCTGGGCATGTCCCTCCCCGAGGGCGTGAGCCTCACCAAGTAAGGCCCGCTCATCCGGCCGGCTCCTCCCCCATAACTCACCACTCCACAACGCCCGCCCCGCGGGCGTTTTCTTTTGCCTCCTTCGCAACCGCCTCCCCGCCCAAAGACGAATTCACCCTCAGCCCCCGGTTCCCCACCCCGTTCTACGCTTGCCCATGCTCCCCATCCCCCGCCGTCTCGCTTGCTTCGTCCTGTCCCTCGCCGCCCCGCTGGCCGCGTTCGCCGGGCCCAGCCCCGAGCGTCGGAAGCAGGGCGAGGAGATGATCGACAAGGCCATCGCCTACCTCCGCGCCCAGCAGGACAAGGACTCCGGCGGCTGGGCCGTGCCCCCGCCGGGCAAGGGCATCCCCAACTACCCCGCCATCTCCGGCCTGGTCCTGAACGGCCTGCTTTTGCAGCCGGGCGTTGATGAGAAGGACCCCGCCGTCGCCGCGGGCGTCCGCTACCTCCTCTCTCACGCGCAGCCCGACGGCGGGATCTACGACTCGGCCCTCCCGTCGTACAACACCGCCATCTCCCTCTCGGCCCTCGCGCGTGTGAACACGCCCGAGGCGCAGGCCAGGATCAAGCCCGCGCAGGACTTCCTCAAGAACCAGCAGTGGGGCTCCGCCACGCCCGTGGGCATGAAGGCCGCGGGCCCGCACGGCACCGAAACCCCCGCCGCCGTGAGCCGCGACCATCCGTTCTACGGCGGTCTGGGCTACGGCAACCGCGGGCGTCCGGACCTGTCCAACCTCGCCTTCGCCATCCAGGCCTGGCACGACACGGGCCTGCCCACCGACGACCCCGCCTTCCAGCGCGCCATCGTCTTCCTGCAGCGCTGCCAGATGCTGGAGAAGGCCCCCGACGGCACGGTCGTCAACGACCTGCCCTACGCCAAGGGCTCCAAGCAGGGCGGCTTCATCTACGCCACCGGCGAGAACGACCAGACCGCCGGCAAGGGCCAGTCCTTCGCCGGCACCATCGAGGAGTCCATGGACGACGGCAGCAACGTCTCCAAGCTCCGCGCGTACGGCTCGACGACCTACATCGGCTTCAAGTCGTACATCTACGCGGGCCTGAGCCCGAGCGACCCGCGCGTGGTCGCCGCGATGGACTGGATCCGCGGCAACTACACGCTCGCCGAGAACCCGGGCATGGGCACCGACGGGTACTACTACTTCCTGATCGCCATGGCCCGCGCCCTGAACTCCTCGGGCCTGGACTCGATCGAGGTCACGCGCTTTGCGCCGTACCGCGGCGTGGTGTGGATCGCTGGCATGCCCGAAGGCACCAGCGAGGCCGACCTGCGCACGCTCGACGCGCTCAAGGACGCCCAGGCCGTCCTCGTGTGGCCCGGCCCGCCCATCAAGCCCGCGCGATCCTTCGCCTTCGCCTACTTCGGCTCTGAAGACAAGGCCCAGGCGGCGACCAAGGCCCTCGACGGCGTGGACTTCAAGGGCAAGCCCATCATCGCCTCCATGACCAACAACCCCGATGTCCCCCAATCCCGCAACTGGCGCGACGACATGATCGAACAGTTCGCCCGCCTGCAGAACCCCGACGGCTCCTTCCGCTCCATCGACGACCGCTGGATGGAGAACAACCCCATCCTCATCAGCGCCTACTCCCTTGTCGCCCTGCAGCACGCGGTGCGGGGCGAGGGGAAGTGAGTGCTGAGTGCTGAGTGCTGAGCATCCACCGGGCATCCCTCGTTTACGCTTCTGCGATTGCCGATTGCCGCCCACCGCCTTCCCTCATGCCCTCCCTCGCCGCCCTCATCGCGACTCTCGCCATCGCGCTCGGTGCCGCCGCCTCCGCCTCCGCCCAGCCCCCGCTCCCTGATCCGCAGACCATCCAGCAACTCAACCCCGCTGAGGGCCTCGATAACGCCAAGCCCGGCGTGGTCTACCGCGCCGTCGCCGAGACCAAGGGCCTCTCCACCGTCCGCGCCCGCGTCGCGCCCCTCCGCTACACCTTCGCGCTCCCCGAGGGCTTCAAGCCCGACGAGCCCCGCAACCTCGTCATCGTCCTGCACGGCCTGGGCGTCGACTACCGCTGGGGCCACGCCCGCCTGGCCCCCGGGGCCTTCCGTCCCGCCGACATCGTCGTGTGCGTCGACGGCACCTCCGAAGCCGACGACGCCATGCGGATCTTCCGCCTCGACAACGCCGACGCCGTCGTGATGCGCGACTTCATCCTCGAAGCCTCGCGCCGCTTCCCCACCAATCGCATCATCCTCGTCGGCTACCGCCAGGGCGCGCGGTTCGCCGTCCTCTTCGCCGGGGCGTTCCCCAGACTCATCGACGGCGTCGTCGCCATCGCCAGCGGCACCGCCGAGGGCATGCCCATGACCGGCGGCGTGCAGGCCGTGCCCCTCGTGCTCGCCCACGGCACCGCCGACGAAGAGACGCCCTACGCCCTCTCGCTCGACGCCGTCAACGCCCTCACCTCGCAGGGCCACGTCATGGCCATGCTCCGCCGCCTGCCCGGCATCGACACGCTCCCCGACCCCGCCGTGCTCAACCCCTGCGTGGACTGGGTCACCGCGATGATGACCGACGACCCGCGCCAGGCCCTGGCCACCGCGCGAGCCCTGCTGCGCCCGCTCGGCAAGGCCTCTCCCGTCCCCCCGGCCTTTCACATGGCCCGCGCCATTCTGCGCCGCTTCGAAGTCGACCCCAAAGCCAAGCGCGAGCCCGGCAAGAACCGCGTCTGCGCCTTCCTCGCCAAGCCCGGCGAAGAGCACGAGGTCACGCCCGAACTCAAGAAAGAAGCCTGGGACTTGGCCCTGCTGATCGAGTCGCACGCCCAGCGGCACGTGCAGGCCCTCAAGGAGTCAGGCCTGAAGGACCCCGCCGACCTCGACAAGCCGATCCCCGCCCGCCTGGGCCATCTGCTGGCCCTGCGCGAGGACTTCCGCGGCGTGGACTCGGTCGAGGCTTACCTCACGACGCTGGGCTTCGCCGAGCGCTGGACCGCCCACGCCGAAGCCGCGCTCGACATCTGGGGCCTCTTCGGCGACAACGCCCCGACCTCGCCCGCCGCCCGCCTCGATCAGGCCGCCTCCGCCATCCCCAAGGCCTACCTCTACGAGCCCATGCCCCCGGGCTTCTTCGCCGCCACCGTGCAGTGGGGGGCCGCCGAGGGCCCGGGCGCCCCCTCGCCCGACGCCAAAGCCCGGGCCAAAGTCATCGAAGAGTGGGCCCGAGCGATCGAGGACGGCGAGAAGGCCTACCGCGATCTGTGGCGCGAGTTCCAAGCGCCGTGAACGGGTGAAGCCGCGCCGTCCACGGCCCTGCGGAGGTTCAGGCCTGATCACGACGACTTCACGCCGCGAAGCAAGACTCGCAACCGATCGGCAAAGATCGCCGGAACGAGCGGGGCTAGCAGCAATCCGATGGCCAGTGCCATCAGCGAGTTGAAGAACATGGCCGTCAGCAGAGCGGGAACCGCCACCGCGGAAGCCGAGGCCATCACGCTGGCCCACGGCGCGGGCAGGCTGGCCAAGATCCGGGAAAGACAGACCAGACCGACAACCACGCCCGCGACCCACGTCGCCACGCCCAGCAGCACCGCGAAGTTCAATCCGGTCGCCGATGCCATCCCGGCGGCGCTGCGGGGTTCGGTGGCCAGCGCCGCGCCGGTCAGCACCGAACTCGCCACCGTCCAGATCACGCCGACCGACTGCAGCACGACCACTCCACGGATCAGCGCGCGGGTGACCCGATCCGCCCGCACATCGACCGTGGCGGGGTCGGGCGTAGCCAGTCGCCACCATCCCAGCAGCCCCAGCACCTGCCCCGTGAGCGCCAGCAGCGCCGCCAGAACGCTCAGCCAACCTTGTGGACCGCTGATGAGCCCCGTTCTGATCGCGCCATCCAGCCCTAGACAGAGCACCGCGAGGAACACGCCGAACTGCGAGTACTCAATGAACAGGCACGCCCGAGAGAGCCGAGCCCGATGCCCGGGCGTGGAGAACCTCAGTTCACCGCGACGCAGCGATGTCAGGACGCTCAGCCCACACTCGGGGCACTGGCCCGACACCAGAAGGCCTTCCAGCCGGTACCCGCAGCGCCGGCACGTCACCGGCAGCTCGATCACCTCACCCAGGCCCATCGGGCCGATGGCGGTGTCCGCCTGGCGGCCCGTCAGCCCGGGATGACCCACCATCGATCGAGCCTCCATGCCTCATTCTACCGATCCGCGCCACGGGCCAGAGTCTGGTGAGCGTTACGGCATCTCTTCTCGGCGATTGCCGGATGCCGATGGCCGATGGCCGATGGCCGACTCCCGATGGCCAGCTCCCGACTCCCCTCCCCCCCGGGCCCTACACTCCGCCTCACCCGCAGAGGAGCCTTCGTTCATGGCCTTCACGCTGAAGCCCCACGACGGATTCGACGTTGACGTCGAGCGCATCGACTACATCAAGCAGCACGTCGACACCGGCGAGCGCTGGGTCCTGAACTTCGGCCCCCAGCACCCCGCCACGCACACCACCCTGCGCCTGGTGCTCGAGCTCGACGGCGAGCGCGTCGTCCGCTGCACGCCCCACATCGGCTACCTCCACTCGGGCTTCGAGAAGCTCGCCGAGCACCACGACTACAACCAGTACGTCACCGTCGTCTCGCGGATGGACTACCTCTCGCCCATCTGCAACGACATCGCCTGGCACCACGCCGTCGAGCACCTCTTCGACATCGACATCACCCCGCGCTGCAAGGCCCTCCGCACCATCATGTTCGAGCTGGGCCGCATCCAGAACCACCTGCTTTGCTGCGGCGCCGCCGGGCTCGACCTGGGCGCGTTCACCGCGTTCATCTACGGCTTCAACAGCCGCGAACTCATCTACGACCTGTGCGACTACGTCAGCGGCCAGCGCTTCCACCCCGACTGGACCCGCGTCGGCGGGCTCATGCAGGACGTGCCCGACGAGGAGATGTTCAAGCGCCTCGTCAAGCGCGCCGTCGACGACATCGCCAAGACCGTCGACGAGATGGACGGGCTCCTGCTCCGCAACCGCATCTTCATGGACCGCACCCAGGGCATCGGCGTCATCTCCAAGGAGGACGCGATCGCCTGGTCGCTCAGCGGCCCCATGGCCCGCGCCAGCGGCGTGCGCCGCGACCTGCGCAAGGACAACCCGTACCTCTGCTACGCCGACAACTGGGACGGCCAGGGCGCGCCCGCCGTCAAGTTCCAGGTCCCCATCGCCACCGAGGGCGACTGCTACGCCCGCTACCTCGTGCGCGCTCACGAGATGCGCGAGTCGCTCTCCATCGTCCGCCAACTCATCGACAACATCCCCAAGGGCCCCGTCGACACCCTCGCCGACGGCAAGGTCGTCAAGCCGCCCAAGAAGGACGTCTACGGCTCCATCGAAGGCCTCATCCAGCACTTCGAGCTCATCATGAGCAACCGCGGCTGGAAGGCCCCGGTCGCCGAGGCCTACGCCGCGGTCGAGAGCCCCAACGGCGAACTGGGCTACTACATCGTCGCCGACGGCGGCCCCCGCCCCTGGCGCGTCAAGGTCCGCCCGCCGTGCTTCATCAACTACAGCATGATGAGCAAGCTCACCGAAGGCCACCTGGTCAGCGACGTGGTCGCGATCATCGGCTCGATCAACGTGGTGGCGGCGGAACTGGACCGGTAGGAAGAAGTGACGGAGTGACGGAGTGACGGAGTGACGGAGTAGCGGAGTGGTCGAGTGTTCGGGCTTGATGCCTCGATGCCGCGTGGCTTGCTGCCTTCTTCGATCTCGTCTCAGCCGTCATCATCGACAGACTTGCCAGACGCGCAATGCGGCTATGGAGCGGGCCGGGGTATCTGCCCGCACTCCGGGCACGCCGCGCCGAGCCGCAGGCCGCGCAGGCTATAGCCGCAGCCGCGGCAAGTGCCCAGCGCCGCCGGTCGATCCGCCACAGCCAGAGCGCGGCGCCCCAGGTTATGACGCTGGGGACCCAGAGCGGGATTGACGCTGTGTAGACGACTGGTGCGCCTCGGAACGATGACGTGCGATCGAACCAGAACCACCATCGATTCGGAAAGCGGCTCCACTTCGCACTCCAGCCCGTGTCTGTGATGGGCCAGCGTGGTGCCCCGTCCATATAGGAGCCTCCGACGGAACCCTCAGAGAGCGCCAGAAGTAGGCGATCGTCGGCGCGATTCCAGGCGATTTCGCCTAAAGACGCCGCGGCATAGGAAATGGAGACGAACACGGCGAGGGCGGTAGCCGTCCGCGTCCGCCACCTCATGTTCCGCCACACGCGCATGGGCAAACAGTAGCGAGCAACACGAGCACGCCATCACCCGCCCCGCAGCGCTTCGCGACACCTTCACTCCACAAACGAAAAACCCCGCCCAGTCACCCGGGCGGGGTCTTGATCTTCACTTCGTCACTCCGTCACTCCGTCACTTCGTCATTTCGTCACTTCCCCCCAATCCGCATCCCATAGAACGACCGCCACACGAAGAACATCGACGCCGCCAGGAACGCGGCGGAAAGGCCCATGGTCAGCGGGGTGTGGACGAAGCCGGGTTCCTTGACGTGGATGGCCAGCTCGACGGCCAGGAGGCCAAAGAGCGTGGTGAACTTGATGACCGGGTTCATGGCCACCGAGGAGGTGTCCTTGAACGGGTCGCCCACGGTGTCGCCCACGACGCAGGCGGCGTGCAGGTCGCTGCCCTTGCCGCGCCCGGTGTTCTTGTAGGCCGGGTCGGTCTCGACGATCTTCTTGGCGTTGTCCCACGCGCCGCCGGCGTTGGCCATGAACATGGCCTGGTACAGCCCGAAGAGCGCGATGCCCACCAGGTACCCGATGAAGAAGAAGGGCTCGATGAACGCGAACGCCAGGGTGGCGAAGAAGACGCCCAGGAAGATGTTGAACATGCCCTTCTGCGCGTACTGCGTGCAGATGGTCACGACCTTCTGGCTGTCCTCCACGCTCGCCTTCGTCGCCCCCTCGAGCTTGATGTTGGCCTTGATGAACTCCACCGCGCGGTACGCGCCGGTCGTCACCGCCTGCGTCGACGAGCCGGTGAACCAGTAGATGATCGCGCCGCCGGTGATCAGCCCCAGCAGGAACGGGGCGTGCAGCAGTGACAGCTTCGACAGCATCTCCGGCTGCAGGCCCCCGGTCAGCACCACGATGATCGAGAAGATCATCGTGGTGGCCCCGACCACGGCGGTGCCGATGAGCACCGGCTTGGCGGTGGCCTTGAAGGTGTTGCCCGCGCCGTCGTTCTCCTCGAGGTACTCCTTGCCCTTCTCGAAGTCGGGCTCGAAGCCGAACTGCTGCTTGATCTCGTTCTTGATGCCCGGGATGCTCTCGATGGTCGAGAGCTCGAAGACCGACTGGGCGTTGTCGGTCACGGGGCCGTACGAGTCGACCGCGATGGTCACCGGGCCCATGCTCAGGAAGCCGAAGGCCACCAGGCCGAAGGCGAAGACCGCCGGGGCGATCATGATGCTGCCCAGGCCAAGCGTGCTGATGATGTAGGCGATGGCCATGAGCAGGATCATCGCCCCGCCCAGCCAGTAGGCCGAGAAGTTGCCCGCCACGAAGCCCGACAGGATGTTCAGCGACGCCCCGCCCTGCTCCGACGACTTGACGACCTCGCCCACGTGCTTGCTGTGCACGCTGGTGAAGGCCTTGACCAGTTCCGGGATGATCGCGCCCGCCGCGGTGCCGCACGAGATGATCGTCGCCAGCATCCACCAGAAGTCGGTGTCGAGGTTGTACTGCTTGGCCGCCTCGCCGCCCAGCATGAACCACGACGCGGCGTAGGTCAGCGCGATCGACACGAACGAGGTGAGGAAGACCAGGTTCGTCAGCGGCTTCTCGAAGTTCATCTTCGTGGCGTTGCCGTAGCTCGCCTTGGCCACCGCCTCGTTCAGCCAGTACGAGACCGCCGAGGCCACGACCATCAGGATGCGCATCACGAACAGCCACACCAGCAGCTTGATCTGGATGGTCTGCGTGCGATCACGCGCCGGCTCCACCACGCTCCGGGCCGCCTCGACCACCTTGGGGTTCGTCGCGTCGGCCTTGAGCTTCTCGAGCTTGGTCTCGGTGACGTTGTCCTTGGCTTCCTTCGCCTTGGCGATCCGCTTGTCGAGCGCCGCGAGGTACCCCTCGTTCAGCGGCTTGCCGTCCTTGGTCCCGCCCACGTCGTAGATGCTCGTGATGTACGCGAACGATTCGGCCCGCACCGGGGTGTCGGCCGTCGCCGCGATGAGCTGCACCTTGCCCTTGTCCGGCCCGCTCTGGATCGTGGGGGCGAACAGCGACGGCGTCACCGCGATCATCGTGAAGACGATCAGCGCCACGCCCGTCACCCCGTACGTCTCGAACCCGTCGGCCGAGGGGCCCACCGAGTCGCCCGCGTTGTCGCCCACGCAGTCGGCGATCACGCCCGGGTTGCGGGCGTCGTCTTCCTTGATCTTGAAGACGATCTTCATCAGGTCCGAGCCGATGTCCGCGATCTTCGTGAAGATGCCGCCCGCGATACGCAGCGCGGCCGCGCCCAGCGACTCGCCGATGGCAAAGCCGATGAGGCACGCGCCCGCCAGGTCGCCCGGGAGCAGCAGCATGATCGCCAGCATGATCAGCAGTTCGACGGAGATCAGCATCATGCCGATCGACATGCCCGCCTTCAGCGGGATCGCGTAGCACGGATAGGGCTTGCCCTTCAGCGAGGCGAAGGCGGTGCGCGAGTTGGCGAAGGTGTTCACCCGGATGCCGTACCACGCCACGCCGTACGAGCCCAGCACGCCGACGACGGCAAAGGCCAGGATGAGCAGCACGCGGTCGATCGAGAAGCCCGACGTGAACTCGCCGGTGTTCGCGTCGATCACCGGAGTGGGGGCGAAGACGCCGAAGTACACCGCGGCGATCACGCCGATGAAGACGAACAACTGCGCCAGGAACTTGCCCTGCTGGATCATGTACGACTTGCAGGTCGTGTAGATCAGCTCGGACACCTCCAGCATGGAGCTGTGGACGGGCAGCTTCTTGAGCTGCATGTAGATGACCGCGCCGAAGAGCAGGCCCAGCGCCGAGACGCCGAAGCCCACCAGCAGCAGGTCATGCCCACCGATGCCCATGAACTTCACCCCGTTCAGGTCCGGGATCACCAGGTTCGCCTCGCCGCCGGGCTTCTGGAAGACCGGGGCGTCGGCGCCCACCGGGCCCGCCGCGATCGCGGAGGGGGAGAGCATCACGAGTGAAAGAAGCAGAAGGGCAAGGCTCAGAACACACGTCTTGCCGAACGGGAGCCACGAGCGGGTGGACTTCACGATGTTTGCCTCCGGGCAAAGAAGAACCGCACGATTTGCGAACGATGGGGCTGCGGGGCAGTATCGGCACGACCCCGCCGTGCCGAAGAGAAGGGCGGACAGTAGCCCCGCAAACCCCTAAGAGGAAGGGACTTGGGGACAAGGGTTCCTAGTTTGCCGTGGGGCGGCCCACCCGTCAAGTGACCACAAGGTCCCGCCGCCGGCCGCCGGGCCCCCAAAAAGACAACCGCCCGCGTCATCCGCGGGCGGTTGAGCAGGATCAGTCTGATTTCAGCGCGACCCGCCGCGCGGACCGCCGGGCCCGCCCGGACCGCCGCCGGCCTTCATGCCCGGGCCGCCGCGGCCCATGCGCATGGGCCGCTCGCCGGAGGCTTCCATCTGCTCGCGGATGCGCCGCGCGATGGCCTTGCGCTGGTCGCGGCGGTTGCGCTCCGAGGGCTTCTCGTAGTATTCCTTCCGCTTGATGTCCTTGTTCAAGCCCTCCTTCTCGCAGAGCTTCTTGAACCGGCGCATCATCTGCTCGGCGGACTCGCCGCTACGGGACTTCACGCGGATCGCCATTCGAATCTCACCTTTCAGAGTTCCCGCCCAGGCCTGGACGGGTTGGTTTTCAGGGCCCCAACTGAAGCCCGCCCGCCCGCTCAGGTCAAGTGAATTCGGGGTATTCCGCCCAGGATTGACGGGGCGCCCGTCCGCGGTCCGATTCCTTGAGCATGTCCCGCCTCCGCACGCTCGCTCTCGCCTCGCTCGCCCCGGCCCTCCTTGGGGGCTGTGGTTCACCCCAGCCCATCGCCGACACGGGGCTGGTCGCCACCTACGACCTGGCGGTCACACGGACGCTGGTCCCGAATGTGGATCCGCTCACCGTCCAGGCGGCGGCCGAGCAGGTGGTAGAGTCTCGTGGTTGGGTTTTGGTTGGGCGATACACCAGCGAAGAGCGTTCGCGGATCCGCGCCCGGTTCGCTGGCGGGTCAGTGGTTGAGGAGTATCAGATCACCGCCTCCGCCCAGCCGGGGGGGACGCTGATCGAGATCCACCTCACCCCCTTCGGCGACCGGACGCGGAGTGAGCTGGTCTTGCGGGATGTGCTGACCGTGCTCGGCGAGCTGTGACGCCCAAGTGGGTGTCGGGCTCCGCATCGACAAGCTGGCAGCCGTGCTTTCCCAGCCCAATGCGCTAAGTACTTGTTCCCATTCAGACCGCCTGAGTGGGTGGTCGTGGACAGTGCGAGGGCACTTCTTCGTCAAAAGTCACGCCGATCTCGCCACAATCAGAGTTACGTTGGACTGATTGAAAATGGCTAAGAGATCGAGTGAGCGAAATGGCTGACCCAGAATGTGGTGATGCTCAAGAACCGTCAACGGTCTCGGACCCGATTGCGTATGCACGCACCTTGCTCGAGACACAGGCCGCCATGCGTGGCCAACCTTTTGCTAAGGCCGCTGAGGCGTTGGGATTAGGGCTGAAGCGGTTGGTTCCATGTCCGTGCGTTTGGGTCGGCTTTGTTCACCGTGACATGGGGCAGAACCGAAAGGTGGATATCAACTCGTGCTTCCAGACCGGATGGGCCGCGTTCGAGGGTCCCGCTCCGTGGCTTGAGGCCCTCACCTCGCAAGCCGAACCGAGCATGCGCGATCCTCTGGTGGCCAAGGCGTGCCGGGCGCGCACGCCCGCTTTGTTCTACGCGCGATCGGGCAGCCGCGACCACGACGGGCTGGACCTGGGCCAGGGCCATCCTTCGCTGGTCAGCCAACTGGGGATCTCGTCGCGCGTGCTGGGGTTCCAGCCCATTCCCGACGAGCCCAACTGGATCGCGGGATTCGCCCTGGCGCGTCAAACTCCCACTCCCGACTTCGGGCCGATTGAGAACGGCGTGATCGAACTGGCTCATCAGCACGTTCTTCCCGCGATGCTGAAGGGCGAGGCGGCGACCTCGCGCGAGGGTCGCCCGCATCTGGCGATGGCGGCCTATGAGAAGCTCGGCGAGACGCAGCGAGCGCTGCTGCCGTTTCTGGTGGAAGGACTCTCCGAGGCCGAAATCGCAGCCAGGATCTTCCGCAGTCGTCACACCGTCCACGATCATGTCAAGAAGATCTATCGTCTGCTGGGGGTGTCCAACCGGGTTGAGTTGGCCCTGCGGTTTGCGCCGCTGCTGGAGTCGATGAAGCGGGACGGCACGCTCCGGTAGGGAAGCGTGTGTGGGGCGTGAGGCGATCTTCATCCACCGCATGAGGGCGGGCTCGTTGCGGAGCTTCGCCTGGTTCGCTTTCGCCTGTGCGATGCCGAGCCTGCTCAGCATGCTGAGCGCACGGGGCTCCGCTACCGGATGGCCAAGGGGTCGCGGGAAGCGGCGGATCAGCGCTGCGCCATCGGCACGTACGGGGCGTTGTGGGGGCCCTTGTAGAGCACATCGGGGCGATAGAGGCGGTTGTCGCCCATCTGCTCGATCACGTGCCCGGCCCAGCCGCCGACGCGGGCGATCACGAAGACGGGCGTGAACAGGTCCAGCGGCAGCCCGATGCAGTGATACGTGGTCGCGCTGTAGAAGTCGACGTTGGGGTAGATGCCCTTGGCCGCGACCGCGGTTTCCATCGTCTTCTCGATGGCGGTGGACTTCTCGTACAGAGCCATGTTGCCGGTGTCGGAGGCGAGCTGCTTGGCGAGCACCTTCAGGTGGGTCGCGCGGGGGTCGTAGGACTTGTAGATCCGGTGCCCGAAGCCCATGATCTTGTCCTTGCGAGACAGCTTGTCGAGTACGTACTTCTCGGCGGCCTCGACGCTGGGGATCTCGTTGAGCATCACCATCACGCCCTCGTTGGCGCCGCCGTGCAGCGGGCCCTTGAGGCTGCCGATGGCGGCCGTGATGGCGGAGTACATGTCGCTCTGGGTGCTGATGACGCTGCGGGCGGAGAACGTGGAGTTGTTGAGCCCGTGGTCGGCGTGGAGGACGAGGCACACGTCCATGGCCTTGGCCATGGTGGCGGTGGGTCGGGCGGCGTTGAGCATGTAGAGGAAGTTCTCGGCGATACTCAGCGAGGTGTCGGGGCGGACCAGCGGCATGCCCGAGCGGTAGCGGTGGAAGTAGGCGAGCAGGGTGGGGACGCGCCCGAGGATGCTGATGGCGCGCTCGCGCAGCGAGGGCGCGTCGTTGGCGTCGGGGTTCTGGTCGTGCATCGACAGCGCGGACACCATCGTCCGGATCATGTGCATGGGCTTGGCGTCGCGCGGGAGCGCCAGCAGACGCTGCTCCATGCCCGCGGGGAGCTCGTAGTGCTTGCGGATCTCGGCGGTGAACGCGGCCAGTTCGGCGGCCTTGGGAAGCCGGCCGTTCCACAGCAGGAAGACGGTTTCCTCAAAGGTGCTGTTCTTGGCGAGGTCGCCGATGGGGATGCCGACGTACTCGAGCACGCCCTTCTCCCCGTCGATGAAGGACATCTTGGTTTCAGCGGCGACGACGCCTTCGAGGCCCTTGCTGTACGCGGTCATGGGTGTGGATTCCTGAGCTGAGCGGGGAGCGTTGGGAGCGCTGTTCATGGGTGGTCCCGACTATAGACGCGCGCGTGCGGCGAGCGAAGCATTGGCGGTCTCTGAACTCGGGTCGGCGTAACCTCGCCCTTGCCCGGCTCGGCCCTTTAGCCGTGGGTCTGCGGCGTTGCTCCGTGTGTTCGGTCACCCATGCCCATCTTCCCAACCACCGACCGATCGCACAGCCCGCCGGTGGTGACCGGGGGGATCATCGCGCTGACGGTGCTGGTGTTTTTCTGGCAGCTCCTGTGGTCGGGTCAGGCCCCGCCGGGGTTCCCCCCATGGGCGAGCCCGGCGGCGATGCAACTGGCGCTGGACCCTTCGGGGGGGCGGTGGTGGACGCTCCTGAGCCACGCCCTGATCCATGCGGGGTGGATGCACCTCATCTTCAACATGCTGGGGCTCATGGTTTTCGGACCCTTGGTGGAGGCGAGGCTGGGTCGAATCGGGTTCGGGCTGCTGTATGTGTGCGGCGCGGTGGGGGCGGCGCTGGCTCACATCGGGATGACCGGCGCGCCGGCGGTGGGGGCCTCGGGGGCGATCGCGGCGGTGGCCGGGGCTTTCCTGATCCTGTGGCCCACGGTGCGACTGATGGTGCCGTTGGCGACGGTGCCCATCCCGGCGTGGGTTCTGATCGGGCTGTACATCGCGAAGGACCTGTACCTCAGCGGGCCGGGGCACGCGCTGGCCGGGAACATCGCCACCTGGGCCCACCTGGGCGGCTATGGCGTGGGGATCGTGTCGGCGCTGGTGCTGCTCTGGCTGCGCCTGTTGCCGCGGAGCCCGTTTGACGTGTTGTCGATGTTCGAGCGGTGGCGGCGCAAGAGCGCCTTCCGCGCGAGCGTGGCTGAGGGTGAGCGCGCGGCGGCGTCGAGGCGGGTCTCGCCGGTGGATGAGCAGGCTCTGAACGACATCGCCCTCAGGCGGGCGGCGATCAGCGAGCGTGTGGCGGCCCGCGACCTGGCGGGCGCGGCGAGGCTGTATGCGGAACTGGTCGCGGCGCACGCGGGCGCGGACGCGGCGACGACGCTGCCGCGGAAGGCTCAGCTCGAATTGGCGACGCACCTGATGGCCACGGGGGAGCGTGTGCTGGGGGTGCTGGCGTATGAGCGATTCGCGAAGGTGTATCGGGACGAACCCGAAGCCCGGCAGGTGCGATTGCTGGTGGCGATGGTCTGCCTGCGGGAGTTCAACCAGCCGGAGCGGGCGGCGGGCATGCTGAGCGGGCTGCGGACGCGCCTGAGCGCGGCGGATGACTTGGCGCTCTTCGACGAACTCAAGGCGGAACTGGATCGCGTCAGGCCCGACCCCGGCGCAGCCATGCTGTGATGTGGTCGGCGGCGGTCTGCGGCGTCAGCGACTCGGTGCTGAGCACCAGATCGGCGACGGCGCGGTACACCGGCTCGCGGGCGGCGAGCAGCTGCTCGATCTCCGAGAGCGGGTCGGCGCCCATCAGCGGCGGGCGGGCGGAGAGATCGGTGGCGCTGAGCCGGGCGCGCAGCGCGCCGGCGGAGGCCTGGAGATAGACCACCGCGGCGCGCGACCGGGCGCGGGCGGCCTGCAGCAGTTCGAGCGACGGTGCGTAGGTGGGCGTGCCGCCGCCCAGGGCGAGCACCGCGCCGGCGGGGAGCTGGCGTGCCAGCACGGCCCGCAGCGCATCGCACTCGGCGGCGCGGAACCGGGGCTCGCCCAAGGTGCGCAGGGCATCGGCGCAGGCGGCGAAGCCCGCCGTGGCGGCGGTGCGGTCATCGAGGTCGATGAACGGGCGCGCGAGGGCGGCGGAGAGGAGGCCGGCCACCTGGGTCTTGCCGCTGCCGCGCGGACCGGCGAGGATGACCAGCGGCGGCACCGAGGGCGGAAGTGGGGAGGGCGGTGAGGCCATCGCGTGCGTTGCGTCGGTCGGTGCGGGGCCTGGTGCGCGGGGAGCGATCAGGCGCGGGACTGGTACGCGCCGTCGGCGGTGCTGATGCGCACGGTCTCGCCTTCGCCGATGAAGTCCGGAACGCGGGTCTTGAGGCCCGTTTCCATGGTGGCGTCCTTCATGACGTTCGTCACGGTGGCGTTCTTCACGCTCGGGGTGGTTTCCTGGACCACCAGTTCCACGCTGGGCGGAAGCTCGACCAGAATGGGGCGACCTTCATAGAGCGAGACGGTCGCGGAGGCGTTGGGGCGGAGATACAGCAGGGTGTCCCCGAGCACCGCCTCGCCGATCGTGTACTGCTCGTAGTTCTCGCTGTCCATGAAGACCGCGTCCTTGCCCTCGGGGTACAGGAACTCCATCGGGCGGCGGTCGATCTCGATGAGCTCGACATCCTCGGACGGCTGGAAGCGGCGTTCGATGATGCCGCCGCGCTGCAGGTCGCGGATCTTGAGGTTGACGAACGAGCGGAGGTTGCCGGGGTTGCGGAACTCGTAGCCGGTGATGACCCAGAGCTTGCCTTCGTACTTCATGCCCTGGCCGGGCCGCATGTCGATCGCCTTCATGGGGAACCTCTCGCGAATTGGGTTTGCGTTTGGGGGCCAATGGTAGGGAGGCCGGCGGGGGATGGGAAGTGGGGGCGAGGTTGGGGGGCGGGTTGGTGTCTTGCGTGACCAAAGCGAGGTGCGGGACTGATCGCGTCATGCGGAGGCTCGGCCCATGCCGGGCAGACCCCGCGGGTACCCTCCGCCGTGAGCTCATCGCCCGCTGCACGCGACCCCATGCACCCTCGCACCCTGTTGTGCGAGCGGTGCGGCTATGTGCTGGACGGGCTGGACATCGACGCCCCCGCGGCGGCCTGCCCCGAATGCGGGACGGCGATTTTCGCCAGTTTGCCCGAGCGACGCCCGGGCACGCCCTGGCAGCGGTCGCCGGGGTTCGTGGGGTGGTGCGGGGCGACGTGGCGAGCGCTGAGGAGCCCGGGGGCGATGTTCCGCGGGGCGAGCGTGCGCGCGGCCGACCGGGTGCTGCTGCTGATCAACACGCTGCTGGGGGCGGGGCTGATCGCGGGCGGGATCGCGCTGGCGCTGGTGGACCTCTTCCCGCTGCCCATGGGGCGGCCGTACCTGCAGACCGATCCGCGAAGCCTGCCGATCGCGCTGTGGCTGTTCTTCCCGCTGTGGGTGTTGCTGCTGGCGCTATCGGAGGTGGAGCGCCGGGGCGTGGTCTTCTTCTCGCGGCGGCGGCGGTGGCGTGTGACGCTGGACATCGGCATGATGGCGGTGGCCCATGCGGGTGTGGGCTGGATCATCGGGGGTTTGCTCTTTGCGATCCTTGCGCGGTGGCCTGATACGCGGTGGCTGCTCGGCGGCACTTCGGACGTGGCGCTCTGGAACCTGATGTTCGACGCCCACCTGCCCATCGCGCCCTTTGCGGGGTGGCTGGTGGGGCTGATGGTGTTTGAGGTGCTGGTGTATGTGGCGGTGAGACGGTGCCGGTTTGCGAACATGCCCAGGGGCAAGAACGGGAGTGGGGCATAAAGAAGGAAGGACGAGGCCACAGGCCAGAAGCCCCCGCGGGACGGCGAGTGTCCATGGCCCGCTGCCGATTTCCGATTCGCCACTGCTCACGCCTCCTAGCATCCGCTCCGACCCTTGGAACGAAGGCGGGACGGAGCCCGGATCGTGTCCTCTGAACAGCCAACCTCTCCCAAAGCCGACGCGCAGGCGGACGGTGATCGCGCTTCGCTGAGCGCGACGGGCGCGGCGTCGTCGTTTGAGGCGGACGCGCAGTCGGCGATGCCGCGGGCGCGGGGCGCGGCGGGCGGGCGCTATTCCGAGATCGTCGGCGCGGTGAAGGCGGAGTATCAGCGCAGCGTTCTGCGGCACGGGCACTTCCGCAACGTGTGGATCGCCGCGTTTGTGAGCAACGTGGGCAGCTGGATGGAACTGGTCGGCGTCCAGTTGCTGATGGCCAAGATCACCGGCGAACTGAAGATGGCGGCGTACCTGGGCGCGGCCCAGATGCTGCCCATCCTGCTCATGGGGCTCTTCGGCGGGCTGGTCGCCGACCGGGTTGACCGGCGCAAACTGCTGATCGTAACGCAGGTGATGCTGATGGGCGTGGCGGCGTGCGTGGCGCTGGCTAGCGCGCTGTTGCCTCACGAGGGGCGGACGCTGCCCTGGGTGCTCATCGGGCTGGGCGCGATCAACGCGGTGATCATGTCGTTCAACATGCCGGCGTGGCAGGTGCTGACGCCGCGGCTGGTGCCGCGGGAAGAACTCACCAAGGCGATCACGCTCAACGGCATCCAGTTCAACCTGGCGCGGGTGGTGGGCCCGGCCCTGGGCGGGGTGCTCATGCACGCCGCGGGCCCCACGCCCCTGTTCGCGATCAACACGCTGACATTTCTGGGCGTGGTGCTGGCGGTGTCGCGCACGCCCGCGGCGCCCCCGCCCCCGCAAGATGGTCGCAAGGCGCGGGCGCAGTTGTGGTCGGCGTGGCAGTTTGTGACGCGCAACCGCGGCCCGCTGGCGGTGTTTCTGGCGATGGTGGTGGCGAGCATGTTCGCCGCGCCGCTGGTGCGACTGCTCTCGCAGTTCACACTCGACGCCTTCGGGGCGAGCAAGGCCTCAGTCGAATCGATCGTGGGGTGGCTGCTGGCGGTGCAGGGCGTGGGCGCGGTGACCGGCGGGATCGCGCTGCGCTGGCTGCCCGCGTGGTACCCCAAGCACCACTTCATCCCGATGGCGCTCTCGGGTCTGGGCGTGGCGATCACCGCGTTTGCGCTCAACCCGCTGCTCTGGCTGGGCTGGCCGATCATGTTCGTGGTGGGCGTGTTCTGGATCTGGTCGTTCAACCAGACGTGGGCGGCGATGCAGAACCTGGTGCCCGACGCGATGCGCGGGCGCGTGATGGCGATCGCCAACACCGCGTCATTCGGGGCGACCGCACTGGGCGTGCTGCTGGGCGGGTTCGTGGGCGAGATCGTCCTGGCCCGGCTGGTCAGTGACCTGGGCAAGGCCGACGCGGCGTGGTACGGCGCTCAGGCGGCGGTGCTGGTGCTTTCGGTGCCGCTCATGGTCGCCGGCGTGTTCATGCTCATCAAGCGCACGCCGGAGGTGGACGGGATGCCGCGCCGGCCCGCCGCACGCACGGGGCTGGTGGACGCGATCCTGGCCAAGGAGCATTGGCCGGGGAAGTGATGGAGCTGGGGAGAAGTGACGAAGTGACGAAGTGTGGAGCGACGGAGGCGTTCTCTCAGAGTGGGGGCCGGGGGTGCTCGCATTTGCGCGCAGGATCGCCGGGGGACACAGGCGGGACGCCGTGCCATCGAACACCTTGTCGTGGAATCCACACTCAGGCCCGGTAGGCCGCTGCCACCTTGTCGATCGCTTCGGCCATGACCGCGAAGTGGGCCTCGGAGAGGCCGTGGTGCATGGGGAGGCTGAAAACGGTGCTCGCGAGGCGCTCTGCGACGGGCCAGCCGCCGAAGGAGTTCCTTTGGTTGTCGATGAAGCGGGCGAAGGCGGGCTGCTGCGGGAGCGAGCGCGGGTAGTGCAGGGCGGTGGGCACGCCCTCGGCGTTCAGGGCCTTGCAGAACTCGTCGCGGGTGCAGCGGAACTGCTTGGGGTCGAAGGTCACCGTGTACAGGTGATACGCGCTGACCGCGCCGGGGGTGACGCCCAGCGGCGTGATGCCCTTGACGTTCGCGAGCAGTTGCCCGTATCGGGCCGCGGCGGCGCGCCGCGCGTCGGTTTCCTTCTGCAGGCGGTCGAGCCGCGAGCAGCCCAGCGCGCCGGCGATGTCGTTGAGGCGATAGTTGTAACCGACCTGCTCGTGCAGGTACTTCTCGGTTTCACCGTGGCTGCGCAGGAGCTTGATCTGGCGTGCCAGCGCGTCGTTGTTGCAGGTGACCATCCCGCCCTCGCCGGTGGGCAGGTTCTTGGTGGCGTAGAAGGAATACGTGACGGCGTCGCCGAACGCGCCGATGCCCTGGCCCTTCCAGGTGGCGAGGTGGGCCTGGGCCGCGTCGTAGATCACCTTCAGGCCGTGGCTGCGGGCGAGGCTCTGCACGCCGTCGATGTCCACGGGGCAGCCGTACATGTGCGTCGCGGCGATGCCCTTGGTGTTCTCGGTGACGCGACCGGCGGCGTCGGTGAGGTCGATCTGGCCGGTCTTGGGGTCGGCGTCGACGAAGATGGGGTTGCACCCGCGTGCGACGATCATGCTGACGGTGGCGATGTAGGACCAGGCGGGGACGAGCACGTCGTCGCCGGGCTGCAGGAGCGGCTCATAGGCGAGTTGGAGGGCGCAGGTGCCGTTGGCGCAGGTCATGGCGTGCTTGGCGCCGGAGAGCTGGCCCATGCGGGTCTCGAGCTCCTCGCACTTCTTGGCCGCGCGGAGCATGCCTGACTTCAAGACCTTCACCGCCGCCTCGATGTCCGCCTCGGCCAGCCCGGGGAGCATGAAGGGCACGGGCGTCGCGCTCACGGGCGTGCCGCCGTTCATGGCCAGGGTTCGGGAAGAGGTCGGGTTGGTGGCAGTGGTCGTCATGTCGGGGGCTCCTAGGGGAGGATGGAGGATAGGAGGGGGCGGGCGGCAGAGGTATGTTCAAGTCCGCGGGTTCCCGGTTGCCGACGGGCGTGTTCGCGACGTCGCCCGATCCGCGCGGCGGGCGCTCGCGTAGGGAAGTTGTCGAGAGCGCCGGGGGTGAGCTTGGGGGGTGCGCTCGGAGTGTGGGGGCGTGAGACCACTATCATGCGGACTATGACCGGACGAATGCCTGGACCCCGAGCGGGGTGGATCATCGTGTGTTCGTGGCTGGCGCTGGGGGCGATGGCGATCGCGCAGCCCGGCCCGGCGGCGTCGAGCGAGTCGGCCCCCGGCTACGCCGGCGCGGCCCCCGCTCTGAGCCCGCAGATTGTTCCGATCCCGCCGAGCAAGGACTGGGAGTCCAAGGCGCGTGCGTTCGGGGGCTTTGAGTGGGTGTCGCGTCCGAGCCGAGACGCCATCATGGGCTTCACCATCCCGATGGAGGTCCAGGAGGTGCGCGTGGTGGGGGGGCAGCGGGTGAAGCGCGGCGAGCTGCTCATCCGCGGTCGCGACGCGGAGGTGGTGGCGAGCATCGAGGTTCAGCGTGTTCGCTCGGTGAACGATGCGCCGGTGAAGAACGCGGAGGCGTCGCTGGAACTGGCGAGGATCCGGCTGCGCACGGGGCAGGAGGCGTTCGCGAAGGACGCGCTGAACCAGTCGGAGATCGACGAGCGCGTGGCGCAGGTGAAGAGCTCCGAGGCCGCGGTGGCGAACGCCAAGTCCGACATGAAGGAAGAGGCCGCGCGGCTGGTTCAGCTCGAGAAGCAACTGGAGCGCTACCGGCTGGAAGCGCCGTTTGACGGCGTGGTGGAGGCGGTGGCGTGCGAAGTGGGGCAGGCCTTTGAGCAGGCGGGCCCGGTGGTGCGCGTGGTGAGCATCGATCCGGTGTGGATCGACGTGCCGACGCCGACGGACGAGACGCTGATCCGCGGGCTGAAGGCGGGCGACTCGGCATGGGTGCTGTTCGACGCGCCGGGCGCGCCCGAGAGCGACGCGGTGGTGAAGGGGAAGGTGCTGGACGTGTCGCGCGTGGTGGACACCAGCGGCAGCCGGCGCGTGCGTGTGGAGGCTCCCAACCCGCGCGAGTGGCCCGCGGGCGTGCGGGTGCGGGTCCGCTTTTCGCCCCCGGTCGAGGGCGAATCGCCCAAGAGCGCGGCGGCGGCGAAGTGATCGACTCGGCGATGGCGTGTAGGCGGCGGGGTGGCGGGGGCGACGAGCACGGTGGAGAAGACGAGTGATTGACGCGACTCATCTGAAGGCGGCGGGCTGGCAGCGCGTGGTGGCGGAACTCACCAGTTCCGCGCCCGACGACCGCGTGTTCATGGACCGGCTGCTGCGGATCCTCACGCTGGTGTCCGCCGCGCGCCAGGCGGTGCTCTTCGTCCCGATCAGCGCCTCGGGCGGCGGTCAGGGCGGCGAGGGCGAGGCGATGCCCATCGCGATGTTCCCCGCTGGAGCGGTAGGGGCGCCGCCCGCGGCGGGCGTGGCGCCCGGGCCGGCCGACGTGGCGCAGATCCAGAGCCTGCCCGAGGTGAAGCGGGCCGCGCTGGCGGCGCTCGAGAGTTCATCGTCGCACGTCTTTGCGATGGAGGACGCCAGCGAGCTGTACGACGGGGCGAGCGGGGCGGGGTATGTGCTCTCGCTGGCGCTGCCGGGCGAGGGCGGGCGCAGCGCGGGCGCGATCACGCTGCTGGTCGAGCCGCGCTCGCGCCAGGCGATCCAGAGCACGCTGGCGATGGCGGAGGTGATCGCGGGCTACGTGCACACGCACGCGGTGCGTCAGGAACTCAAGCGCAACACCCAGAGCACGCGGGCGCTGGACCTGGCCACGCGGCTCATCGGCGCGATCAACTCCGCGCAGGGGTTCAAGGGCGCGGCGATCCAGACCGTGAACGACCTGGCCAAGACCCTGGGCGCCGACCGCGTCGCGATGGGCTGGCTGAGGGGCAACAGCGTCCGCGTCATGGCCATCAGCGACACCGAGCACTTTGACCGCCGGATGACGATGGTGCAGAAGATGCAGGCGGCGATGGACGAGTGCCTGGACCAGGACCAGGCGGTGGTGCATCCGGTGCCGCCGGCGGATCAGGACGTGCTGCTGTCGCAAGCGATCAGCCACGCGCACAAGGAACTGGCGTCGGGCGAGAAGAACCTGCACGTGTGCTCGATCCCGATGCGCGTGGGCGAGGACGTGCTGGGCGTGATCACCATCGAATCGCGCGCCACGCCCGACTCGCCGGGGGTGGACCTCAAGACCGTCGAACTGCTGCAGGCGACGATGGACCTGGTGTCGCCCGTGATGCGGGTGCGCCGGTCCGACGACCGCATCCTGCCGCTGCGGGTGTGGGACTCGATGATGTGGACCGGGGCGTGGCTGGTGGGCCCGAAGCACACGGCGTGGAAGCTGGCGGGTGTCGCGCTCATCGTCGCGATGATCATCGTGACGGTCTTCTCCGCGGAGTACCGCATCGGCGCCGGGGCCGAACTGCGCCCCCGCGAGAAGCGGGCCCTCTCCATGCCCTTTGACGGGGTGATCAAGAAGGTGATGCCGGGCATCGAGCCCGGGGCGTCGATCCAGGCCGGGCAGCTGCTCGCGGAACTGGATGACAGCGAACTGCGCCTGCAGGCTGAGGAGTCGCGCTCGCAGATGCTGGTGGCGCAGAAGACGCTGGACACGGCCCGCGCCCAGCAGAACACGGGCGAGGCCAAGAAGGCCGAGGCCCAGATCGAGCAGGCCCGCGCCCGGCTGGCGCTGCTGGAGTCGCGGCTGGAGCGGACGAAGATCGTCGCGCCCATCGGCGGCACGCTGATCTCGGGCGACCTGAAGAACCGCGTGGGCTCGACGGTGAAGCTGGGCGAAGGGCTCTTCGAAATCGCGCCGCTCGCCGAGATGATCGCGGTCGTCCGCGTGGATGAGAGCGACGTCGCCCTCATCAAGGAGGGCGGCAGGGGCGCGATCGTGACCCGCAGCCACCCCGGCACCGAGTTCCCCGTCACCATCGAGCGGATCGTGCCGCTCGCGGAGGCAAAGGACGGCAAGAACCTCTTCGAGGTGCGCGTCAAGCTCGATGAATCCGCCGCGTGGATGCGCCCAGGCATGGAAGGCCGCGTCAGCCTCGACACCGGCCGCCGCACGCTCCTGGAGATCGGGACGCGGAGGATCATCGACACTGTTCGTCTGTGGTTGTGGTGACCCGCCCGCGTCGGAGTGGTCCCCGATCTCTTCCTTTCTGCGATGGCCGATGGCCGAGTCCCGCGTCTCTCACCTGATGCCCATTGCCCGCTGCCGAGTGCCTTCTCTTTCTCATGGAACGCCCCACCTTCAGCCCGTTCTGGCACCGTGTCCGCGCGATGAAGCCCCGGCTTCGCCCGCACGTGCAGATCACCCGGCAGCACTACCGCGGGCGGCGCTGGCATGTCGCGCACGACCCGACCAGCAACCAGTTCTACCGCCTCTCGCCCATCGCCTACGACCTCATCGGGCTGCTCGACGGCGCGCGCACCGTTGAGGAAGCCTGGAAGATCAGCCTTTCCAAGTTCGGCGACATGGCCCCCACGCAGAACGAGGTCATCGAACTGCTCGGGCAGCTCTACAACAGCAACCTGCTGTCGGCTGATGCCTCGCCGGAGACCGAGCAGCTGCTCACCCGCGGGCGTGAGCGCGTGAGGAAGCGTGTGATGCAGCAGGCCATCGGCCTGATGTACTTCAAGCTGCGGCTCTTCAACCCCACGCCGATCCTGAACTTCATCGAGCCGATCTTGCGGCCGGTGCTCAACCGCTGGGGCTTCCTGGCGTGGCTGGGGCTGTTGATCTTCGCGCTCGTCCAGATCATCCCCGAGTGGCCGCGCCTGGTCGGGCAGTTTGACTCGGTCACCAGCCCCTCCAACTGGGGCTGGATGATCCTGGTCTACATCCTGCTCAAACTCTGGCACGAGACCGGGCACGGCGTCATCTGCCACCGCTTCGGCGGGCAGGTGCCCGAGTTCGGCGCGATGCTGCTGGTGCTCATCCCTTCGCCTTTCGTGGACGCTTCCAGTTGCTGGTCGTTCCCGAACAAGTGGCAGCGTGTGGCGGTGGGCGCGGGCGGCATGATGTTCGAGCTGTTCGCCGCCTCGATCGCGGCGCTGGTGTGGCTGGCCTCGCCCGACGGCTCGTTCGCCAAGCAGATCTCGTACTACGTCATGCTCACCTCGGGCATCAGCACGGTGGTGTTCAACGCCAACCCGCTCATGCGGTTCGACGGGTACTACATCCTTTCGGACCTCATCGAGGTGCCCAACCTCATGATGCGCTCCAACAAGATGCTGCAGCATCTGTTCCAGCGCTACTTCTACCGCATCAAGCAGGCCCGCCCGCCCAGCAACCAGCCGGGGGAGGTGGCGATCCTGATCACCTACGGCGTGCTGGCGCTGATCTACCGCATCTTCCTGTTCGTCGTCATCACGCTGTATGTGCTGGGCATCTTCTTCTTCGTCGGGCTCTTCCTGGCGCTGTGGACCGCGGCCATGTGGTTCATCCTGCCCATCGGCAAGTTCGTCCACTGGCTGGCCACCAGCCCGCAACTGCTCGAGTATCGCACCCGAGCGATCCTGGGCACGCTGGGTCTGGCGGCCGTCGGGGCGGCTCTGATCGGGCTGGTGCCCGTGCCCGATTACCGGCGCGTCGTGGGCGTGGTGGACAGCCCGCTCATCACCGGCGTCTTCCAGGGCACCGACGGGTTCGTTTCCGACGTCCATGTCCGCCTCGGGCAGAGCGTGAAGAAGGACGAGCCGATCCTCACGCTCTCGAGCCCGGAACTCTCCGCGGAGCGGCAGTTCGTTATCGCCTCCATCGCTGATGCCAGGCTCAAGCTCGCCGAGGCGTTCTCGAAGGACGACCCGGCGGGCGCGGCGGTGGCGCAGAGCGGGATTGCCGCGCTGGAGGAGCAGCTCAGCGACATCGCGCGGCGCGAGGCGGCTCTGGTGGTGAGAGCGCCGCACGACGGGACCATCGTGGGCGCCAATCCGCGAGACCTCCTGGGGGCGTTCCAGCGCACGGGTGAGCCGGTGTGCCAGGTGGCGGATCTCTCTCAGCGGCGCATCACGGCGAGCGTGCCCCAGGGCGACTCGGGCTGGCTGTTCCAGATGAGCCCGGATGAGTACCGCGTGCAGGCCCGGTTGGTGTCGCGTGTGCACCAGGTGATCGAGGCCACGGGGCTTCGGGCCATCCCCGCGGGGCAGCGGATCCTCCCGCACGCGGCGCTGGGCCACGCCGGCGGCGGGCAGATCGCCACGATGCCCGACGACCGCTCGCACCGCGTCGCGACCACCGATCTGTTCACGATCTATGTGGATGTCGATCCGGCGCAGCTTGCGGATGCGGCGCTGGGCCAGCGCGTCTACATCCGCTTCACGCTGCCCAGCCGCCCGATCCTGCACCAGGCGGTGGAGATGCTGCAGAAGGCGGTTCAAGGGAAGGTCACGCTGTGAGCCAGGCCCTGACCAACTACGCGACGCTCTTCGAGTCGTTGCGTTCGCGGCAGAAGAAGCCGCTGCCGCTCAAGGGGCTCGACAAGCTCGCCGCGTGGCTGGGCGTGAGGGTGCGCACGGGTCGCTACACGCTCTCGTGGCTCCGCAAGCAGGCGGAGGCCATCGACCGTGAACTGTCGCCGGGTCTGCGGTCGCTGGGCGAGGCGGCCCTTGCCGACCGAACGGCCGAGGTGCGCGAGACCTTCCTGCGCGGGCGGCAGGACGACGCCGTGGTCCGCGCGGCGCTGGCCATCACGCGTGAACACGCGCGGCGCGAGATCGGGGAAGAGGCGTACGTCGTGCAGCTCATGGCGGCGATGGCCCTGTACCGCGGGCGCATCGTCGAAATGCTGACCGGCGAGGGCAAGACGCTGACCGGCTCCATCGCCGCCCCGCTCCTGGCCTGGGAGCATCGCCACCT
Organism: Phycisphaerales bacterium; assembly: GCA_022843545.1. Classification (GTDB taxonomy): domain Bacteria; phylum Planctomycetota; class Phycisphaerae; order Phycisphaerales; family UBA1924; genus JALHNL01. The sequence goes on along the minus strand of JALHNL010000002.1, from coordinate 53,279 downwards.
GCACGTCCTCACCGTCAATGACTATCTCGCCAAGCGCGACGCCGACAGCCGACGCGGCATTTACGAGCGCTGCATGCTGCAGGTGGGCGCGATCCAGCAGGAGCAGGAGCACGCGCTGCGCGCTCGCGTCTACGCCCTCCCCATCGTCTACGGCACGCCCAAGCAGATCGTCGCGGACTGGCTCCGCGACCAGATCCGCCTGGGCGCGCTGCGCAGCGCGTGGGGCGGTCTGCGGATGCTGGGGGGCGAGGGCGTCGCCAGCCAGGGGCCAATCGTGCCGGGGCTGCGGGCCGCGATGGTGGACGAGGCCGACGCGGTGCTCATCGACGAGGCGGTGGTGCCGCTGATTATCGCCCAGAGCCGCAAGAGCGACGAGATGGCGGCGATCTACCGCGACGCCGCCGCCATGGCGCGCGAGCTGAAGGTCCGCACCGACGTCACGGTCGACGCCCTCCGCAAGCAGGCGGAACTCACCCGCGCCGGCCGCGCCAAGTGCGCCGCGATGTTCGTCCAGCGGGCGGACCCGATCTGGCGGGCCACTCGTCGCGCCGAGGAACTGGTGCGCCAGGCCGTCATCGCGCTCACGTGCTATCACCACGGTCGGCAGTACCAGATCGTCGACGGGCGGGTGGTCATCGTCGATGAGTTCACCGGCCGGTTCCTCCCGGACCGCTCGTGGGAGCACGGGCTGCACCAGGCGGTGGAGGCCAAGGAAGGGCTGGAGATCACCGCCGACCGCGAGACCATCGCCCGCATGTCCTTCCAGCGGTTCTTCCGCAGCTATCCGGTGATGTGCGGCATGACCGGCACCGCGGCCGACGCGACGCTGGAGATGGAGAAGACGTACCAGCGCCGCGTGACGGTGATCCCCACCAACCGCCCGGTCATCCGCGAGACGTGGCCCGTCCGCGCCTTCGGGTCCGCCGCCGCCAAGTGGGACGCGGTCGCCGAGAGCGTCGCCGCGCTGCACGCGCAGGGGCGACCGATCCTCGCCGGCACGCGCAGCATCGAGGCCTCGCAGACGCTGGCTGAGCGGCTGACCGCCCGGCGGCTACCCCACAAGGTCCTCAACGCCAACTTCGACAAGGACGAGGCCGGCATCATCGCGCAGGCCGGGCACTCGGGGGGGATCGTGGTCGCCACCAACATGGCCGGCCGCGGGACCGACATCAAGCTGGACAAAGACGCGCGGCAGGCCGGCGGGCTTCACGTCATTCTCACCGAGATGCACGCCGCCAAACGTGTTGATCGGCAGTTCATCGGGCGCGCCGGGCGGCAGGGTGACCCCGGCTCGGCCCAGATGTTCCTGAGCCTCGAGGACGAGCTGCTGGCGCTCTACGCCAAGACCGCGGCTGCGTCGCTCAAAAAGACCTGCAACGAGCCGGGCGAACTCGCGGGCTGGAAGCGGGCGGCCACGCTGAGGCTGTTCGCCTTCGCCCAGGGCGCAAGCCAGAACCGCGACCGCCGACTCCGCGCCGAGACGCTCCGTCAGGACGACTGGGTCGAGAAGCACCTGCCGGGGATGTGAATCGGTGTTGCTCCGGCGGGGCCTCGTGGTAGACTGCTCGGATGCTCGCTTATCTCGCCGCGTGTGTCGTCTGTGTGTTCACCGTCGCCCCGCCCGCCGAGCCGCGAGAGGCTCTGCTCGCGGGTGTGAAGCAGATCGCCGCGCCGGGCTCGCCCGGTGCGGTCATCGCGCTGGCTTCGCCGGCTGAGGCCGTGGTGGTGGGCAAGATGGACGGGAGCGCAAAGGCGGCGGTGGTGGTCGCCTCCACCTGGGGGCGCGGGCGAGTGGTGGCGCTGGGGCACAGCGGCTACCTCGACCCGGCGACGCTCGATCAGGGCGACACCGGGCGGTTGCTTCTGAACGCCGTGGCGTGGGCGGGGGCGGTCAAAGTCAGCGCCAGCGCGGGGATTCGGCCTCCGCGCGTGCTGACGGTGGACTCTCGCGCGCACGAGTGGCTGAACCAGCATGATGGCGATGCCCGCGCGGCCGGGGCGAAGTGGCCCGACCTCAGCGGCGTGGACGTGGTGGTCTCCGCGCGTTCGTCCATGCCCCCGGACGTTCGAGAGCGCGTGGCGAAGTTCGTGAAGGAGGGCGGCGGGCTGATCATCGCGCAGACGGGGTGGGGTTGGCAGCAGATCAACGGCGGGGCCGACATGCGCACGCATGAGCCGAGCATCCTGCTGCGTGAAGCGGGGATCGCGTGGACGGACGATTTCGTTGCGCCGCAGTTGCCCGAGCGATTTGACGCGACCGAAACGCCGGGAGCGTTGCTCCGCTTTGACCGCGCGATGGATGCGCTGTTTCCTCCCGCCGGGCAGGAACAGGCCAGCGCCACGCGCGATCCGCAGGCCGGCGTTACGGTGGCGATGGGCACGCGGCTCTTGCCGCCCGACGACATGGTCTATCGCACGCGGCTGGACGGGCTGGTGCGCGATCGGCTAAGCGCGGTGAAGATCAGCGCCAAGTCCCCGCTGCGGGCAAACCGCCCGGCGGAGCGGGCTTTGGTGACGTACGCCGTGGAGTCCATGGCGTCGCTCGCCCCGGTTGAGGTGGCGGCTGACCCGCGAGCGGCGGAGTTTCCGGGCGCGGTCCCGAGCCAGGCCCCGCGCATCACCGCGGAGCGCACGATCAGTCTGTCCACACCGGGCTGGCACAGCCTGGGGCTGTACGCCGCGCCGGGCGAGGTGGTGCGGCTGACCTGGCCGGCGGGGGGCGCGATCAAGCCCGGCACAGCGCGGGTTCAGATCGGCAGTCACACCGATCGCCTGTGGCACAAGGACTCGTGGAGCCGTGTGCCCGAGATTACCCTGAGTCGGCCGATGGAGGTCACCGCCGGCGCGGGCGACGAGGAGATGGAGATCGCGTCGCCCTTCGGCGGGCTGGTGTATGTGTGCGTGGAGAAGCCGTCGAAGGGCGAGGTGAGTGTTCGCATTGAGGGCGCGGTGGAGGCGCCGCTCTTCGTGCTCGGAAAGACCGACCCCGCGGAGTGGCGAAGCCGGCTTCGCAACGCGCCGGGCCCCTGGGCTGAGTTCGCCACGTCCAAGGTCATCGTGACCGTGCCCAGCGAGCACGTCCGGGATATCGACGACCCTCGCCCCGTGCTGGAACTCTGGGACCGCGTGATGGACGCCTGCGCCGATCTGGCGGCCATGCCGCGCGAGCGAGCGCGGCCCGAGCGCTACGTCGCCGATGTGCAGATCTCCGCGGGCTACATGCACGCGGGCTACCCCATCATGACCCACCTGGATGCCGCCGACGACATGGTCATCGCGGCCAAACTGGCCTCGGGCAACTGGGGGCTCTTCCACGAGATGGGGCACAACCATCAGGACGCGATGTGGACCTTCAGCGGCACGGTCGAGGTCACCTGCAACCTCTTCTCGCTGTACGTCTCCGAGACCGTCTGCGGCAAACCGCCGCGCACGGGCCACGACGCGGTGAACGACCGCTCGCAGCGCGTTGAGAAGATGCGCACGCACATGGCCGCGGGCGCGCCGTTCGAGAAGTGGAAGTCCGACCCGTTCCTGGCGCTCGAGATGTACATGCAGTTGCAGGAAGCGTTCGGCTGGGAAACGTACAAGAAGGTGTTCGCCGAGTATCGCGCTCTGCCCCAGAATCAGCGGCCTCGCGGCGAGCAGCAGGAACGCGACCAGTGGATGGTGAGGTTCAGCCGCGCCGCGGGGCGCAACCTGGGGCCGTTCTTCCAGAAGTGGGGCGTGCCCACGAGCGAGGAGGCCCACCGGTCCATCGCCGACCTGCCGGAGTGGATGCCCGACGAGATGAAGTGAGATGACGTGATGCCCCGCCCGCGGCCCGTCACTGGGCGTTGGCGGGCGTTCGGCTGGGGGCCAGTTCTGACTCAGGCTCGCCGACCATCGCGGCGACGAGCTGGGACCGGCGGGTCATCTGCGGCTTCAGGTCGTCGAAGTACCAGCGCCGCCACGCGTTGTGGTCGAAGTCCAGATGGGCCACGTTCTTGCCGGTGAGGGCCGAGGCCCACGCCTTGAGCTGAGAGTTGAGCGCCACGTTCCGCCACGTGACCACCGCGTCGTTGACGTTGATGTACACGCCCTCGGTGAGCGTGCTCACCTGAGGATCAAAGCCCACGGCGTTCTCGCCCACTACGGGCGTGAGGTCGGAGATGAACGTGACCTGCCGCCCGATCACGATGGTGGCCAGGTTGCCGTCACTGCTGGACCGCGAGGGCGAGGCCGACGTGCCGGCCTGCGCGGAGATCATCGCGGGGATGGCCTCGATGAGCCCGAGGGTCTGGGACAACTGGCCCGCCCGAGTGTGGGTGTGCGGGTCGCTGGTGAGGAAGGCCGAGGCGATGACCGACGAGACCGCGCCGGGGACCTTGCCACCCTCGGTCTTCACGCGAGAGAGCAGCCGCTTCTGCGCCTCATCGCGGAACCACTCGTCCTTGTCGAACATCGCGCCCCAGGCCAGCGTGGCGTCCGCCTCGTACGACCGCCGCTCCGCCAGCAGGTCCAGCACCGCGCCGCGTACCTCGTGGTCCTTGCGGTCGAACACGGTCATGAGCAGCGGGTAGAGCGCGGGGTCGTCAAACTCGCGCAGCTTCGCCAGGCCCTCGGCGCGAATCTTGGCGTTCTTGGTGTTGTCGAAGTGATTGCGCCACAGCACGCGCAGCTTCCGCTCCCCCTCCACGCGGCGTTTGTTGTGCTCCGCGAGCAGCTTCGTTTGCTCCGGGGTCAGCTCATGCTCCGCCACGCCCACCGGGACGCCCTCGGGAAGCGCCAGTTGCGGCGGGCGGCTCGGGTCAAACACGCGCGAAGCCGAGTCTGGAAAGAACGCCCGCGTCGAGGGCCCACGAGGGGCGCACGACCCGCCCACGCACTGCGCCAAGCTCGGCGTGCTCATCGCGGCTGTCAGAACAGTGGCGGTCAGTGCGGAGTGAATACGGCGGTTCATCGCTGACCCTCGCCAAGGTTGACCACGAGCGGAGTTACAAGGCTATACCGCCCCGGGACCCCGGTGGTTCCGGGCAAAACCGCCCTTCAGGCCGCCTTGCGCCCGATGGTCTGGAACCTCACCGAGTTCTTGCCCGCGTGCTTGACCTCGTACTGCAGCTGGTCGGCCTTGCCCACCAGCACATCGGCCGCCTCGGGCGGTTCCACGAACGTCGCCACGCCCATGCTGAGCGTCACGGGCCACCCCTGCTTGTCCATCGCCTCCTGGACGCGTTCGCGCAGTTTGCGGATGACCGTCTGCGCGCTGCGCTCATCGGTCTCGGGCAGCAGGATCGCAAACTCGTCGCCGCCCAGCCGGGCGATCGTGTCCGACTCGCGCAGATGCCGCTGAAGCGTCCGCGCGACTTCCAGGATCACCCGGTCGCCCACGCTGTGCCCCAGCCGGTCGTTGACCTGCTTGAGGTTGTCGCAGTCGGCGTACACCACCGTCAGCGGCGTGCCGTTCCGGCGCGCCCGGCTGATCTCGCGCGAGGCCGCCGCCAGATACTCGCGCCGGTTGGAGAGCCCGGTCATTTCGTCGGTGGCGGCCAGGCGTTTGTGATGCTCCAGGCTGCTCTTGAGCGCGGCCAGCAGCCACATCACCAGGATGAACAGCGTCACCCGGTTGACCGCGCTCCATGCCACCACCGCCGCCGGCAGCGAGTTGGGAATCGCTCCGATCGCGTCGTAGAACCACAGCCCGCCGCACGCCGTGGCCATCGCCAACCCCGCGGCGCGACCGACGAACCAGGTCAGGATCGCCACCGGGATGATGTAGAAGACCGCGAAAGTGATGTACGGACCCGCCGCCAGATCCAGCCAGCCCAGCAGCGCCGTCGGGACGACGGTGGCGAACAGCAGTGTCGGCTTGGACAGACGTCCCAGTCGCCTCACGAGGCCCAAGAGGCGCTGGTCCGCTGACGGGAAAAGCGGCATGCGTTCGCTATCGGCCCTCGGTCGCGCAAGGTTCACCCCGGGTCGGCCAATACGGACCTCGCGCCATCACTCCGGGCCGCCCCGCGCGCCCCGCCAGGGTTATCGGTCGCGCCGCCGGCGCAAAGCCAGCACCGAACCCAGCCCCAGCAGCCCCGCCGCGCCCGGCGCGGGGATGCCGTTGAAGCCCATCATGCCGTTGATCTCGTCGTCCCCGTCGTCCACCAGCCCGCCCGGCCCACCATGGATGATCGAGGCGTACCGGAACTGCGAGCTGCCCTGAGTCGTCACGACGTACGTGAAGCCATCCCACTTGATCCCGAGATTGGGCTGAAAGCCCTCGAGGAACACGCGTGCGACGTGCGCCTGCGACCAGTTCACAAGGTCGTTGCTCAGATACACGGTGGATTCGATGGACTCCACCGGCAGCGGGCCGTGATCGATGACCGGGAAAACAGCCGCGCTGGTCACCGCGCCTCCGAAGTCGAACACCGTGTCGCCGATCACGCCGCTGCTCTGGAACCAGGTGTTGTCGATGGTGTTCGCCGCCGTGAAGAGGTCCGTTGTGCCAAACGTGTAGGTGTAGTCGCCCGCGCCAGCAAGATCGGTGGACGTTCCGCCCCGGCCCGCGGGATTCGTCGTCCAGGCGGTGGGCAGCAGCGAAGCCGCCAGATAGCCCGGCGCGTCGAAGATCCCGTCGTCCAGGAGTTGCTGGTCAACCACCTGTTGCCGGTTCGTCGGCGTGTCGGCCCCGAAATACAACTGAGCGAAGGTGCCCACCGTCGCGCCCTGCCAGTTGCGCGGGTCGTTCGGGTTGGTCACGATCGTCGCCTGAGCCATCCCGGCGAACGCCAGTAGCGAAGCGGAAAAAACGATCAACGTGCGGCGATTCATGGCTCTTGTCTCCGAGTTGGGGATGGGGCAGAGAAAGCGCGGCCGTACGGCCGCCTTTGGGTCGAGGAGTATCTCCACCCTATCTCGGATCGATGAGTCGACCAGCCAGAGGCCGTGAATTCCGCTGGATTTGACCCGATCGGGGCGGGTGCGGCGATCAACGCAGCCCGTATTCGCGGAGCTTGCGGTACAGCGTCCTCTCCCCTATTCCCAGCAGCTTCGCCGCCTGCTCGCGGTTACCCGCCGTCAGACGCAGCGTCTCGCGGATCGCCCGCTTCTCAAGCTGCTGCAGCGACGCCCCGGCGAGCGAGCCGCCCGTGGGTGCGCCGGCGTCGTCGCCCGCGGCGTGGTCCGCGTCTTCGGCGGCGCGGATCTCGTCGGGGATGTGCCGCACGTCGATGGTGAGCGGCGCGCGAGGGTCGTCCTGTTCGCCCAGAGCCACCACCACGGTGTTCTGCACCACGTTCAGGAGTTGCCGCACGTTGCCGGGCCAGGCGTAGGTCGTCAGCCGCATCTTCGCCGCGTCGGTGATGGCCGGCACGGGGCGCGGGCCCCCGTCGGCCGCGGGGCCGAGCTTCTTGACCGCCTGGGCCAGCGCGTGCATGACGATCCGCGGGATGTCGTCGCGTCGGTCGCGCAAGGGCGGCAGCAGCACCTGCGAGCCCTTGATCCGGAAGTACAGGTCCTCGCGGAACTCGCCCTTGGCGATCATCCCCTGAAGGTCCTTGTTCGTTGCGCTCACCAGGCGCACGTCCGTCTGCCGCTCGTCGTTGGAGCCCACGCGCACCACGCGCCCCGTCTCCAGCACGCGCAGCAGTTTGGCCTGCATCTTCAGCGGCATGTCCCCGATCTCGTCCAGGAACAGCGTGCCGCCGCTGGCGTATTCAAAGACGCCCTCGCGGTCCTTCTCCGCGCCGGTGAACGCGCCGCGCACATGCCCGAAGAGCTGGTCCTCCAGCAGCGTTTCGGTCTCCGCCGCGCAGTTCAGCGCCACGAACCGCTTGCCCGCCCGCGGCGAGTTTTTGTGAACCGCCTGCGCGATGAGTTCCTTGCCCGTTCCGCTTTCGCCCGTGATGAGCACGGGCAGCGTGGTGCCCGCCACAGCCTTCACGGCCCGCAGGATCTTGCGCATGGGCTCGGAGCCCGCGATGATGCCCTCGAAGCCCTCGTGCTGTACGAGGTCGTTGAGCCCCGGCCCGGCTCCGCCCGCCCCCCCCGCGCCCCCCGCCGCCTCGTGCCGCAGCAGAACCGTGTCCGCCGCGCGGTTCACCAGTTCGCGGAACACCGCCAGGTCCAGCGGCTTCTCGATGAAGTCGTACACGCCTTCCTTGAACGCCGCCCGCGCCGTGGGCACGTCGCCGTGCGCGGTCACCATGATGCACTCGGCCTGGGGCTGAAGCCGCCGCGCCTCGCGCAGCACCACCAGCCCCGCGTCGGCGCCGCCCTCGCCCACGCCATGGGCCCCCGCGCTCGCCGGCATCCGCAGGTCCGTGATGATCACGTCGAACGTGCCGTGACGCAGTTCATCCAGCGCCTGGGCCACCCCCGGCACGATCGTGCACACGTGGCCCGGACGCCGAAGGGCCTCGGCCATCACTTCGGCGTGCTCCGTCTCGTCTTCGACGATGAGCACCTGGGCGCGGAGTTGGTCGCTGGCGGACATGACCGGGAGGGTAGCGGACAGACCTCAAGCGAGCGAGCCCGCCGCGGGCCCGGCCAGCCCTGCGCTTCGCTCGGATACCCTTCATTACCGAAACGCTGTTCGCCCGCGCCGCCCCGGCCGCCGCTCGCCCCTCGCGTGCCAGCCCGGATAGATGAGACGTTCACGTGCCTTCGCCAGAGGATCCAAACCCGATCGCGCCCGCTGCCCGCGCCGCCAATCGCGACCGCAGCACCGGCGATCTTGGCTCAGCTCGGCTCCGGCTGGCTTCGTTCGCGCAGACCCATCGGTGCCCGCCGGCGCTCTGCGAGCCTGTGGCCCTCGTCTGTTTCGACATGCAGGACCCCGTCGAGGCCGGACGCTGGTTCTTCCTCGCCGAGTCCTCGCACCCCATGGCCCAGCCGTGCATAGACCGTTTTGTCGCTCGGTGCGGCGGCAAAGCCGCGCATGTGCTCGGTAGATTGCCCGCCGTTGTTCGGCAGCAGGTACGCGCCAACCGCGCACACGCGTGCGTGGTCCGCCGACTTCAAGGCCTCGGCTGGACGCCCTCGCCCCCGACGCCCGAGAGGTCAACCGCGGGGGCGTCCGCCGTGCAGCGCATCAAGCGAGCAGTCGCCACCGCCACCCTGTCGCTCGGGTGCCTGTTCTTCGTCGTGTGTGTGTTGACCGGGTTCGTGACGGTGCTGTGGTGGATTTTCGCTCAGTTCTAGCCGGGCTACGTGAACATGTCAGCGTGATGCGCGAGCCCGGACTGGGTCACGACCGACTCGAGCGTTGGGAATCTGGTCAGGAGTCGGCCTACTCGCTCTTTCACCTGCTCAGCGCTTCTGCGGCTGAGAGTGATCTGCACGAGGCGGGCGGTGCCAGACGCGGAATCCAGAAAGCGGGATAGGCACCAGCGGTCGAAGATCGGGTTAGCCACACGTGCCTTGAGTTCTTCGATGTCTATCAGTTCGGGCGTGTACCGCGGGATGGTGATTCCTTCGGCCTGTGCCAACTTCGAGACCGACTCGCGGATCCACCAGACATCAACGCCGCTCCATCCGGGGCACGGCGTGTCGATGATGAGCGTGCCCGCTCGACTGGCGACTTCAGCCTCAACATCTGCCCAGTCGCAGGCTCTACCGGCCTTCCGCATCCTCACGCGAAGCCGCCATGCGCGCCACGGCCTGCCCAGTTCCGAGAAGAGATACGCGACCGGCAGCAGCACCAGCAAGAAAGCCAACCACGCGGCGCATACCGGTGTGAGCAAGGGCGTCAAAGGCAGCAGGAGCCACCTGGCCGCTCCCCATCCGCTCTGCGCTGGTGACTCACCACCGTGCATGACTGCAGAATACGGGGTATTCGGGGAAGTTGTGCGCGCCGCACCCGGCGCGTGCCCGACCGGCCCGGCGCTTCGCTCGGATACCGCTGGCTACGGACGGGACAATCCCACCGGTGTCCGCCTTGCGGCTTTGCCGCTTTGTCCGTTTGCGGCCTTGTCAGCCGCGTTCATCCCTTGACCGCCGCCACCACCTTCTTCGCCGCGTCGGTCAGGTCGGTCGCCGCCTGCATGGTGGGGATCTTGGACTTCGCCGAGGCCAGCAGATCTCGCCCGGCCTGCACATTCGTGCCTTCCAGCCTGACCACCAGCGGGACCTTGAAGCCCGTGCTGCCGTCGGGATTCTTGAAGTTGCTTGCCGCGTTGATGATGCCCTGCGCGATGATGTCGCACTTCATGATGCCGCCGAAGATGTTGACGAGCACCCCTTTGACGCGCCGGTCGCTGAGGATGATCGAGAAGGCCTCGGTCACCGCCTGCTCGCTGGCGGAGCCGCCGACGTCCAGGAAGTTCGCGGGCTCCGCGCCGTGGAGCTTGATGATGTCCATGGTCGACATCGCCAGCCCCGCGCCGTTCACCAGGCAACCGATGTTGCCGTCCAGCGCGATGTACGACAGCCCGAAGTGGTGCGCCTTGGCCTCCGCGGGGTTCTCCTCGCTGGGGTCGGCCATGGCCTGCAGGTCAGGATGGCGGAAGAGGCCGTTGTCGTCGAAGTTGAACTTCGCGTCAATCGCCGTCACGCGCGACTCAGCCGCGCCGTCGGCCCGCGTGATCACCAGCGGGTTGATCTCCGCCAGCGAGCAGTCTTTCTCGGCGTACAGCCGGGCCAGCTTGACCATGATGTCCGCGGCCTGGTGGACGTGCTTGCCCGTGAAGCCCAGGGCGAAGGCGATCTTGCGCGCCTGCCAGCCCTGCAGGCCCAGCATGGGGTGGACGGGCTCCTTGATGATCGCCTCGGGGCGGTCGTGGGCCACCTGTTCGATCTCCACCCCGCCCTCGCGCGACGCGATGATCGTGTTGCGGCGCGACGCCCGGTCGGTCGTGATCGCCAGGTAGAACTCTTCCTTGCCCCCGCCCTTGCGGTCCGCGATCTCCACCGCCTGAGCGATCAGCACCTTGTTCACCTCCAGGCCCTCGGGGGGCGTCTGGGGCGAGTGCATCCGGTGGCTGAACATGAACCGCGCGGCGTCCTCGGCCTCCTGCGCGGACTTCACGAGCTTCACGAAGCCGGCCTTCCCGCGACCGCCCGCATGAACCTGCGCCTTCACCACGGCCAAGGGCGACGCCATCCCGGCGGTCACCTCACGGAAGACACCCGCCGCCAAAGCGGCGTTGTCGATCACGCGACCGGAAGGAACGGAGATGCCGTAGGAAGCCAGGAGGTCGCGGGCCTGATACTCGTGGATCTTCATGGGGCCGAGTGTAGTCGGGCTGGTCGGCGGGCTGGGCGGGCTCCTTGCCCCGGCGATTGACCATCTCGCGTGCCCTCGCAAGCCCGAGCATGGCCGCTGACATATCCAAGACCGTGGCGCCTCGTGGGAACGAGTGCTTCGGTTTGAGTAGCCGCCCGGCGTGTGCGCGCTGGGCGGCTTTGTTTATCGGTGCCCACGCACCACGCACCACACCCACGCACCACACCCACGCACCACGCCCCACGCACCCCCTCTACCCGTGGAAGCCGCCCCCGCGCGGCGCCTTGGACACGCCCGCCAGCCGCAGCACCCACACCGCGCCCAGCGTGGCCAGGGCCAGCAGCGCGGCGCCGTTGGCCTGGTGGATCGTGCGGAGCAGCGACCGCCCCGCCTCGATGGGCGGCGCGGCCTCGAGTTGCTCGGCCGTCGGCACCATCTTGCTGGCGGGGTCCGCCGTCAGCACCAGCCAGAGCACGACGAACCCCAGGACGAACTGCACGCCCATCACGCCGAAGGTCCACTTGCCCAGCAGGCCCAGGCGCGCGTTGAGCCGCCGCGACTCGGGGCTGATGGGCTCCATCGCCTGCCGCGAGCGGGCGGACATGACGCCCGCGATCGCCGCGGTGAGAATCACCACCACGATCGAGAATCCCACATGGCTCCACAGCGCGTGCGGCGCGTGCAGGTGGCGATACATCGCGCCGAAGGTCAGTTGCAGCAGCAGCGAGGCGAGCGACAAGCCCGCGAACAGGCGCATCTTCACCGACACGGGGCGCACCGCCCAGGGCGAGGGGTCCGCCGAGCCGTCGTCGCGCTCCTGCACCCGCGCCAGCCCGAACGCGGGCGTGAGCAACGCCGCGAAGGCCGCCGTCGCCGCGAAGAAGACCTGCCCGAACACGCCGTGGAACACGCCCAGCCAGCGGCTCTGCTCCACCACGCGACCCGCGCCCATCAGCCCCTGCGCGATCACCGCCAGCAGCAGCACGCCCGCCAGGGCCCAGATCCACCGGCGGCGGTCGGCCAAGATGGCAAAGAGCAGCAGCCCGATCGTCGTCATCCCCACCAGCGTGCCGAACAAGCGGTGCGTGTGCTCCAGATAGATCCGAGGCTCCGCCATCAGCGAGATCGGGTACAGGAACATGTTCGACTCGTACGTGCCCGGCCAGTCGGGCACGGCGAGCCCCGAGCCGGTGGAGGTCACCAGGCCGCCCAGGGTGAGCAGGGGCAGCACGCTGATGGTCGTGAGGACGGCGAACCGCGTAAGCCAGCGCGAGGCGGGCACGCCCGCGGTGTCGCGCCGCGCCGTCGCCAGCGCGCCGCCCAGGAGGCCGACGACGGCCGAGACGCCCACGAAGCCCGCGACGATCATGAGCGCCGAGGGCTTCAACTGCGCGGTGCCGCCATCGGGCACTTCGGTGAGTCGGTTGGCGAGCAGGGCCAGGTTGATCGCCCCCGCCAGCAAGCCCGACCCCAGGCCGACGACCACGCGCTGCGATCGCGGCGTGCAGCCCGCCCCGGTGATCACCGAAGCGAGCATCACGCCGATGAGCATCGGCCCGCTGATGCTGGCCGGGATGCCCAGCGCCGGCAGGTGGGTGATGAACCACACGCACCACATGGCCAGGGCCGTGCCGAAGCCGACCACGCCGATCGGGGCCCAGATGCGGGCCGGCTGGGAGAGGTGGGAGGTGGGGGAGGGGGAGACGTTGGAGGGAGCGTCCACGCCCCCAATATAGGCAGGGTCGCGCGGCCCCAAACGGCCCTCGAACAACCCCGCCCCGTTCCTGCCTGCCAAGAACGCGTAATCGCCCCAAGCCCGTTCGGGCCTTGAACGGTGCCCGGAACGAGCGGCCGTCAGTTGCCAGTTCGGGTGAGGGTGGGTATCCTCCCGCACGAATCGTTCTTGTCTGGCAGCACTCGCCCCTCTGTTCGGGTCAGGTGATTTGACAGTCAAGAACGAAGTCGCTCTATTACGGTCCAACCGCAATGACTACGACGTGCCCGTATCGCCGCCTCCAGAGCTGCCGTGTATGGGCTTTCTCGTGTCATTTTCCGGCCTTTCCGGCAAGGAGTGGCGAGTGACTTCGATCTTTCCCAAGTGGATGAACCATCTTCCCACCGCCGCCGCCATCGGCGGCGCGGGTACGGCGGCGCTCGTGGTCGCGCTGGTGTGGTACTACGTCACGCCCAAGTACTGGGCGGTGGGGTACATGCCTACGCAGCCGGGCGGGGGCTTCAACCACCAGATCCACGCCGGCAAACTGGGGATGGACTGTCGGTACTGCCACTCGAACGTCGAGAAGTCGCCCGAGGCGAACATCCCGACGGTCAGCACGTGCTACGGCTGCCACGCCGATGGCAAGCTCAAGAAGCTGAACGAGTCCCCTGATCACAAGGCCAAGACCGAGTTCATCCGCACCGCGTACAAGGCGGGGCTGCCGATCGAGTGGCGTCGCGTGCACAAGGTGCCGGACTACGTGCGGAACTTCCCGCACCACGCTCACGTGAACGCGGGCGTCTCGTGCATCAGCTGTCACGGCAACATCGCGCGGATGCCGGTGGTGTGGCAGGTCGAGTCGCTCTCGATGAGCTGGTGCTTGGACTGCCACCGCGAGCCGGAGCCGAGCTTGGTCCCCAAGAAGGGCGACAGCGACGGCGCGGGCGGTCAGGTGCTCGAGAGCCTCGTCACCCGCCTCTTCGAGGTCGAGAAGGACTGGCGGAACAACCCCGCCAAGGCCGAGCAGCAGAAGAAGTGGTTCGATGAGCGGCACATCTCGGGCCCCGAGAACTGCGGGGCGTGCCACTACTGAAGAAGCGACAGAGGGACAGAGGAACAGAGGGAAGAAGAGTCGAGCCAGACCGGGTCGGGGCCAAGTCAGCCAGCAGCGAGCATCACGATGAGCCAACACGATCAATGCCCGTCGAGCAAGAAAGAAGGCAAGCCCGTGCTCAAGCCGCGCGTGGCCTCCCACGAGCAGGTGGGGGTCACCGGCGAGAAGTACTGGCGTTCGCTCGACGACAAGGCGGACACGCCCGTGTTCCGCGAGGCGCAGGAGCGTGAGTTCGCCCCCGGGGCGAGCGAACTGCTCGAGTCCTCGCGTCGCTCGTTCATGAAGCTCATGGGCGGCGCGGTCGCCCTCGCCGGCGCCACCGCTCTGCCGGGGTGCCGACGTCCGGATCACAAGATTCTCCCGTACACCACGTCCACGCCCGAGGACATTGTGCCGGGCAAGGCCCTGTACTTCGCCACCGCGATGCCTTTGCCCGGTGGCGGCGCCGAAGGCCTGATCGTGGAGACGTTTGAGGGGCGGCCCATCAAGGTCGAGGGCAACCCGCTGCACCCGCTGAACCGCGGCAAGAGCAGCGCGTGGGCCCAGGCCAGCGTGCTGGACCTGTACGACCCGGACCGTTTGAAGGAACCCATGTTCGTCCGCGCCGGCGTGCCGGTCGCCGCCACGTGGGACGACTTCGCGGCCTGGAGCGCCAAGCACTTCCCGTCGCACGATGCCGATCAGGGCGCGGGGCTGGCGTTCGTGGTTGATCGCCAGACGAGCCCGACGCTGCAGGCGATGGCTTCCAAGGTCGCCGCACGCTGGCCCAAGTCTTCTTGGGTGTGGTACAGCCCGCTGGAAAATGTGAACGAGGACGCGGGCCTGCTGGCGGCGATGGGCTCGCCCACCGTGGCGACGCTCAGCCTCGACAGCGCGCAGGTCATCGTTTCGCTCGACCGCGACTTCCTGCATCACGAGGCCGGCTCGCTCCGCCACGCTCGCGGGTTTGCGCACGGTCGCCGACCCGTCAGCGTCCCCGACACCATGAACCGCCTCTACATGATCGAGTCGTCGCACTCGATCACGGGCGCGATGGCCGACCACCGCTGGCGCGGCGCGCCGTCCACGGTCACGGCCTACGCGGTCGCCATCGCCCGCGGCGTGCTCGACGCGCTGCAGGCCCCGGCGAGCCTGCCGGTGGCCGCGGCGCTCAAGAGCGCGCAGGTCGCGAATGTGGATGACAAGGCCGTGCAGGCCATCGTCAAGGACCTGGTGACCGGCAAGGACAAGAGCGTGCTGCTCGCGGGCGCGTCGCAGCCGGCGTTTGTGCACGCCCTGTGCGCCGCGGTGAATCAGGCTTTGGGCAGCGCGGGCTCGATCGTCACCTACGCCCCCGCCCCCGAGTCGCTGGCGCAGCCGGGCATGGCGGCGATGGGCAAACTCGCGGGCCGGCTGGCCGCGGGCGAGATCAAGACGCTCGTGACGCTCAACACGAATCCGTGCTTCGACGCGCCGGGCGAGTTCTCGTTCGCCGACGCGATGAAGAAGGCCGCGGTTTCGGTCTCGCTGAGTGTGGATCTCAACGAGACCGTCTCCCACGCCAGCACGTGGCGTCTGAACGGCGCGCACTTCATGGAGTCGTGGGGCGACGTGGCGAGCGACGACGGCACGCTGAGCGTGGTGCAGCCGATGATCGCGCCGCTGTACGACGGCAAGAGCGCCATCGAGGTGCTCGCGATGATCCTGGGCACGGCGCGCGACAAGGCCGTGGGCTACGACCTGGTCCGCCAGGTCTGGAACACGGGCCCCGACCCTGAGAAGACCTGGCGGCGCACGCTGCACGACGGGCTGAAGATGGGCTCGGGCCCCAAGGCTTCCGCCGGCGATGTCAAGTTCGCCAAGGTCGCCGAGGCCGCCGCATCCGGCCTGGCCGCGATGCCCAAGGGCGAGAAGGGCTCGCTCGAAGCGGTGTTCGTCGTGAACCACATGGCCGACGGGCGCTATGCCAACAACCCCTGGCTGAACGAACTGCCCGACTGCCTGAGCACGATGGTGTGGGACAACGCCGCGCTGCTGAGCCCGGCGACCGCCAAGCGGCTGGGCCTGCTGCAGACCGACGCCACCGACGAGTACCCGATGGCGCGCATGGCCGACCTGCGCGTGGGCGGGCGCACCGTGAAGGCCGCGGTGTGGGCCGTTCCGGGCGTGCCCGATGACGTGGTGGTTCTGCCGCTGGGCTGGGGGCGCGGCACGGTGGGCGTGGTGGGCAAGGGCACGGGCTTCAACTTCGGCGCGGTGCGTTCGCTGGCCAACGCGTGGAGCGCGGCCGGCGCAACCATCGCCCCCAGCGAAGACGGCGACCGCTGGTACCCGATCAGTTGCACGCAGCACTACGGCTCGATGGAAGGCCGCGCGATCGCCCGCGAGGCCGACATGCAGGCGTGGAACGACGGGGCGAACCACGAGAAGCCCAAGGACCCGCGCGACGCCTACGGGCGCAAGCACCCGCTGGCCTTCGCCGAGCGGCTGGAGGGCAGCGAACTCACGCACATGCCCGCGGTGATCCCGGTGTACGAGAACCCGTACGACGACAAGGAGAACGGTCGCAACCCGGCCCGCGGCGGGCGACCGACGCCCGGCAAGGCCGTGTTCGAGATCCGCCCGCAGTGGGGCATGTCGATCGACCTGTCGACCTGCATGGGCTGCAACGTCTGCATGATCGCCTGCCAGGCGGAGAACAACATCCCCGCGGTGGGCAAGATCGAGGTGCAGAAGGGCCGCGTGCTGCACTGGATCCGCATCGACCGCTACTTCAAGGGCGACAACGACAGCGACCCCACCGGCACGATCTTCCAGCCGGTGTGCTGCGTCCACTGCGAGGCCGCGCCGTGCGAGGTGGTGTGCCCCGTGAACGCCACCGTCCATGGGCCCGAGGGGCACAACTACATGGTGTACAACCGCTGCATCGGCACGCGGTACTGCGCCAACAACTGCCCCTACAAGGTCCGCCGGTTCAACTTCTTCGACTACGGCGTCACCAAGTTCAACGGGCGCTACTTCGGCCGCGAGACCATCGACGCGATCATCCCCGGCGAGGCCCGCGACGGTCACGACGTGAACCCGCACCTGATCCCGCCGCGCGTGCGCGAGAAGCTCGACGCGATCAGCAAACTGCGCAACAACCCCAACGTCACCGTCCGCAGCCGCGGCGTGATGGAGAAGTGCTCGCTGTGCATCCAGCGCACCAACGAGGCCAAGATCGAGCTGAAGCTCAAGGGCCTCCGCCCCGACACCGACGGCCTGCCCGACGGGTTCGTGCAGACCGCCTGCCAGCAGGCCTGCCCCACCAACGCCATCGTCTTCGGCGACATCCTGGACGACAAGAGCGACAACGCGGTGGAGCCCGGCTCGCCGTATTCCGGCGGGCAGAGCACGCGGAAGGGCTCGCTGGTGCGGGCGCTGCGCGAGCACGAGCGGACGTACGCCCTGCTGGGCTACCTGGGCACCAAGCCGCGCGTCACCCACATGATGCGCGTCAACAACCCCAACCCCGCACTGCGCGAGCCCAACGTTCATCCGTTCGGCAAGCACGGCGGCGGGCACGAGGGTGACCACGGCGGCGACCCAGCCAAGAAGGACGGGCACGCCACGCTGTTCGTTGACCCCATTCGCGCCGGCCGCGAGCGGGGGTACCTCGGTTCACTCCCGGTTCTGTCCTAGTCCCCTCTTCAGCTTACTACGCCCTACGCCCTACGCACCACGCACCACGCACGACCTACCCCGCACTACACGCCCGCCACCGTTGACCGACCAGCTTCTCGTACTTCGGAGTTCGGAATGAGTCCGATCCAGCCCGATGAAATGACCGCGGCCAAGCTCGCCGGCCTGATCAGGGCCCCCCTCTCGGTGCGCACCGATCCGCGCGGCGACGACGGGACCCTCAACCCGCCCCCCGGGCAGCGCGCGCCGCTGGTGCTGGGTGACAACCCCACCTTCAGCGACATCACCGACACGGTGTGCGGCTACGCGGAGAAGGGGCCGGGCAAGTGGTTCTGGCCCACGTTCCTGCTCTTTGCGCACGTCGCCGGGCTGATGCCGCTGATGATCCTGTATTTGATCATCACCGGCGTGGGCACCTGGGGCCTCAATAACCAGGTGGACTGGGCCTGGGACATCACCAACTTCGTCTTCTGGATCGGTATCGGCCACGCCGGAACGCTGATCTCCGCGATCCTCTGCCTCCTCAAGCAGAAGTGGCGCACGAGCATCAACCGCGCCGCCGAGGCCATGACCATCTTCGCGGTCATTTGCGCCGCAACCTTCCCGGGCATCCACGTCGGCCGCGCCTGGATGGCCTGGATGCTGGCGCCTCTTCCCAACTACAACGCGATCTGGCCGAACTTCAAGAGCCCGCTTCTGTGGGACGTGTTCGCGGTGTCCACCTACGGCACGGTTTCGGCTCTGTTCTGGTACATGGGCATGATCCCCGACCTGGCGACGCTGCGTGACCGGGCGGTGCTCCGCCTGCGTCGCGCCGCCGACGCGGCTCCACGCCTCCCCGTCTTCAACGTCCGCTCCGACATGGTGCGGGCGCGGTTCTACGGCTTCCTGGCCCTGGGCTGGCGCTTCAGCACGCGTCACTGGCACCGCTACGAGAAGGCCTACATCCTGCTGGCGGGTATCAGCACGCCGCTGGTGCTGTCGGTGCACTCGATCGTGTCCTTCGACTTCGCCACCTCGATCCTGCCCGGCTGGCACACCACGATCTTCCCGCCGTACTTCGTGGCTGGGGCCATCTTCGGTGGCTTCGCGATGGTGGTGCTGCTGCTGATCCCGTCGCGTGAACTCTTCCCGGGGATGAAGGCGCTGATCACCAAGCGTCACCTGGAGAACATGGCGAAGATCATCCTGGTGACGGGGTTCATGGTGGGCTTCGCGTACTCGATGGAGTTCTTCATCGCGTGGTACTCGGGCAACAAGTACGAGCAGGACGTGTTCGTGTACAACCGCGTGATGGCGCCCTTCATGATGGAGTGGTTCGGCGCCGACCGCTACGCGCCGTACTGGTGGGCGTACTGGGCGATGATCTTCTGCAACGTGGTCTCGCCGCAGGTCTTCTGGCTCAGGGCGGCGCGGCAGTCGATCCCCGTCATCTTCATGGTCGGGTTCCTCGTGACCATCGGCATGTGGTTCGAGCGGTTCGTCATCATCGTCACCTCGCTGCACCGCGCGTTCCTGCCCGGCCAGTGGCACATGTTCTACCCGTCGTGGGTCGACATCCTCACCTTCGTGGGCTCGATCGGCACCTTCCTCACCCTCTACATGCTCTTCCTGCGGTTCCTGCCGCAGTTCGCGATGGCCGAGATCAAAGCGGTGATGCCGGCCGCGTCGCCGCACAAGCACTGACGCAAGAAGTGACGGAGTGACGCAGTGACAGAGTGACGGAGTGACCTCAGGGCGGAGCAGGCAACCAAGGACTCAACCGATGGCCTCTTCAGCAACCAAACAGTTCGTGACGCCCGCGGGCAAGCCGGTGTACGGCGTGCTCGCGCAGTTCGCCACCCCGGCCGACCTGTATCACGCCGCGGAGAAGGTCCGCGACGCGGGGTACGCCAAGTGGGACACCTTCGCGCCGTTCCCCGTTCACGGGCTGGACGAGGCGATGGGTGTGAAGCGCACCCGCCTGCCGCTGGTGGTGGGTCTGTGCGGGCTCTCGATGGCGGTCATCGGCCTCCTCTTTCAGACCTGGGTCGCCACCGAGGGCTACGGAACCGTCGTCCAGGCCAAG
Source organism: Phycisphaerales bacterium (assembly GCA_022843545.1). Classification (GTDB taxonomy): domain Bacteria; phylum Planctomycetota; class Phycisphaerae; order Phycisphaerales; family UBA1924; genus JALHNL01. The sequence continues at coordinate 33,523 of JALHNL010000002.1, read as the reverse complement.
CCGCTGGGCTCCTGGCAGACCTTCATCCCCGTCACGTTCGAGTTCGGCGTGCTGGGCACCGCCTTCTCCGCGCTCTTCGGGATGCTCATCGCCAACGTGCTGCCCCGCTGGCACCACCCGCTCTTCTCGAGCGACCGCTTCCTCAAGGTCTCCGACGACGCCTTCTTCGTGGCCATCGAGGCGGGCGATCCCAAGTTCGACGCGGGCCAGGTCCGCGCCATGTTCACCCAGATGGGCGCCGTCAACGTTGAACTGATCACCGACGACGAGTAATCCTCCGCACAGACCCAGGACTCCCCGAGCCTTCCCATGCTCAATCACGCCAGAACCATCTCGAAGACCGGGCTCGCCGCGGGCGTGATCGCTCTTGCGGTCACCGCCCTCCCCGGCTGCCGGGGCGAGCGCACCAACGAGCCGCCGCGCCAGTTCTTCCCGGACATGGACGACGGGCCCAAGCAGAAGGCCCAGAGCCAGACCAACTTCTTCGCCGACGGGCGCGCAATGCGTCCCCGCGTCGAGAACACGGTCGCCTTCGGCCTCTTCAGCGCCGTCGGCGACGCCAAGAGCAGCAACAACCTCCTCGCCGCCGCCGGCAAGGCCCGCACCGACCTGCTGCGGGAGGACAGCGCGTACTACCGCGGCATGGGCGCCGACGGCAAGCCGCTGCTGAAGATCCCGGTGAAGGTTGACGCCGCGATGATCGACCGCGGAATGGAACGCTACGGGATCTACTGCGCCAGTTGCCACGGCTACGCCGGCGACGGGCAAGGCACCGTGGGCGTCCAGTGGTCCGCCCCCGTCCCCAGCTACTACGACCCCACCTTCTCCGACCCCACCAACCCGCGCGGGCAGGACGGGCACGTCTTTGACGTCATCCGCAACGGCCTCAAGAACGCCGACGGGTCGTACCGCATGCCCGCCTACGGCGACAAGGTCGACGCGCACGACGCGTGGGCCATCGTGGCCTGGGTCCGCGTGATGCAGGAGTCGCGTCGCGGGCAGATGAGCGACGTGCCCGAGGCGCAGCGCGAAGCGGTGCGTCAGAAGATCGAGCAGTTGAAGGCGGCCGCGGCCGCCGCCGGCGCGGAGACCGCTCCCGCCGCCCCCGCCACGCCCGCCACGGGAGGCCAGAAGTGAGCCACCACGATCACTCCCACGCGCACGACCACGGGCACGCCCACAAGGCCCCCCCCGAGATGCTGCGCGAAGACAACATCCAGCTCCCGCGCAATTGGGGCATGACCGCCACCATCGTGCTCGGGATCATCGGGCTCGTGTGCATCGCCGCCACCATCGCCTACCCCTGGACGCAGAAGGGCGACAACGGCGTGGTGCCCGAGAAGGTCTTCTCGCACGCTCTGCACTCGTATCACGCGGGCGCCGCGGTGCCGCTGACGCTCATGGCCGGGTCGCTGGGCCTGGTGCTCATCTTCCAACTGGTTCGCGCCGGCTGGTGCGTGGGCATCCGCCGTCCGATCGAGCACGCCGCGAGCCTGATCCCCTTCGGGCTGGTTCTGCTGGCCCCGGTCTTCATCTTCGAGTTCTTCATCCCCGAGCGCGCCGGCGACCTCTTCAAGTGGCGCACACCCGGGCTGATCGAGACCG
>JALHNL010000002.1:0-31908 GCA_022843545.1 Phycisphaerales bacterium | reverse complement strand
CCTGCTGGCCCACAAGGCCCCCTTCCTCAACGACACCTTCTTCCTCATCCGCGTCGCCATCTACTTCGCCGTCTGGACCTTCATCTCCTGGAAGGTCATCGGCCCCTCCTTCAAGCAGGACAAGACCAACGACCCCAACCTCACCGTCAAGGCCGGGTGGAACTCCTGCTGGGGAATCCTCGCCTACGCCCTCTGCATGGCCTTCGCCGCCTTTGACCTGCTCATGGGTCTGGACTTCCACTGGTTCAGCACCATGTTCGGCGTCTACTTCTTCGCCGGCAGCATCTTCTCGGCCCTGGCCCTCTGGTCGCTCACGCTCATCGTCATCCGCTCGGGCGGGCGGCTCGAAGGCTTCTACACCGGCGAGCACCGCCATGATCTGGGCAAGCTCACCATCGCCTTCACCATCTTCTGGGCCTACATCGCCTTCAGCCAGTACTTCCTGATCTGGTACGCCAACATCCCCGAGGAGACCGCCTGGGTCATGGCCCGCGGCGGCGCGTCCCAGACCAACGAGTGGACCCCCGTCTTCTGGACGCTCGCCCTGGGTCACTTCGTCGCGCCCTTCCTCGTCCTGCTCTGGCGCAACAGCAAGCGCAACATGCTCATCTTCGGGTTCGCCTGCGTCTGGCTCCTCGCCATGCACTGCATCGACATGTTCTGGGTCGTCCGCCCGCAGGTTTACAAGACGTACAACGACGGCATGGGCAAGCTCGGGCTTTCCTGGGTTGACATCACCGGCATGATCGGCCCGCTGGCCCTGTTCCTGGCCGTGTACATCCGCAAACTCACCACCACCCGCCTCGTGCCCGTCAACGACCCCTATCTCCACGAGGCCGCCACCCACAAGAACTACGTCTGATCGCCCCCGCTCTCCGAAGCAGATTCCAGAGGCACCATGAGCACCAGCCACGGCCATCACGACGCCCACGCCCATACGCACGACGCCCCCGACGCGCCCGATGCGTGGCATGTCCACACCACCGATGAGCCCCTGCCCCAGCAGGCTCACACCTCCGAGGTGGACTCGCACCGCACGATCCTCTACGGCACCGTCGGGTTCATCATCATCGTCGTCACCACGGTGGCGACGTGGGAGTATTTCAAGTCGTACACCACCCAGCTCCGCATCCAGCGTGAGGAGCAGGTGGACATGCACGTGAAGGCGCTCGAAGCCCGCACCAAGACTCTCGCCGAACTGCGGGCCGGCCCCGCCGACCACGTCGCCTCGGACGGCTCCATTCAGGTTCCCAAGTCCGTCGCCTCGCAGCGCGTGATGGAGAAGTACGGCAAGTAACCCGCCATGATCCGCCGCCCCTTCCAGTCCGCCGCCAGTCTCCACGGCTCCGCCGGTTGGGTGTGGCGCGCGCTGGTCGTGCTCTTCGCGCTTGGCGCCATCGCGTCCCTTGCGCCCCGCTCCGCATGGGCTCAGCCCATTGATCCGGCCAAGGGCACGGACCAGTTCAACGCGGCCGTCCTGCCCGAAGAGCGCCGCGGGATCGACATCCAGGAGAAGCTGGGCGAGAAGATCCCGCTGGACCTCACGCTGCTGGACATGACGGGCAAGCCCGTGCCCATCGGGTCGGCGTTCAATGACAACGGCAAGCCCGTCGTCATCCTGATGATCTACTTCCGCTGCCCGCTCATGTGCCCCCAGACCATCAACGGGCTGGTGCGGTCGCTCACCGAGATCGACTGGACGATGGGCGAGAAGTACAACGTGATGCTGGTGAGCTTCGACCCCACCGAAACGCCCGCCGACGCCGCGGTGCAGCATGAGGTGGCCCTGGCGCAGTACGGTCGCGAGCAGACCGACGCGGTGAAGAACGGGCTGCGCGTCTTCACCGACCACGAGGGCAACGCCCGCCGCCTGTCCGACGCGCTGGGCTTCGCGTACAAGTATCTGCCCAAGAGCAATCAGTACTCCCATCTGGCCGCCACCTTTGTGCTCTCGCCCGAGGGCGTCATCAGCCGGTACGTGTATGGCTCCAAGCCTCGGAGCGACACGCTGCGGATGGCCCTGCTTGAAGCGTCCGAGGGCAAGATCGGCACCACGGTTGATCGGTTCACGATGTGGTGCATGACGTTCGATGAATCCACCGGCACCTACCGCCTCATGGCCTCGCGGGTCATGAAGGTGGGGGGGCTGGTTTCGCTCGTGATCGTTGGCGCCGTGCTGGGGGCCATGCTCCTGGTCGAGCGTCGCCGCCGCGCCGCCGCCGTCGCCCGCGCGACCGCGTCCGCCGGCCCTCTCCAGTCTTCACCCACCGAGGCCGCCCGCCGCGGCCCGGCAAGCGAGGTTGCGTCGTCATGATCCATCTCCCGTCCATCCTGGCCCAGGCCGCCCCGGTCGCCGTCGAGGACACCCGCCCCTGGCTCGAGCGTGTCTGGCTCAAGCCCCCGGCCTCAGACTTCGCCGCCTGGTCTGACGAGCTCTTCATGTTCGTCATGTGGGTCTCCATCATCAGCTTCGTGCTGCTCATGGTGCCCATGTGCTACTGGGCCTGGCGCTGGCGCCGAACCCCGGGCCATGTCCAGAAGCGCACCCCCAACCACAACACGATGCTCGAGATCACCTGGATCGTCGTGCCGCTCATCGTCGTCGTCTTCATGTTCTTCTGGGGCTTCCACGGCTTCATCCGCGCTTTCGCCACGTCCTCCGACGCCGAAGTCATCAACGTCGTCGGCAAGCGCTGGGTCTGGGACGCCACGTATGCCAACGGCGCCACCTCCCAGGAGGCGGTGAGTCTTGACACCATCGACCGCGGCGACGGCACGTTCGTCCGTGCCGAGTCCAAGTCGCCCGTCATCATCGTCCCCGCGGGCCGGCCGGTGAAGTTCATGCTCACGTCCACCGACGTGATCCACTCGTTCTACATCCCCGACGCCCGCCTCAAGGTCGACGTCTTCCCCAACCGCACCACCAGCTACAACTTCACCCCGCTCGCGGGCCTCAAGGACCGCGCCGAGAACCTCTACCTCGACGGCAAGGACCGCCCCGGCAGCGACCACCTGATCTTCTGCGCCGAGTACTGCGGCCAGAACCACAGCGAGATGGCGGCGATCTTGCGCATCCTGCCCGAGGATGAGTACCAGAAGACGCTCAAGGAATGGGCCGACTTCGAGAAGGCCTACGAAAACCCCGACGGCTCGCGCGACCCCAAGCTCGCCGCCGATCAGGTCGCTCTGCCCCTCTGGAAACTCGGTGAGAAGATCCACGGCCTCGCCGGCTGCGCCACCTGCCACACCGTCACCGGTGATCAGGGCGGCCTCGCCGGTCCCTCCTGGAAGGGCTACTACGGCACGAACATCAAGTTCGCCGACGGCACCACGCTGGGCCTCGACACCTACCCCGGCTCCAAGGACATGGACGAGGTGTGGGACACCTACATCCGCGAGTCCATCCGCGTCCCGGGCCGCCGCATCCACGAGGGCTACGCCAACCAGATGGCCCCGTACACCTTCAGCGACAAGACCCTGCACGGCCTCGTCGCCTACTTCCGCCACCTCAACGGCAAGGACACCAAGCCCGCGACTCCCGCCTCCCCCAAGAACTGACCACGCTCGATTGACGCCGCAGACCGGCGAGGAAAAGACCTATGGCCAGCATCCCGACCAAGGCAGGCAGCCACGCCCACGACCACGGGCACGACGACCACTCCTACCTCCATCCCAAGGGCGGCTTCATCGCCACCATCTGGGACTGGGCCAGCACCGTCGATCACAAAAAGATCGGCATGATGTACCTCGTCGCGGTGCTCTTCATGTTCTTCCTGGGCGGCGTCGCGGCCCTCGCGGTGCGCCTTGAGCTCATGGAGCCCACCCGCGTCATCGAGAACCAGGCCACCAAGACCGTGCAGGTCACCGGCCAGCTCTTCAACACCAACCCCGGCTCCATCGCCGAGGGCAACGTCATCTACAACCGCGTCTTCACCCTTCACGGCCTGATCATGGTGTTCCTGGTGATCGTGCCCAGCATCCCCGCCTCGCTGGGCAACTTCCTGCTCCCGCTCATGCTGGGGGCCAAGGACGTCGCCTTCCCCAAACTCAACCTATTGAGTTGGTACATCTACCTCTTCGGGTCGCTCATGGCGGTGTCGAGCGCGCTAGCCGGAGGTGTAGACACAGGATGGACCTTCTACACGCCCTACTCGACCATGACCGACGAGGGCCACTGGCGCGTCGTCATGATGATCGGCTCCGCCTTCATCCTGGGCTTCTCGTCGATCCTCACCGGTCTGAACTTCGTCGTCACCGTCCACAAGCTCCGCGCCCCGGGCATGGGCTGGTTCGACATGCCCCTGTTCGTCTGGGGCATCTACGGCACCGCGATCATCCAGGTGCTCGCCACCCCCGTCATCGGCATCACCCTGCTGCTGCTCATCTTCGAGCGCCTCTTCCACATCGGCATCTTCGACCCCCGCATCGGCGGCGACCCCGTTCTCTTCCAGCACTTCTTCTGGTTCTACAGCCACCCGGTCGTCTACGTCATGATCCTCCCGGGCATGGCCATCATGTCCGAGCTCATCGCCGTCCACGCCCGCAAGAAGGTCTTCGGCTATCGCGCCGTCGCCTTCTCGTCGCTGGCCATCGCCGGCATCTCGTTCGTCGTGTGGGGCCACCACATGTTCACCAGCGAGGGTGAACTCGCCGCCACCATCTTCTCGGCGCTCACCTACCTCGTCGCCATCCCCTCCGCCGTCAAGGTGTTCAACTGGATCGCCACGCTCTACGGCGGCTCGATCAAGCTGAACACCACCATGCTCTACGCCCTGGGGTTCCTCTTCCTGTTCTCCATCGGCGGGCTGACGGGCCTGTTCCTGGGCTCGCTCTCGACGGACCTGCACCTGCACGACACGTACTTCGTCGTCGCCCACTTCCACTACGTCATGATGGGCTCCACCATCATCGCGTTCATGGGCGGCATCCACCACTGGTGGCCCAAGATGACGGGCAAGATGTTCAACGAGCTCTGGGGCTCCATCGGCTTCTGGCTCGTGTTCATCGGCTTCAACGTCACGTTCTTCCCCCAGTTCATCATGGGCTCCCACGGCATGCCCCGCCGCTACGCCAGCTACATCGATGAATTCACCATCTACCACGTCATCTCCACCTACGGCTCGTGGATCCTGCTGGCGGGCTTCATCGTCCACCTCTTCAACTTCGTCCACAGCCTGGTCGCGGGCGCCAAGGCCCCGCCCAACCCGTGGGGCGCGCTCACGCTGGAGTGGACCGACGCCGCCAGCCCGCCCATCACCCACAACTTCCACCACGAGCCGATCGTGACGCACGGCCCGTACGACTACGACGACGTCGTCCCGCCGCAGACCAAGCCGGGCGAGTTCCCGCTCCCCCCGCCGCTGCCCGCCGGTTCCGCCAAGCACTGACCTTCGCACGCGATTTCTTCCCGGTGGGGCAGGCGTCCCGCCTGCCGCTCCGCTGACCGCCGAGACTCACCATGAGCACACTCCCCGCCGACAAAGACCTGGCCAGCCTGCAAGGGCTGTCGTACGCCGAGACGTACCACGCCGCCGAGCACTTCCGCGACCGCGACCATGAGTTCGACGCGGTCAAGATGGGCGTGTGGCTCTTCCTCTCCACCGAAATCCTGCTCTTCAGCGGGCTCTTCGTCTTCTACGCCGTGATGCGCATGCTCTACCCCGAGGCCTTCATCCACGGCTCGTCGCTGCTGGATTGGCGCTGGGGCCTCATCAACACCGTCGTGCTGCTGCTGAGTTCGTTCACCGTCGCCGCCGCCGTGCGTGATGCCCAGCTCGGCCGTCAGTTCTGGCTCAAGGTCAACATCGCCCTCACGTTCCTCTTCGGTCTCGCATTCCTCGCCATCAAGTTCGTCTTCGAGTACTACCCCAAGTGGCAGGAAGGCAAGCTGCCGGGCATGTTCTACAGCTACCCCAACTGGGAGAGCCCCTACGAGCCCCTGTGGTGGGGCCTGTACTGGGGCGCCACGGGCGTCCACGCCAGCCACGTCATCATCGGGATGGGCCTCTTCGCCTGGCTCTACATCCGCGCCCAAAAGGGCCACTTCGGCCCGCGCCACTACAACGCCGTCGAAGGTGTGGGCCTCTACTGGCACATCGTCGACATCGTCTGGATCTTCCTGTTCCCCATGCTCTATCTGATCCACTAAGAGGCAGTGACGCAGTGGCCGAGTGACGCAGTGACCGGCAAACGCTCGTCCGCTCGGCACCCAGCACCCACGCCTGACGCCTCCCGCTCCCGTTCTCCCGCCTTGCGTCCATCGCCCTTCGAGACTCCCATGGCACACGATCACGCCCATCCCAGCCCCGGCGCCCAGATCCGCGACATCGTCCCCGAGGGCTCGCACTACGCCCACGAGCACCACGGGCACGTCATCTTGCCCATGCGCATCCTGCTGGGCGTGCTCATCGCGCTGCTCTTCTTCACCGTGCTCACTGTCTTCGCCGCCAAGGCCGAGGTCTGGTTCGCCGGCACCTTCAACGTCGTCATCCCCCAGTGGATGAACGTGGTGATCGCCCTCTCCATCGGCGTCGTCAAGAGCATCCTCGTCTTCGCCTACTTCATGCAGCTCCGCTACGACAACCCGCTCAACACGATGGTGGTCATCTTCACCGTCTTCGTGTTCTTCTTCTTCATCGGCTTCATCATGATCGACCTGGGCAACCGGAACATCATGTATGACTACCGCGCCACCCACCGCATGACGGGCGGCACCGGCCTCTCCATCAAGGAAGTCAGCACCAACAACAAGTCCATCGCCGATTTCGCCCGCGAGCAGTCCGCTGCCCGCGTCGAGCGCTGGGTCAAGGTCCAGTCCTCCCAGAAGCCCCCGCGCGAGGAGCTCGCCTCCTCCGCCGCCTCGGCCGTCGCCGGGCTTTCCAGCGCCGCCCGCGCCAAGGGTGACCAGGTCGATTCAGACGCCAAGGCCGCCATCGACGACTCGGTCCGGCTGATCAATGACGCTCTGGCCCCCTTCAGCCGAGAGGGCGCCACCGACCACGACATCCGCAACCTGCAGCGCGTGATCTACAAGGAGTCGGGCAAGCTCAATCGCGAGGCCGCCGCCATCGCCACCGAGGTGGGCGACTTCGAGAAGTCGATGAAGGAGGCCGTCGAGGATTACCTCCTCCGCACCCGCGAACTGGAGCACCGCGACGTCAAGTTCGCCCTCTCGCACTACAAGGACCTCAAGGCCGCCAAGGCCGAGATCCCCGAGTGGCTCAAGGCCTTCATCGCCTGGCACGAGCAGCACGGGCACGACGACGGCTACGCCCACGCCAAGCCCGAACCCTGGAACAAGGAACAGGGCCAGAACAACCCCGAGCAGTCCCGCCCGCGTTCGGGCATCACGCTCCCCGAGCTTCTCCCGGCCGACAAGAAGGACGCGCACGGCTCCGGTCACGCCGACAACAAGCCCCACTGATCCGAAGGTCCCATCCACACGGGCCCCGGGCCCGAAAGCGCACGCATGCTCACCGCCCGTTCGGCAGGCTGGCTTCTCGCCTCCGTCTCCGCCGCCGGTGCGCTGCTGAGCGCGTACTTCATGGCCTATCGCGTCGCGGCCTTCAACGAAGCCGCCCATCCTTCGCGCTGGCACTTTGATCGAACGTTCTCCCGCTCCCGCGAGTTCAAGGGGCGGACCGTCGAACTGCAGGATGCCAAGCTCGAAAACGGCGCACCCGCCCTGCGCCTCACCTTCGCCGATCAGAAGCGATTGATCCCGGTCACCCCGCCCCTGGTGCCCAATCTTCCGGATCTCGCCGCGTACGAAGAGTCCGTCGCGCTCTTGGCCTATGCGCCCATCAAGGACGGCGACATCCAAGTGAACCCGGAGACGGGCGAGGGCTCATCGCTCGCGCTGGTGGTCCGCAACACCGCCGGGTACGACGCGGCGTCCTGGGGCGCGGTCCGCGTCAAGGACTGGTGGTTCGACATCTACGAACTGCGCGACGACGGCACTATCCGTCACCGGGTCATGCAGTTCCCCGACCGCCGCGGCAACCTCCCCGCCAAGGTTGAGCAGCCCTCAGCCAGCGTTGAGGAACTGCAGGAGCGCTCGTGGGAGTGGCAGGCCGCCCTGCACGCGGTGCCCAAGTCGCAGATCAGCCGTTATCGCTTCAAGACCGACGCCGTCAAGGGCGACGAAGGCATCGAGGGCATGCGCTGGACTCTCCCCGCCGCCGGGTTCTCGACGATGGGCCTGGTCGTGGGCGTGGTGCTCATCGCGGGCGACCGCGTCTCCCGCCGCCGCGCTCTCAGCGCCGCACCGCGCCCGTGATGAGCGCGGCGATTTCCGACTCGCTCTCGCGCAGCCCCATCACCAGTCGCGGCCTCACGACCGGCGCGGGCCACGTGTCCGCCGGCAGCAGCGACAACTTCGCCCAGTCCTTCTCCGTGATCGCGATCGCGTCCACCCGCGCCCGCCGAGCCGCCTCCACCGCCCGCGCCACCGTCACGGGCTTGTACGGGTCGTGATCAGGCAGGATCATGGGCTGCACCACCGCGCCCGCCCGGCTCAGCATGACCAGGAACGGCCCTGGATTCCCGATCGCGCACAGCCCCAGCACCATCTTGTTCTTCAGCCACTCCGGCGGCTGGATGTCCTCGCGCCCGCCGTGGGCCAGCGTCAGCCGGTCCCACCGATGTTCCGCCACGCCCACCAGCAGCCGCGGGTTGATCTCCCTGGCCCGATCGATCATCCGGGCCACGTCCGCGCGGTCGGCCGACTCGGCGTGCGTGACCACCACCGCGGTGGCGCGAGACAGCGACTCCACCGGCTCGCGCAGGTCGCCCCCGGGCAGGATGCGGTCCATGAACGGATCACGCGTCGCGTCGAGCAGCACGATGTCCACGTCGCGGTGCAACTGCCGGTGCTGGAAGCCGTCGTCCAGCACCACGCACTGCACCCCCGCGCCCTCGCCCGAGTCCAGTAGTTTGCGCAGCCCGCCGAAGCGGTCCGGCTGCGCGACCACCGGCACGCCCGGAAGCGTCCGCCGATACTCCTCCGCCTCGTCGGCGTCTTGCCCGTGCGAGCCGCCCGGCTTGTACCCGCGCATCGCCACCGCCGGCTTCAGCCCCGCCGAGAGCAGGGTCCGTACGGCCCAGGCCACCATCGGCGTCTTGCCGGCGCCGCCGGTCGAGAGGTTGCCGATGCTGATCACGGGCACGGGCAACCGCCGCACGCCCTTGCCGGTGTCGAACCGCGCGTTGCGAAGCGCGACCGCCGCCGAGTACGCCGGGTTGGCGATCGGGCCGACAAAGCGGCGAAGACGGTCAAACGGTCGTGGACCGGATCGGGTCACGCCTCATCGTTGGCGGGCTGATGCCGCCGCGTCGTGTTCCGGGCCCGCGTCCGGACGCGCCCCAGAACCGACTCGAACAGCGCGGCCTGGGCCTGCCGCCGGGCTTCCTGCTGATACACGACCAGCAGCCGGAGGTTGTTGGCCATGTCCAGCATCGCCAGGATCAGCACGATGAGCGTCAGCCCCAGCGTGATCATCCACGAGATCACGAAAGTCTTGGGCTGCTGGGCGTCGGTCACGCTCAGCCCGAAGGCCAGCGAGGGCGCCAAAGCCAGCATCACGAGCCCCGCCGCCGTCCGAATCCGCCGCGTGCTGGGTGAGAGCCCCTGCGCGGGGATCGACAGCACATGACGGCCCACAGCCAGCATCAACGCGACCGCCGCGGGGATCACCAGCCAGGCGGGCATGAGCGGCTCGGTCATGAGGATTCTCCGCGCGTGTGCGCCAAGTCATCTTGAGTATGCCCCGGCGCCGGCGATTTGCCAGTGAAAGTGGGGGAGATGTACGGGTCCGGCACGTCAGAACGCCAGAATCCACTGAACAGGCACAGTGCCCAAGCTCACCAGCAGCACCAGCGATAGCAGGACCGAGCACGTGCACAGCAGCCCGAACACCAGCCACGCGGGCGCAAGCCGCAGCCCGCGCGAGATGGTGAACCACCACCAGAGCAGAGTCCAAGCGGCCGAGGCCACGCCCAGCGGCGTCGAACCATGTCTGACCAGCCAGCTCAACGCCTGCCAGCGTCCGGGCGGGTTCTGCGCGGCGTTGATGAGAATCTCCACGTTCATCAGCAACCGCGGGAGGGCGATCGCCGCCAGCGGAAGCGCGGCGTAGCACGCCGCACGCGCGATGTGCGCGCCCCGCACCGCCGAGATCTGCCTCGTGGTCGACAACAGGCAGAGCACCGCCGGCATGCCGACCCAGAACCCCACCACGAGGAACACCGCCGCGCCCCAGTGCTCGATGTTGAGCGCAAAGGAGAGAGGGCCGATGTTTGCGACTCGCAGACCAACACCCACCGTGTTCATCACGGGCCAGACCCACGCCTCCGCGAAGTTGTTCGCGGTGAGGTAGTACGGGTAGTGCCGTCCGATCGCCCAGATGCCCAGCGTCCCCAGCACGCCGGTGACAAACCACACGCCGCCGATGATCAGGACCGCGAACCACAGCGCCCGCCACGGGCGCACTTCGTGAGCCAGAGTCACCCGCGCCCAGAATCGCCAAGGCAGAGCCAGATTGGCGAGTGTGCGCATCGCCCGCCCCAGGGCCGGGCTCCAGTCGCGCTTGTGCTCGTACATCCAGGTCAGCCGCGAGCGCTCGGGCAAAAGGACATCCGCCCAAGCAAACTCCAGCCCGCACTCGGGGCACTTGCCCTGCAGCGGGCACGATTCGGTCCATCGCACCACCTCGCCTGACTGGTCGTAGCCGCAGCGCGGGCAGTCGGGCGTTCGTGCGTCCACGAGATCAGTCTACCCGTTCGCCTCGCCCTCCGTCCCCTCCTCCACCGGCAGCAGCCACCGCCGCATCAAGTCCATCCGGTTGCGCACCCCCAGCGCCGCGTACACGCCCTTCACATAGTCGTGCACCGTGTGTCGGCTCTTGCCCAGTGTCTGGGCGATCTGCTCCTCCGTCAGCCCGTCCGCGAGCATCTGGACCACCGCCCGCCCCGCCCGCGGCACCCGCTCCAGCATCTCGCTCCGCGCCCGCCTCGGTGCCGTCACCTCGTGCCACGCCAGCCCCTGCAGCCACGGCGAGAGCACCCGCAGCGTCACCAGCGCCGATTCCAGCCTCGCCTCCGTCAACCCGCCCGGCGCATAGTCCGCCTGCACCAGCAGCACATCCCCGCGCACGTCGAACACGCCGCGGATGAACTCGCCCAGGCCCACGCTCTGGCGCGCCGCGCGGTTCGGCGACTGCGCCCACGCCGCGTCCGCGATCCACCTCACCCGGGGGCCGATCCCCCGGTCGCGAGGACCGGACCAGATCGGCTCCGCCGGGCTCGCCCCCGCCGCCCCGACCCACGGCGGCTCTCGCAGCGAGGGCATCTCCACCTGCACCACCACGCCCGCGCAGCCCAGCGAGCCGTGCAGCACCGCCGCGCAGCGTTCGCACCACGCGCTGGGCAAGACCCGCCCCGCCACCATGAGATCGCACATCGCCGGCCCGGGCTGATGATTCTGCGCGGTATGGGCGGGCGAAGGGGCCATCGCGTCTCCACCAGCGATGAGCATCGGGATTTACCGGTGCGGTCCGCAAGCGCGATCAGGTGTCCGATCACCACGCGCAGGGCACACGCGCGTGGTGATCCGCCGCTCTCCAGCGCGGCCATGACACAAACCTGTGTCGTCGCTTCCGCCGGACCCGGTGCCCCCGCACCAACCTTGTGTTCCCGCCGATTCGCAGCAAGTCCGCACTCTCCCCGAGGCCCAAGACGCCGCCCCCGTCTCCACTAGAATCGCCCGCAGGCCCCGTGGCGGAACGGCAGACGCAGCGGACTTAAAATCCGCAGCCCGGCAACGGGCGTGTGGGTTCAACTCCCACCGGGGCCATTGCCGCCCAAATCGCCAACTCGCTTGTCTGGCTAGGTGCCTCGATGCCCCGTGCCTCGATGCCCTCTTCCCATTCAACCCCGCTCTCGCATCACACAGCCCACAGCCCACACAATCCCGTCTGCGATTGCCGATTGCCCACCCCCGCCCACCCCCCTCTTCGTCTTCCTTCATCCCTCCTCCTTTCCCCCGCTACCCTCCCGCGAACCAGGCAACGGAGTGCCCCATGGCCAAGAAAGCCGCGTCCAAGACCCCCGCCAAGTCCGCCCCCGCCAAGCCCAATACCAAGCCGCGCGATGTGAAGACCATCGGCAAACTCCGCGATCTGGCGGTCGCGGTGTCCAAGCGGGCCCACTCCGGCAAAGAGCCCGTGATCGACATTCCCACGCGCACCAAGAGCAACACGATCTGGAACAAGAAGCGCGGCATCCTCGAAATGGGCGACGCCGCCGCGACGCGCGAGCTCTTCAACCTCAACCAGGCCAAGCAGTTCATGCAGACCATGCTGCACGCCAGCACCATCAAGGACCTCATCGAGGCCGACAAGACCAGCAGCCTCCGCGGCGTGTTCTACAAGGCCAAGCACACCGTCGCCGGCACCAAGGAAAACACCTTCGACACCCAGGACGAGAGCGACCCGATCCTGGAAGACCTCGAGGTCACCCTCGGCGCGCTGCGCGAGGAGCTCCACGTCTTCGCCGAGAACCGCGGCGCCATGGTCGGCAACGTCACGCTCACCGACAAGGGCGACGACATCGACTGCCGGCGAATGGGCTCCGGCGGCTACGCGCTGCCCAGCATCGTCGAGCCCGACGTCATCCAGTTCAAGAAGTGCGAGGCCAAGTTCGTCCTGCACGTCGAAAAAGGCACCGTCTGGAACCGCTTCAACGAAGACCGGTTCTGGGAAAAGAACAACTGCATCCTCACCCACGGCGCGGGCCAGCCCCCCCGCGGCTGCCGGCGCCTTCTGCAGCGCCTCAACCAGGAACTCAAACTCCCCATCATCTGCCTGCTCGACTGCGACCCCTGGGGGCACTACATCTACAGCGTCATCAAGCAGGGCTCAATCTCGCTCGCCTTTGAGTCCTCACGCCTCGCCATCCCCGAAGCCAAGTTCCTCGGCATCCGCGCCAAGGACTACGAAGACTGCGAGCTCCCCGAAGCCGTCAAGATCGACCTCACCGACACCGACCGCAAACGCGCCGGCGAAATCGCCGCCTACCCGTGGTTCGAAGGCCACAAGGGCTGGCAGAAGGAAATCCAAGCGATGATCGACAACGGCTTCAAGATGGAAGTCGAATCGCTCATCACCAAGGACATCTCCTACGTCACCGAGGAATACGTGCCGCAGCGGCTGGAAGAAGAGGACTGGCTCGAGTGAGGAGTCGACGTCTCGGCAGGCACGCCGGTCCCATGCGATTCGCGCCAAAGGGGTCACGGCCTATAGCCACGGCAGTGCGTTGTTGCTTCCACGCTCCATGCGCGTCAAGGACACGTCACGCCAAGATCGGCAAGCCCAATTCGCGCAAGTACTCAAACGTCGCGTCGTACATCGCGGGCAAGCGTGTCGGGTCGTCGGCGTCACCCGCCGGCACCACGATCACCATCCCTTGGCGGGCACGTGTAAGCAGCACCCGGTACGCGTTCTTGAGATAGGACTTGCGCTCATCCTTGCGGATGCGTTGCCACCCGTCACCGCGAAAGCTCCAGTGATCCCAGCCGGCCCCGGCCCGGCGCAGGTCTGCGTCCCAAACCACGCACGACCAGTCGAGTTCCAAGCCCTGAACGTCGAACTCTGTCGCGGCATCTTCAAGGTAGTAGGAGCTTCGAACATCCGTTCTTGGATGAAGGAACCAGTGAACCGGATCGATCGTGACCCGAACATCGATAGCCTCGGGCTTTAGTCTTTGGGCCTGTGAGGATGCGATCAGGCCGTAACGCTCACTGCCTCGCGCGCGATCACGGACCCAGCGTTTAGCTGCTCTCAGGCTGCGAGTGACCACAATCGGATACCGAGCCGCGATCTGCTTCCAGGCTGATGAAGCACCGTTCCGGTCAGAATCCAGCACCGCCTTCACCCACCCTGACATGTGTTCGGCTCGAAACGACCGCATGGATACGCCGAGATGCAGCCTCTCGTCGGTGTGCACGTGCCGGTGCCCTTCAAGCAATTGCAGCGCCGCTCCGGCCTCGTACTCCGAGTCTCTCAAGTGCGGTGAGAGCCGCACGTGCCAGTGCCCGAAACGCTCGCGAACGGCACGCAGCCACTCGCCAATCCCCGCCTCGCCCGTGTTGATCTCTTGTCCGCCACCTACCAGGCACACGATGACGGCCCAATCGGGGTGCCGGTCCATGCACGAAATCAGAAACGCCGGTTCCGACATTGAGAAATTGGGGTGGCCCTTTTTCTGCTGCATGAACTTGGCCGTCTGCTCGAGATTCCATGCCCTCTGGGCCTCATCGAAGAGTGCGACGTGCTCGTGCGGAGGCTTGTCAGGGTCGCGAAGGCACTCGTCTCTGAAGTGATGAACGTTCTGGATGAATGCCTTGACTTCGCTGCGGGCCATCCCAACTTTGACCGAAGTTCCGGTCCCGCGAGAGCGCTCCACCTTGTCGCGAGCCAGGGCCTCGCACAGCACTCTCACAAGCGGTCCGTTGCCGGAGAGAAAGACGCTATACAGGGCGTTGTCCTTGTCACGATGTCGCGTCGCAGTGTCGAGGCCGACAAGCGTCTTGCCGGCTCCGGGGACTCCGGTGACAAAGCAGATGACCTTGAGTGCCCGGTCCCGTGCTTCCGCAACAACGCGCTCAATCTCAGCCGATGTCTGAGTGAGATTGGTCGCGTCAGCTTCTCGCCGTGAAATATCCTCGACTTTGTGTCCCCCGTAGAGCGCTCTTGCCGCTTCCACAATCGTCGGGGTCGGTCGATAGACGCCTCGCGACCATTCCTCCGCGTCTAGCCGCGGCGCCCCGCACGAATCCGCAGCCGCCTTCATGACCGCGCCGAGCGTTGCGGGCGTTGCACGCAGCGGTCGCAACACGCCATCGGCGTCACGTTCCAGAGCCGAGGGTGCCGTGTTCGCGTTGGCGTGTGTGGCAACCAGTATCGGCACGACGGGCACGGCGTGCGTGGTCGAGTGAAAGTTCTTCATGTCGAGCGCGTAGTCCCACACCTGTCGCGTCGCTTCCGAAGTGAACTGTCTCTCGCCCACCTTGAACTCAATCACAAACACCACGCCGCTCATCACGACGAGCACGTCTACTCGCTTGCCCATGCGCGGGATGGCAAACTCAAAGGCGACAAGCCCCGCTTCGTCGCACCGGGCAAGTGCACTGCGCATGGCCTCAAACTGGGCGCACCAGGCATCGCGCTGCGACGGCTCAATGGAGAATCCGCTCGAGCGAGTCATCGCCCCAAGCACAGCGTCATCGCTCTCGCTCAGGAAGGTGCGTGTCGGCGCGAGGTAGTATGCCCGACCAGACAGCCCTTGCAGCCCTGATGGAAGCGAGGTCGACATGGCCGATCAGAGTACAGATTCGGATCTAGCCGAGATCCCCGCCCCCGTTCACTTCCCCGCATAGTCAATCACCCGCGCGATCTCCGTCCGCAACTGCGGCCGCGCCACCACCCGGTCCACGATCCCCGCGGTGAGCAGGTATTCGGATCGCTGGAACCCGTCCGGCAGTTCCTGGCGGATGGTCTGCTGGATCACGCGCGGGCCCGCGAAGCCGATGAGGGCTTTGGGCTCGGCGAAGATGATGTCGCCCAGCATGGCGAACGAGGCCGTCACGCCGCCGGTGGTGGGGTCGGTGAGCACGCTGATGAACAGCCCGCCCGCCTCGTCGTAGCGCGCCAGCGCCGCCGAGGTCTTGGCCATCTGCATCAGCGACAGCCCCGACTCCTGCATGCGTGCGCCGCCGGAGCACGACACGATCACCAGCGGCAGGTTCTCCGCCGTCGCGTGCTCGATGGCCCGCGTGATGATCTCGCCCACCACCGAGCCCATGGAGCCCAGCATGAAGGACAGGTCAAGGCACGCCAGCATCACCGGGCGGCCCTTGATGAAGCCCGTGCCCGCCAGGCACCCCTCGTTCACGCCGCTCTTGACCGCCTCGGCGGCCAGCCGCTCGGGGTAGGGCTTGAGGTCGCGGAACTTGAGCGGGTCGGTGGGGCGCAGGCCCTGCCACATGGGCTCGAAGGTGTTGGGGTCGGTGAGCTGCTTCACCCGCTCCGAGGCCGACAGCCGGTAGTGGTGCTGGCACTCGGGGCAGCAGTGGAGGTTGGCCTCCATCTGCCGGCGGTAGATCATCTGCGAGCACCCCGGGCACCGCAGCCACAGACCCTCGGGGATCGCCGACCGGCGGGTCGCCGTCTCGGATCGCAGGTCGGACCAGGTGCGGACCGCCGGACGCTTACCGGCCTTGGCCGTCGTCGCGGCAAGGGCGGCGGCGGAACTGGCAGGTGCGGTGGTGCTGGGGGGGGTGGGGGAAGTGGTCATTTTCGGGTTGTCCAACGCGCGTGGCAAGGCCTGAATCGTCCATGGCCTCTTGCGGAAGGGGGTCCGCACCCTTGAGCATCGTGCTCCTGTGCCCCGCCGGATCAGAGTTTCTCACCCCGACCCCGACTCAACCCGTCCTGATCCGTTCTGACCACCGGAACAAGGCTCCGATGGGTGGGCACCGGCCATCATGGCCGGGGCGGAGTATACCCCGGCAGGTCTCTTTGGGATTCAGATACCCGAACATCACCCGATCCGGTGGACAAGCCGTCGGGAGGGGCCGCCGAACATGCGCGTAGCCGGGGGGCAGGGGGTACTCTGGACCGTGAACCCTTCGCCACCGCCGGTCCCGCCGCCCTGCATCGAGTCCCATGTTGACACCCAGCGGGCCACGCCTGTCCGGGTCTTGGCGATCGCCAACCCGGAGAAGCGCAACGCCCTCACCCCGGCCCTGCTGGCGGATCTGGCCCGGGAGGTCCGGGCGTTCGGGCAGGTGCCGCCGGAGCAGGAGTCGGCCCTTGTGCTCACCGGGCGGGGGCACGGGTTCTGCGCCGGGTTTGACATGCTCCTGACGCGCGATGACCCGGGCGTACTGGGTGAACTCCTGACCGGGCTGGCCGAGGTGATACAGGCGCTCCGCGCCCTGGACAAGCCCGTGGTCATCGGGGCGTATGGCTACGCGATCGCCGGGGGGTGTGCGCTTCTGGGCGGGGCGGACGTGGTGGTGACCGACTCGGCGGCGCGGCTGGGGTATCCGGTGGTTCGGCTGGGCATCAGCCCGGCGGTGACCGGGCCGACCTTGCGGGCGATGGTGGACCCGGGCCGGGCCCGCGAGCGGATGCTGGACCCGGAGACCATCAGCGGGCGCGAGGCGGCGGCGATCGGACTGGCGCACGTGTGCGTGGATCAACCCGAGGACGTGATCACCAAGGCGCTGAACATCGCGAGGACGCTCGGGGCCAAGCCGGCGGGGGCGGTCGCGGCGACCAAACGGCTGTTGCGAGAGATCGACGGCGGCTCGGACCCGGCGGCGGTCCGGGCGGCGCTCGCGGCGTCGCTGGGTCTGGTGGGGAGCGATGAGCAGGTGCGGCGCGTGGCGGGGCTGTGGAAGAAGTGACCGTCAGCGTCCGAATCGTCTCGAGCCCCCGTCGTCCAGGCCCATGACGCTTTGCAGTCGGCGCAGCAGCGGACTCAGGACCAGCGCAGGGAGCGCGGTGTACAGCGCCGAGGCCATCCCCGCGCCCAGCCGCGAGCCCAGCGCCGCGGTCCAGTCGGCGTCGAACCAGGAGCGGACCATGAGCAGCGCCGAGGACACGATCACCGCCATCGCCGCGGCGACCACGGAGAGGAACGGGATCGCCAGCGGGCTGCGGCGGAGCAGGAACCCGCGCATGGTGACGACGAGGTACGCCGCGGCGACGTAGCCGATGGCGTGGGGGCCGAACATGGCGAAGGTGGCGCCGGCGCCCGGGGCGGCGCGGGCAGCGGTGACGTCGATGAGCAGGCCCATGACCAGCGCGACGCCGTAGATGAACAGCCCCTGGCCGTTCATGGCGATGAAGGCGACGAGGATGATGACGAAGTGCGGGGCGATGCCGGTGCTTCCCAGCGCGAGCATGGGGCGCAGGGCGAGCTCGAGCGCGAGCAGCAGGTAGCCGGCGAGGGCGATGGGGAGGAACTTCACGAGCCACCCCCGGGGCCGCGCGGGGCTTCGTTCGCGGCGTCGTCGGGCTCGCCGCTGACGCGGATGGTGACCTCGCCGAGGCGCTGCAGGTCAAACATGGGGCGGACGCTGACGCGGGTGCGGCCGACGTCGGTGGTCTCGACGCGCTCGATGCGGCCGACGACGAGCATCTGTGCGCTCTGGGGCCAGCTGCTGTCGCTGAGGCGGACGACCATGCCCTGGGCGAGCGTGACGTTCTGCTGATCGGGGCGGACGCCCTGCCACTCCACAGGCCCGACAAGCAGGCCGCGGCCGTCGGGGGTGAGTTTGCATTCCAGCGAGAGGCCGCCGGCGTCGGGCGCGCCGCCTGAGCCGGGGAGGACGTCAACGGTGGCGGGCGCGGGGGAGCCCGGGGCCTCGTTGGGGAAGATGCGGGCGGAGAGCGCGCCGGCGGAGCGGTCGGTGATGGGCGTGATGCGGCAGACGCGCGCGTCGACCGGGCGGGCGACGCGGCCCACGAGGTTGACGCCGTCAAAGACCGCCACGCTGCCGGGGATGACGCCGTTGCGCTCGCCGGCCTGGACCTTGAGGACGGAACTGGAGGCGTCGGACCCGAAGCCGATGACGGGAGCGGTGAGCTGGCGGACGGCGAGCGAGGGGTTGAGGGCCAGGCCGCGCTGCAACTGGACGATCTGATTGCGGAGGCGCTCGACCTCCTGCTCAGCCTGGCGCGAGCGGAGCTTCCACGAGTCGGCCTCGACCTGCAGGGCCAGCAACTGCGCGTCGGTGGGTCGGCCGGCCTGAGGCCCGCGCAGCCAGCGCAGGCCCGCGGACATGGGCCGCTGAACCGGGGCGACGGCGAGGTCAATCAGTTCGCCCGCCCAGCCGGCGAAGGGCGTGAGCCGACCGGGGAGGACGGCGGTGAGCACCAGGATCGCGCAGGATGCAGCGAGCATCGTGCGGGGGTTGATCGAGGTGGGGGAGAGGCGGGGCATGGGGAGTGGAGAGTGCTGAGTGCTGAGTGCTGAGTGCTGAGTGCTGAGTGCTGAGGAAGAGGAGTCAGGGGGCCAGTTGATCACTTGGCCGCGACGGGGTCAACGCGGACCGGGACAGCGAATGTGTGCATGGCGGGCGATGCAGCGACAGGGAGCGAGCATGGAAGAGGAAGGATGGCGAGGGATCGGGCTGTTGCTGGGCCTTCCCGTTCATCCTTCATCCTTCGCCTCTCTCACACGTCCATGTCGCTTTCGAGGGTGCTCTTGAGGAGCTCGATGTTCTCGAGGAAGATGGCGGTGCCGCGGGCGACGCAGGTGAGGGGGTCGTCGGCGAGGCGGACGGAGAGGCCGGTGGCGTTCTGAAGGACGACGCCCAGCCCGCGTAGGAGCGAGCCGCCGCCGGCGAGGGTGATGCCGTTCTCGACCAGGTCGGCGGCGAGTTCGGGCTCGGCGCGCTCGAGCGTGCGGGTGCAGGCCTCGGCGATGGAGGTGACGGGCTCGAGGAGGGCCTCGCGGATCTCCTCGCTGGTGACGACGGTCTTGCGGGGCAGGCCGCTGATGAGGTCGCGCCCGCGGACTTCCATGGTCTTCTCGTCGCCCATGGGGGCGGCGGAGCCGATCTCGATCTTGATGCGTTCGGCGGTCTGCTCGCCAATCTGCAGGTTGAACTTCCGCTTCATGTGGTTGATGATGGCGGAGTCGAAATCGTCGGAGGCGACGCGGAGGCTCTCGCAGACGGCGATGTCGCCCAGCGAGAGGATGGCGACGTCGCTGGTGCCGCCGCCGATGTCGACGATCATGGAGCCCTGGGGCTCGGTGACGGGGAGGCCCGCGCCGATGGCGGCGGCCAGGGGCTGCTCGCACAGGAAGGTGCGGCGCGCGCCGGCCCGCTCGGCGCTGTTGAAGACGGCCTGCTTCTCGACGGCGGTGATGCCGGTGGGGACGCTGATGACCACCCGCGGGCCGATGAGGCTGCGCTTGCCGGTGACCTTGGTGATGAAGTACTTCAGCATCGCCTCGGTGATGTCGAAGTCGCTGATCACGCCTTCCTTGAGCGGGCGGATGACGCTGATGGCGCCGGGGGCCTTGCCCAGCATCTCTTTGGCGACCCAGCCCACGGCGGTGCCGCCGTGAAGGACCTGGTTGGTGTTCTTGCGAACGGCGACGACGGAGGGCTCGTTGAGGACGATGCCCTGCCCGCGGACCGCGACGAGGGTGTTGCACGTCCCCAGGTCGATACCCATGTCCACCGACACCAGATTGAGCATCCGATCGAAGATCATGTAGCCCGATGCCCCTTGCAGCAGCTTGGTCATGGTTCGCCTCGCGAGATGCCGCCCCTGAACACGGGCGTATCCCCAAGGTATCGGCTGCCCGGAGCCCGCCGCAAGAGCGGCGGGGCCTTCGGGAGCCCCCAGGCTGAGTGGGAAGCATAGCGGAACGGGTGGGGCGAGTCGCGGCGGGGCGGGGGTGTTTAGAACGCCCGCGAGACGACGGCTTCGGCCATGAGGTGGAGCATCTGCCGAGCGGGGGTGGGCGGGAGGGGCTCGATGGCGGCCTGGGCGCGGCGGATGAGGCGGAGGGCCTGGGCCTGAGCGAAGGCGATGGAGTCGGTGCCGCTCATGGCGGTCACCAGGGCGCGGGTGCGCTGGGCCGGGGAGATGGAGGCGTCGTCGAGCAGGACCAGCGACCGGCCCCGCTGGGGGGCGTCGGCCGTGGTGAGGTGGTGGATGAGCGGGAGGGTGAGTTTGCCCTTCTCGACATCCTTGCCCACGGACTTGCCCACGACGCTCTGCTCGCCGGTGAGGTCGAGCAGGTCGTCCTGGATCTGGAAGGCGACGCCGATGTCGAGCCCGAAGGCCTCGACGCGGGCGACCAGGTCGGCGGGCTGGGGCCCGGCGGGCGATGGCGAGCGGCGGAGCGTGGCGGACGCGCCCAGGCGGCAGGCGGCGGCGATGAGGCTGGCGGTCTTGCGCCGGACGATCTCGTAGTACGTGGGCTCGTCGAGCGAGAAGTTCTCGCGGTGGTGGAGCTGGAGCAGTTCGCCCGAGCAGAGCGTCATGCCGGTCTGCCCGATGACCAGAGCCGCCTCGTTGGTGTCGAGCGTGGAGCAGAGGGTGTAGGCGGCGGAGATGAGGTAGTCGCCGAGGATCACGGCGGTTTCGTTGCCGTGAAGGGCGTTGACGGTGCTGGCGCGGCGGCGGGTGTCGGCCTCGTCGAGCACGTCGTCGTGGACGAGCGTGGCGAGGTGGATCATCTCGCAGACCGCGGCGACTTTGACGTGGTCGGAGGAGAGTTCGGTCGCGCCCGCGGCGAGCCCGGTGACGCCCACGAGCGTGGGGCGGACCATCTTGCCGCGGTAGCGCTCGACGTGGCGCACCAGGCGGTGGACCGGGGGCAGATCACTGGCGAGGGCGTGCTGGATCTGCTCTTCGACGCGCAGCAGGAACGCCGTCAGTTGAGCCTGGACGGGCTGGAGTTCGGCGGGCACGTCGAGCAGGGCAGACATTGGCAGAGGGTAGACGCGGCGGGGGCGAGGAATGGTGCGAGCGTGGAGGAGAAGGTCCTGCGGTTCATCACCCAAGGCGGGCAAAAAACAACCCGGCCGAGGGGCCGGGTTGCGCGGGAGCATCGCGGGCTGAGAGGATCAGGACTCGATCCGGCGGAGCGAGAGGCCGTACTCGGAGAGCTTGGCCTTGACCTCGTTGAGGGAGGTGGCGCCGAAGTTCTTGACGCCCAGGAGCTCGGCCTCGGTGTGGGCGACCAGGTCGCCCAGGGTGTGGATGTTGAGGAGCTGGAGGGCCTTGCGGGCGCGGACGGAGAGGTTGAGCTCGCCGACGGACTTGTTGAGCAGGGCTTCCTGGCCGGTGCCGCGGAACTGGTCGATGAGCTGCTTGCGGGCGGCGCGGTAGGCCTCGTCGCGTCCCTGGCCCAGGCGCAGGCCCTTGGTGGCGAGCATGTTCTTGATCTCGACGAGGCTCTGCTCGCCGAAGTTCTTGTAGCTGAGCAGTTCGGCCTCGGTGGTGCGGACCAGGTCGCCCAGCGTGCGGATGCTCATCTTCTTGAGGCAGGTGCGGGCGCGGACGGAGAGCTCGAAGTCCGTGACGGGCGTGTCGAGCAGGGCGGAGCGTTTGAACTTGTCGCGCTCGTGGTCGTCTTCCATGACCATCGTCCGGCTGGCGGCGACGTCCTTCATGTACAGCCGCGCGCGGGGGTGGTTGGGGTCGGTGTCGAGGACCTGGCGGAGGCAGCGCTCGGCCTTGGCCCAGTCGCCGCGATCTTCGTAGGCGACGGCGAGGTTGAGCAGGGCGTTCATGGGCGCGGGCGGACGCTCGATGGCCCGCTCGTACATCTCGATCGCGTCGTCTTCGTCGCCGGCGAGGTCGAGCAGATAGGCGAGGCGGAACATCACGTCGCCGCTGGTCTGATCGGCGGCGACGGCCTTGCGCAGCTCGGCGATGGCGCCGATGCGGTCGCCGCCGGCTTCGAGCTTCTCGGCCGCGCTGACGTGCTTGGCGGCGGCGGCGACGTCACGCTTGACTTCTTCGGCGCCGATGACCATGTCCAGCGGATTGCTCGTGCTCATCCGTGTAAAGCTCCGTATCGGGGGAGGTGCGGGGTTGGACCCGGATATTAGGCCTTAGTCCGGCGTGGGTACAGGGCCCTGCTCGCGGGCGATCATGCCCGAGGCCTGGGCGCTCCCCTCGGCCCGGGCGGCGGCGGAGGAGGCGAGCAGGTCGATCTTCTTCCACTGGCCCGACCAGAACCGGAACGCCAGGGCCAGGCCCAGGGCCACGATGTAGACCGCGACCGCGATCCACGGGCCCAGGCTTTCCAGATGCGGCAGGAGCAGCACGGCGGCGTAGCCCAGCCCGATGATGCAGGTCCAGGAGAGGACGACGGTGACCAGACCGGGGAAGACCGTGTCGCCCGCGCCCCGGAGGATCCCGACCAGCGTGATCCCCAGCCCGTCGAAGATCTGGAAGATGGCCGCAACGATCATCAGCCCGGAGGCGATGGCGGCGACCTCGCGGCCCGCGTCGTCATCGAGAGCGAAGAGGCGGACCATGGGGTCGCGGAAGAGGATGAACGCCAGGGCGCACAGGGCCATGTAGGACATCGCGACGACGATGCCCAGGCGGGCGCGCTGCGCGGCCAGGTCCGGGCGTTTGGCGCCGAGGTACTTGCCCACCACCGCGGTGAGGGCGACGCTCATGCCCACGGCGGGCATGAACGAGAGGTGCATGTAGCGCAGGACAATCCAGCCGGCGGCGTTGTGGGCCTCGCCGAAGCGGCCCGCGAGGTACGACATGAAGACCGCCCAGCAGACGATCTCGTTGCCGAACATGAGGGCGGGGGGCCAGCCGAGGCGGAAGATGTCCTTGAGGTGGGCCTTTGACACGCGGAACGAGGATCGGGTGGAGAACTCGCGCTCGTACTTGGCGGAGAGGAAAACGGCGAAGGGGATGGCGGCCTCGACGGCGGTGCCGATGACGGTGCCCCACGCCGCGCCCGCGACGCCCAGGGCGGGGAATCCGAACTCGCCGTAGATGAGCGCGTAGTTGAAGACGAGGTTGGTGACGTTGCCGGCGATGGCGGCGATGAGCGTGATGCCCGGGCGGTGGAGGCCGTAGAAGAACTGCGAGAAGGTTCGTGAGACGACGGTGATGCAGCCGGCGAAGAGGAGGATCTGGGCGTAGGCGGTTTCGAGCTCGACCAGCCGGGGCGAGTGGCCCATGAGCCCGAAGATGGCTGGCATGGCGAACGCCAGCGGGACCATGGTGAGGGCCCACATGGCCAGGCCCAGCCACAGTGCGTTCCAGGCGTAGGCGGCGCCGGCGCGTGGGCGGCCCGCGCCGAGGTTCTGGGCGACATACGTGTTTACGACGCCGACGAGGCCGGCGAAGATGGAGAGCGGGACGAACGACCAGACGCCGCCGTTGCCCTGGGCGGCGATGTTGACCGGGTTGTGAGGCTGGATGCGGGCGACCATGAGCCCGTCGACGAACTGCATGACGGTGTAGGACGTCATGGTCGCGATGGTGGGCGCGGCGATGACGAGCAGTTCGCGGATGGGCGAACCCGCGGACGGGGATGGATCGGCGTGGGGCTGGGTCAAGCGGGGGAGCGTAGGGGAGAAGAGAAGAAAGATGAAGCGGTGAAGAGGGCGGTGGGCGGGAGGCGGTCGCCGGAAGTGGTTGATCGGCCATGGCTGGGAGTGCCGCTCGTGGCGTGTTGGGCGTGGTGCGTGGCCGAGTGGAGAGGCGGCGGCGCGGGGCTGGCCGGCGCGGGATGGCGGGGCGGCACGGGAAGAGGTGGGCGGCGAGCGCTGGGCGGTGGATGATGCTCGCGGCGGGTGGCGCGGGCGTGGGCTGGTCGCTGGAATGCTCAGAGGGCGGGGCGAAGGGGCCCATGGCCACGCGGTTTTTGAGGCCGTCGGAGTAGCCTTTGGAATAGGCCCTTTGGAGGGCTTGGGGGTCTGGGGGCGGGGGAGTGTTTCCGGGGTCGGGGTTGTCGCCGTCGTCGGGCCCGTCGTCGGGCTCGTCATCGTCATGGGTGCCGTCGTCGGGGAGCGCGGCGGCGGGCGGGTAGGGAGCGGGTCTGGCGGCCAGGACGGCGGCGGCGGCGAGGCGGCGCCGGGCGAGGTCTTCGTGCGAGCGTGCGACTTCGAGAAGGACTTGGGCGGCCTGGAGCCTGAGGGCGGCGAGGTCGGCGTTGAAGGCCTCGATTCTGGCGAGCGCGTGCTGTCGTGGAGTGGCCATGCGGGAGTGTGGCGCACGGCGCGGGAAGATCAAGCGGGCGCGGGGGTATGGACCGCAACGAGCGCGCGAACGCGTGAGATAGGGTCAAATTTTCTCGCGGTGAGGGTCGGGTTCAGAGGTATCTGGCCGCGTCGCGGTTGAGTTCGCGGCGCCTGGGCTCCGAGTTTCTGGACGCGGGGCTGATGGCGGAGAAGCCGAGCCAAAGGCCGATGATGGCCACCTGAACGAACACATCGAACTTGTACGAGGCCCGATTGGAGGGCAGGGCGAGCCAGATGCCGTAGGCCGCGCCGGCTGCGAGGGCCAAACACGCGAGCGCGCACGCGATGGCGATGACGCGGGCGAGAAGGACCAGCGGCGGCTGGCCTAATCGGCGAATTCGATGAACGGAGAGCACGGCGGGGATCATGACGGCCCAGAACAGCAGGCTGTAGAGAAGGTACTGCGACCAGGGCAGCATGGCGAGCCAGAGGGCGAAGTCGTGCAGCAGCGTGCGCATGAGCGGACTCGAAGACCGGCGCGGGACCGGAAGTGTGGTGGGGCTTGCGTGCGACCGAAGCCCAGCGAGCTCGGCACAGGCGGGACGCCTGTGCCACCATTGGGAGCGGCGTCAGATCAGTTTCTTCAGTTCGCGGCGGAGGACCTTGCCGGTGGGGCTGCGGGGCATGCCTTCGAGGCGGCGGATTTCGCGGGGGACTTTGTAGCCGGCGAGGCTCTCGCGGCAGTGCTTGAGGAGGGCGGCCTGGTCAAAGGGGCGTTCTTCCTTCATCTCGACGAAGGCGAGGGGGAGTTCGCCGCGGAGCGGGTCGTGCATTCCGACGACGCCGGAGTCCTTGACGTCGGGGTGGGCGTTGAGGACCTCCTCGATCTCGCGGGGGAAGACGTTTTCGCCGGCGACGATGAGCATTTCCTTGTGGCGGCCGGTGATGTAGAGGTAGCCGTCGCTGTCGAAGCGGCCGATGTCGCCGGTGCGGAACCAGCCTTCGGCATCGAAGGCGGCGGCGGTTTCTTCGGGGCGGTTGAAGTAGCCGGGCATGACGTTGGGGCCCATCATGCGGATCTCGCCCTCGCGGCCGGGGGGGAGTGTGGCGCCGGTTTCGAGATCGACGATGCGCTGGCGCAGGCGCGGGAGGGGCTTGCCGACGGAGCCGGGGCGGTACTCCCAGGGGCGGCACCAGTTGGTGACGGGCGAGGTTTCGGTGAGCCCGTAGCCCTCGTTGATGCGGACCTTGAAGCGGTCGTAGAAGCCCTGCGTGACGGCGCCCGGGAGGGGCTCGCCGCCGGAGACGGCGATCTGGAGGGAGGAGAAGTCGTCGGGGGCGGCGTCCCTGACGTGGAGGAGTGCGTTGTACATCGAGGGGATGGCGATGAAGGCGTTGGGCCTGTGTTCGCGCATGAGTTTGACGATCTTGGGGGGCACGAAGCGGGCGGTGTAGACGAGCTTGGCCCCGACGCTCAGAGGCATGAGGGTGAGGGCAGTGAGGCCGAAGGAGTGGAACTGGGGGAGCACGCCGAGGACGACGTAGGTGTGGTCGAAGGGGATGTGATCGAGGACCTGCCGGACGTTGGCGGAGAGGTTGCCGTGGGTGAGCATGACGCCCTTGGGGCGTCCGCTTGTGCCGCTGGTGTAGAGGAGGACGGCGAGGTCGTCATCGGGGGGGCTGGGGGGCCAGCGGGGCTCGGGGACACGCTTGAAGTTGACATCTTCGAGCTTGAGCAGCCGGTTGACCCGCGGTGCCTGGCCCACGAACTCGAGCATGGGCTGTACGGTGATGAGGGTGTCGGCGCCGCAGTCATCGAGGACGAACTGGAGCTCCTCGGGCTTGAGCAGGTAGTTGAGGGGGACGACGGTCTTGCCGGCGATCCACCCGGCCATGGCGGCGATGGGGGTGAGGCCGCTGGTGGGGAGCATGAGCGCGACGGCCTTGGAACGGCAGGTGCGCTCGATCTCGTCGGCCAAGACGAAGCTGGCGACCAGCAGAGAAAGGCCGTTCCACTCCCGCCGGTCATCGACGATGGCGGTGCGGAAAGGGTGGCTGAACCAACGCTTGAGAATGGGCCAGTGAACGCTCACGAAAACTCCTTGTCTTGGCCGATCCCAAAGACTCGGTATCCGGGGCCGCGCGGGTGCAGAGAAACGCGGCAGAGGCGGAGCCTTTGACCCCCGGACAGTAGCAGAACGAACACCATCGGCAGAGGGTCAAGGCCCCGGGAGCGGTCCATGCGGCAGATGTACGGCATCGTGAAGAGCGTGACCTTGGCGACGGCATTGGGCCTGGCGATGGCCGCGGGCGGCTGCCAAACCGGGGGGGGTGGGGGTGGCGGTGCCGCGTCCAGCGAACCGTACATGCAGTCGTACGAGCGCGGGCAGTATCAGCAGGCGCTGGCGCAGGCGTCCGCCTCGGCGGGGCAGGGCGGGGCCGACGGGCAGCGGGCCGCGCTGGTGGCGGGCATGTCGGCTTCGGCGCTGGGCAAGCAGGGTGACGCGGCCCGGTGGCTGACCCCGCTGACGAAGTCGGGCGACGACGGCATCGCGGGCCGGGCCGCCTGGACGCTGGGCTCGATGGCTGAGTCCCAGGGGCGTCAGGACGACGCGGCGGACTGGTACCTGGAAGCGGCGGAGAAGCTCAGTGGCGACGACGCGGCCCGGGCCGGGCTGGCCGCGGGCGATGCGATGCGTCGCACCAACGACTCGCGGGCTGACGGGGCGTATGCCCTGGCGGCGCGGAAGGCCGACGATGCGTCGCTGAAGGCGACGATCGAGTCGCGGCGGGGTGGCGATGCGCAGGCGGCGTCCGCGACGGCGGCGACCATGAGCCGGATGGGCATGCGCGGCGGTATGGCGATGGGCGGGAGCAGCGGCAGCGGGAGCATGGGGCTGTGCACGACGATCAAGGCCGTCTCGACCGGGACGAGCGTGGCGAGCGTGAACGTGATCGGTTCGCCCTCGGGAAGTTCAAGCGCCGCGGTCAGCGGGCCGTTCACGGTGCAGTTCGGGGCGTTCTCGGATCAGTCGCGGGCCGGCCAGCAGCTCCGGGCGGCCCAGGCGGCGGCCCGGAAGGCGGGCGCGCCGATGCCGGCGCTGGTGCCGATCACCGATGCCAACGGGCGTTCGCTCTTCGCGGTGCGCATGGGGACCTACTCGACGATGCGCGAAGCGAACGGGCAGTTGTCGAAGGTGGGGCTCCAGGGCGTGGTGGTGGCGGCGCGGTGAGCTGAAGAGCGCGGCGCTGGTTGAGCGGGAGTGGGGAGTGGACAGCCGGTAAACGGCCATCGGCCGTCGGCAATCGCAGAGGAGGTTGCCGGGTTGCGGTGCGCTGTGTGCTGTCCAGAACGTGGTTGACTTGGAAGAAGGCATCGAGGCACGCGGCATCGAGGCATCACGTGGGAGGGGCGGGGGTGGGTGCGGGGGTGGGGAGTGGGCGGCCGCACTCGGGGCAGAGGACCTGGCCGGAGGCGGCGGCGGGGAGGCTGCGGCAGTCGTAGCGGCAGTGGGGGCAGAGGCCGGCGTCGCGCGAGTGTCGTTCGCGGACGGCTTGGCGAGCGGCGAGGTAGCAGGGGGCGAGGGTGAAGCAACCGACTGCGCCGGCGGCGAGGTGGGGGACGAATCGATCATCACCCGCTTGCAGCATGATGCCATATCCAAGGAAGAGGCCGGCCATCGCGCTCACGCCCACCCACCAACGCCACCAGGCGATGGCGAGCCCCACGGCGACGGGTGAGAAGAGGATGGTGAAGACGATGCTGGGATTGTCCGGCATGCCGACAGCCACAAGCGCATCACCCGCGGGCACCGCCCAGAGCGGGAAGACCGCGAGAGGGAACGCCGCGATGATGCTCAGTGCGCCGCGGCGCGTGGCGGAAGCCGCCCCGATGACGGCGATGGCGAGACCCGTGCAGAATGTCATGGGAATGACCAGGTGGACCAGCGCGGCTCCCACCACCAGCAGAAGCAAGGCGAAGAACATCGCCAAGTTGAGATCGGCATAGGGCGAGCGTGGGCGCGGGGCCGAAGTCATGGGGGATTGTTGAGGGGCTGGGCGTCTTCGCGGCCGCATTCGGGGCAGCGGATGAAGCCCGAGGTGGCCGGGGGGAGGCTGGTGCAGTCGTAGAGGCAATGGGGGCAGAAGCCGGGGCGGGTGCGGTTTCGAGAGCGGATGGCCTGCATTGCGGCGAGGTGGTGGGGGATCCAGAGGCCGAGGATGGCGACGGGGAGGGCCTGTTCCCAGTTGGTGAGCGAGCCGACGCTCCAAGCTGTGGCGAACGCGACGAGCGCGAAGCATGCGACCCACCAGCGCCACCAGGAGAGAGTGAGGGCGATTCCGAAGATGACGATGACGCCGAGGACGGCGGCGAGGGGTTGCTCCAAGCGGGGGATTTGCGTTGTGAACGCGGCGCCGGCGGCCAGGACCCAGCAGGGCATAGAAAGGCCTAGGAGCACGGAGGTGAAGGCGGCGGCGGCGCCGCGAACACCGGCGGCGAACGCGCCCATCGATCCCATCCCGAGTGCGGCGACGAGGCCCATGAGGGTCCAGCCGCCGGTGAGCAGGCAGCAGCCAATGAGCAGAGCGAGGCTGGTGGCGCTGACCACCCAGAGGGCGAGCAGGTCGGACTCTTGCCAGGCGTCGAGCGTGGGCCTCGCGGGATGGGAGGTCGGGCTGGCCATCGGGGGAGTGGGATGGTACTAGGCGGTTGCTGAGGAAGGGCCGGAAGAACTCCCTTGTCACATAGACGCGGCACTTCCTCCGCTGAGGACAGCGGAGGGAGTGTGGATGTGATTCTCGGAGCGAGCGGCTACCGGGGCTACGCTGGGGGCATGTTCGTTGATCGCGCACTCATCACGGTGAAGGCTGGGCATGGGGGTCGGGGTTGCATCGCGTTTCGGCGCGCCAAGTATGAGCCCAAGGGTGGGCCCATCGGGGGCGACGGGGGCAAGGGCGGCGATGTGGTGCTGTACGCCGACCCCGGGTGCAACACGCTGCTGGACTTCCGCGGGCGGCCGAACTGGGAGGCTCAGAACGGGGGGATGGGTGAGGGCAAGCAGAAGACCGGTGCCGACGCGCCGGCGCTGGAGGTTCGCGTTCCGCCGGGCACGCTGGTGTATGACAATCTCAGCGGCGAACTGATCGTGGACATGGCGCCCAACCAGCGCTTCACCGTGGCCAAGGGGGGCAACGGCGGGTTCGGCAATGAGCACTACAAGAACGCGGTGACGCAGGCGCCGGCGCACGCGCACCCGGGCTTTCCTGGCGAGGACAAGGAACTGCGGCTGGAATTGAAGCTGCTGGCCGACGTGGGGCTCATCGGCAAGCCCAACGCGGGCAAGAGCACGCTTCTGGCGGCGACGACGCGGGCGAACCCGAAGATCGCCAACTACCCGTTCACCACGCTCGCGCCCCAGCTGGGCGTGGCGGAGCTGGACCCCACGCGGCGGCTGGTGATCGCGGATATCCCGGGGCTGATCGAAGGGGCGAGCCAGGGCGCGGGGCTGGGGCTGGACTTTTTGCGGCACGTGGAACGCACCAAGGTGCTCGTGCACGTGCTGGACGTGATGCCCGAGGACCAGAGCGACCCGGCGGCGAACTACAAGATGATCCGCAAGGAGCTGCACGCGTACTCACCCGTGCTGGCGGAGCGCGACGAGGTAATCGTGCTGAACAAGCTCGACCTCTTGCCCGAGGCGGAGCGGGGCGAGGCGGTGAAGCGGCTGCGGGCGAAGCTCAAATTGGGCCGCGAGGTGGAGGTGGTGGGGCTCTCGGCGGCGGCGCGGACGGGCACGCGCGACCTGCTCGAGGTGCTGTGGCGGATGCTGAAGCTGGTGGAGGAGCGGTGGCGCGGGGTGGAGGACGAGCCCAAGGCCAACGCGCCGGCGATCGTGCATGCTTCAGGTGGCTTGGAGGACTTGGGCGAGGATTCTGAGGAGGTGGTGGAAGAGCCTGTGAAGGTGGTGCGGCGGGTGGTGAAGAAGAAGGTCGAGCGCAAGAAAGCCACGGCCCGCGGGAAGGGCGAAAGGGTGCCCAAGGCGGTGAAGGAGGCGGTCAAGAAGGCCCGCAAGGTCGGGCGCGGGGACCGGTCCTTTGCCGGAGCCAAGAAGGCCAGCGTGAATCGGCGGCTCTCGGCGGCGGCGGCCCGGCGCACGGCGCGGACGAAGCGGCGCTAGACCGCGAGATCTGGGCGGCGCGAAGCCGAAGGACGCCACGGGCACGTCAGTACGCGACAGCGGTGGTGGCTAAGCGAAGATGGACTTGAATCCGAGGGCGCGCCTGAGGTCGGCGATCTGGCCGGTGTGGAAGCCGTTGTGGAAGACCATGCGGACGATCAGCGCCCAGAAGGGGATCTGCTGGTTGCCGCCCCACGGAGTGAGTTCGTCCAGTTTGGCATCGTCGCAGCCGCGGACGGCGGCGGCGAGGCGGTCGCAGGCGTGGTTGAAGATCTCGGTGCAGCGCGCCAGCGAGGGGTAGCGGTCGTGGCGTTCTTCGGGGCGAGAGCCGAAGGAGACCGCCTCGGCGTCGAAGATGCCCTTGTCGCGCGAGCCGTGGTAGCCGTCGGCAGCGGGGGGCGAGAGGAAGTCGGAGGCGGGAAGGTCCTGGCCGTCAAGGCACCCGGCGACGCGGTGCATGGTGAGGGCGAGGTGCCCGAGGTTCCAGGCGAGGTGGTTGGGCAGGTCGGGCGTCTGGCGGACGTGCGTCGCGTCGTTGAAGCCCGCGAGGTAGCGCGAGAGCAACTGCTTGGACGCGAGGACGGACTCGGCGAGAATGGCGGCGCGGGGTGAACTGGACATGCCGGAGCATACCGGCGCGGGCTAGCGCGAGGCGAGCGGGGGGAAGCGGGAGATCACTTCTTCGGGGCGGACGCGGGCCGAGTCGGGCGCGTCAGGGAACTCGACCGCGTTGATGTCGCCCTGGGCGTCGCTGGCCTGGCGCGTGAGCGCGGCGAGGCTCAGGGGTTGGAGAGCGGAGGCGGGGCGAGGAGCCTGATTGGGGAACGTGACGGCGACCGTGGCGAGGGCGATGATCGCCGCGGCGGCCCACGCGGGCGCGGCCCACCGGCGGTGGTTGCGTGCGCGACCTGCGCGGGCGACGGCGGCGGCGAGCTCGCTGGGCATGGGGCGGGCGGCGGCGGAGGCGAGGTGGTCTCC
>JALHNL010000001.1 GCA_022843545.1 Phycisphaerales bacterium | reverse complement strand
TCTGCCCGAGCACCGGCCCGGCCCCGAGTGCGCCCAGGCCAACCATCGCCGCGATCACGGATCTTTGGATCATGCCCCCAGCGTACCGGCGAGGCCCTCGGGGCGTGCGGCCGACCCCGCGAGCGGCCTATTCCGCCTCGCGCTTCACAAACCCGCGCTGGGTGGGTACAGTTGCCCTCACGCCGCGGACCGATGGCCGGCCCGCGACCGTGCGTTTGGGGAATAGTGTAACGGTAGCACAACTGACTCTGACTCAGTTAGTCTAGGTTCGAATCCTAGTTCCCCAGTTCTCCGCCTTGATCGCCGCCGCGTCGCCCGCGATGGGCCGCACCGCCCGGTTCGCCCGAACCCGGTGGAGGTCTTCGCGCAACGGGGCGATCCCTCACAGCCCGAGGATGTTGATCCCGCAGTCCACGTAGATCGTTTCGCCGGTCACGCCGCTCGACAGGTCGCCCGCCAGATACACGGCGGTCTTCCCGACCTCGCTCCCCTCCACATTGCGGCGAAGGGGCGAGTGCTGCTCGACGTGCGTGGTGATCGCCTCGGCCCCGCCCACCGCGCTCGACGCCAAGGTGCGCAGATACCCGCCGCTGATGATGTTCACCCGGATCTTCTCCGGGCCCAGCTCCCACGCCAGGTACCGGGCCGAGCACTCCAGGGCCGCCTTGGCCACGCCCATGACGTTGTACCCCGGCACGACCTTTTCCCCGCCGTAATACGACATCGCCATGATGCTCCCGCCTCCGGACCGGGCCATGATGGGCCGGGCGGCGCGGGCCATCGCCACCAGCGTGTACGCCGAGACGTCGATCGCCGAGAGGTACGCCGCGCGGGGCGTGCCCACGAACTTGCCGGGCGAGAGCCACTCGCGGTCGGCGAAGGCGATCGAGTGCACGAGCACGTCCAGGCGGTCAAACGAGGCCGCGTACTGGGCAAAGACCTCGTCGATCTGCTCGTCCTTGGAGGCATCCAGCGGCCTCAGCCACGGGTCTTTGATCCCCAGCGCCTCGACCGCCCGCCGCGTGCGGTTCTCGTTCTTGTCGCCGGGCAAATGCGTGAAGGCCAGCCGGCACCCGTGAGCCAGGAGCGACTGCGCGATGTACCAGGCGTACGAGCGGTCGTTGGCGACGCCGACGATGAGAGCGGTCTTGCCTTGAAGGAGAGTCATGGCGACAGCGTAGCGAGCGGGCCGGGGGTTGTCAGCCGTACGGACCGGGGCATCCGAGAGCGCGAATCGCGAGTGGCGAATGGCGAATCGGGAGGAGAAGACGGTGACGGCGGGTCCTGCCCTGCCGGGCCGCGATGTCAGGGGCTTCGCCGACCCCGACACTCCGCTCGGCCGCGATGTCAGGGGCTTCGCCCCCGACACCCCCGGAAGAGACAAGCCCAAGACCAGTCACGCCCCGCCCCGGTCCGTCTTCGCGCCCCTCCGCGCCCTTCGCGGTTCCCGGCCTTTCTTCTCCGCCCTCTCCGCTTCCTCCGCGTACAACCCCTCCGAAGCGCCCGCCCCCGCCCCGGGTCGTCTTCGCGCCTTCGCGTCTTCGTGCAAGCCCGCCGCCGCTCACTTGCGCGGCACGGGGATCTGGGCCCGGGCCAAAATCGCGCCCTCGGGCTCGGCGTGCTGATCGCCCACGCCCGCGGTGCTCGCGTAGGCCTTGATGGTCGCGATGAGCCCCGCCGCGTAACTGCGCAATTCCGCCGCCGCGGCGTTCTGAGCCAGCGTCGCGGCCTGGGCCGCGGCCCGCGCCGCCTCCGCCGCCGCCATTTTTTCGCGGGCGACCTTGCTGAGGTCGATCAGCGTCTGCACCTGCTCGGGGCTGAGCCCGATGGATTTGGTTTGTTGCTCCCAGACCGGATACCGGTCGAGGCAGAACTGGACCATCTCCCCGAGATTGGTCGGCAGCACGCGCATGAACGGCCTATCGGTCGGCCCGAACCCGACCTTGAGCGGCCCCCGGACCCCGACCCGCCCGCCTCAGGGACCCTTCATCACCCCGGATGGAACATTGGTCGCCACCAAAACAGTCTTTGATCGTGCGCGCGCGGCAAAAACAGAATCCAAAATCATCTTTGGCGGCACGAACATTCGATCCGATCGTGCGCGCGCGACAAAAACAGAATCGAAAATGATCTTTGGTGGCACCAACATTCGATCCGATCGTGTCGGCGCGGCAAAAACAGAATCCAAAATCATTTTGGATGGCACAAACACTCCATCCGACCCACCCCAGCCCCCGCGCGCCGAGCCCCAAAAAGCCTTTCCCCCGCCAAAACAAGCCCCCCCCGCCCCCTGCCCCCGCTCCGCAGGCAGATAAACACCGCACAAAGACCCAAAGACGCGAAGGAGCGGACGGAGGAACCCGCCCCCCGCCCCCCGCCCACCACTTCCCGCCCCCCGCGCAAACAACGCGGGCCCGGATAAGTTCTGGCCCGGCTACTGGGTCGTTTGCCGCTCTGCAGCTTTGCGGGTTTGCAGCTTTCCGGGCTTGCGGGTTCACCCCGGCGGTGGCTGGAGCACTGAAGTTCTGCCCACCGTCCACGCCGTGAGAGTTCAGAGCCACGGGATGAGACTGCGATGCCACCTGTCGGTCTACATGCTCCGCTGGGTCAACACCCGCGGCGAGACGGGGCCATGGTCGGACGTCACGACGGCGACGGTGACGGCCTAGCCCCGCTTAGTAGGCAAGTCCGGCTCCGTATCCACCTCAAACTTGTAGTCGGTACTGCCGATCTTTTTCTGGGCTGAGCGGAAGCACCATTCCGGAGTGGTGTAGCTCCCCGCTCGCGCTCGCTCCATTCGATCCATGAGGCGTTGGAACGACTTCTCAAACTCTGGAAAGGGCTTTTTCGCTCCGATCAGAGCGGCTTGTCTAAAACGATCTTGGAGATTCTTGAACTCGCCTGCGAGCATGGCGCACTTGGCAAGCCCGTCATCTGCCTTGAGCGCCGAATAAATCGCGGGAAGCACGCCAGCCAGCAAAGCGAACAACGCCCCGATGAAGCGGAAGTCTGGATCGGTGGATGCCTTAAGGATCGACCATCCGGCAACACCGCCGCATACAGCGTTGAAGATCACGAACGCAATCCGGAACCAGCGGAGCCAGCGCAACCAGATGAACATGCTGGTGGAGGTGTACAGGCACGACTCTGCCTGTCGTTTGCACTCGTCAACGAGTTGTGCGTTCGCGCTTGCCATCGTGCCTCACATTGGACAGTCGGTCCCGAAAATCTTCTGCCATTCCTGACCGGCGTTGTAGTGGTCCCCGACCTTCTCGAAGTCGCAAGCCTTCGACGAGCGGTTGAACGCAGACTCCGCCTTGGTCGCCCAGGCGTCGCCCAACTCTAGTTTCTCGCTGGTACCCGGCACGGTGACGGTACCGTTCGTGTACTTCATCAGCCAATGGAAGAAGTTTTGGACCATGTATGGGTAGGACGACTGCGCACAACCTCTGTGCTTCCATTGATCGATGAACGCGGTGCCCATCCGCTCCAAGCGAAACGAGTTCATGGGCACGTTGCACACGCCCTGCCAGCACTTCAGCATCCTCACGAGGTCTCGGGTGTTGCCTTGGCTCGCTTTGTCTGATTTGTCGATTGCCGCCTTCTCCGAAACTGGATCGGTTACTCTGTACGATCCACCGTCGTGCGTATCGCAGATCCAGTACTTCCCACTCTTCAACTTGAACGCGGGCACGACTTCAACGCCGTAGGAAGCGAACGGGATGACCACCACCTGGCCGTCTCCACGCATCTCGGTGTAGGTGTAGTACTTCGCCAACTTTGCCTTGACTTCCTGCAACAAGGCGGACTGCTTGTTGCCGTAGCGGTCCTCATACCGCTGGTACACCTCGGGGGGAAGCACGAACAGCACATCGATGTCGCGTGGCGGTCGAACGACTGTGCCCTTGCCCCATGAGCCCACGAGCATGCTGTTCGCGGTCTCCGAGGTTGAGTCGTAGTACTCTTGGTTGAGGGCTTGGCGTACGCCCCTGTGCTTCGTTTGGCCGTCCCGACGCTGTGCCTCTGTCAGTTGCAAGTTCGCCAAGAACCGTTCAAACCGATGCCAAATGCGCAGACCTGTGGTATTCGTCGCCATAGCTCGCCTTCCTAGCGCGGGCCGGGCATCCTTTACCCGGCAGGGCTCTCGCCGGAGCGAATGGTAGAGCGCTCCCCCGCAGCACGCAGCGCATTGGTCCGGCCATCACTTGCCGCCCCAGTTCGCCGGGGTCTTCCGCCCCCCGGCACCCCCCGTCGCAAAGACCGAAGATTCGGCGTGCGTTCGTGCATCCTTGCGCCCGTTCGCGTACCCTATGCCGATGGCACGATCGGGTACGGACACCCTGCTTAACCAAGCATCGCGGCCTGACACGGAGGACGCGGGACTTGTCGCGTCGGTGGTGCGCCGGACGGCTCATCATGTTGCCGCGACCGCCGACGAGGACCGCAAAGCCATCGCCCAGGTTTTCACGCCCGCGAGCGTGGCCCGGTTCATGGCCGCGCGGGCGTCGCACATCGGCGAAGAGTTCACGTTCATCGACGCGGGCGCGGGGGTGGGTGTGCTTGCGGCGGCGATCTTTGAGCGCATTGCCGCGATGCCCAAGCCGCGCCGGGTGGTCGCCGAGTTGTACGAGACGGACCCGAATGTGCTCCCGGTGCTTCGGCAGACCATCGTCGACTGCCGGAAGGCACTCGCCGGGAGTGGGCACCATCTGGACGCGACCATCATCGAAGAGGATTTCGTTCTCCGTCGCCCCGCTGCGTCGCTGTACGCGCCCGCCCCGCGCACCGGGTACGCCGACGTCGTCATCATGAACCCGCCGTACGCGAAGCTGGCCAAGGACTCGCCGCAGGCGCGGGCCTTTGCCGAGATCGTGCACGGGCAGCCGAACGTCTACGCCCTGTTCATGGCCGCCGCCGTCGAGTTGCTGCGGCCCGGGGGCGAGCTGATCGCTATCACGCCCCGGAGTTTCTGCAACGGGCTGTACTTCCGCGAGTTCCGGCGCTGGTTGCTGGCCCGCATGAGCCTCCGGCATGTTCACTTGTTCGAGTCACGCCGCGCGACGTTCAAGGATTCCGAAGTTCTGCAAGAGAGCATCATCACGGTGGCGACCAAGCAGACGGAGCAAGCCGCCGAGGTAATGCTGAGCGTGTCGCACGGCGCGGAGATGGACGAGGCCAAGCCGTGGCCGCACGCGGCGGGCACGATCATCGGCGATCCGGCGGGGGATTGCGTGATCCGCCTGCCCGCCGAAGCCAGCGACCTAGAGATCATGCGGGTGGTGGAGTCGTGGTCGGGCTCGTTTGCCGATCGCGGATTGCGGATTTCGACCGGGCCGGTCGTCACGTTCCGCGCGACCGAGTACCTTCTGGATTCAGCGGACCACCCAGACGCGGTTCCGCTCTTGTCGATCCACAACGTGCGGCCCTTCGCCACGGTCTGGCCTGTTGCCAAAGGCAGCAAGCCCATCGCGTTCAAGGCCACCAACGGCGCGGCCTCGCTAGTGTTGCCCGCACAGAACTACGTGCTTCTGCGGCGTTTCAGCGCGAAGGAAGAACAACGGCGCCTGACGGCTTCGCCGTACCTGCCGACAGCGGATGAGCGCCGCAGACCTGTCGCGCTCGAAAACCACATCAACTACGTCACCCACACCCGCCGCGAGCTGTCCGATGACGAAGTGCGGGGGCTGGTCGCGCTGTTCAACTCGGCGTTGCTAGACCGTTACTTCCGAGTCGTCAGCGGGAACACGCAGGTGAACGCGACGGAGATCCGCGCGATGCCGTTCCCAGACCTTCGGACCATCACCCGGATCGGTAAGCACGTCGCGGGACTCGATCGGAACGATCGGGACGTGATCGAATCGCGTGTGCTGGATGTGCTCGGCGTGCCGCCGTCGCTGCTTCGTGCCGCCTCGGAGGTTGCTTCGTGAGCAAGATTGACGACGCGGTTTCCATCTTGATTGACTTGGGCTTGCCCCGTGCGCAGCAGAACGAGCGCTCAGGGCTCACACTGCTTGCCCTCGCGGGACTCAAGCCCCGCACGCCGTGGGAGTCCGCATCGACCCCGCTTCTCCGCACGGTGGACATCATGGACTTCATGCGGGATGCGTACAAGAAGGACTACGCGCCCAACAGCCGGGAAACGATCCGTCGGCAGACGCTCCACCAGTTTGAGCAAGCCCGCTTGGTGGACCGCAACCCCGACGATCCGACGCGGGCAACCAACAGCGGCAAGAACGCCTATCGCCTGACCGATGCCGCCCTCGCCGTCGTCCGTGCATTCGGACGCGGGCTTGCGTACGAAGCCGCTGTCTCCGACTTCAAGAAACGTTTTGGCGAACTCAGCACCGCCTATCGCGGCACGCGCGAACTTCACCGCGTGCCACTGGTGCTGCCCGGCGGCAAAGAGGTGTTTCTGTCCGCGGGCGAGCACAACGTCTTGCAATCCGGGATCGTCCGCGAGTTTGGGCCACGCTTTGCGCCCGGTGCCCGCTTGCTCTACCTGGGCGACACCGCCGACAAGCACGTCATCATGGAGGCGGCCGCGCTCGCCGGGCTTGGTGTCACGCTGACCGAGCACGACAAGCTCCCGGACGTGGTGCTCTACGACGACAAGCGCGGTTGGCTGTTTCTCGTCGAAGCAGTGACTTCACACGGGCCGGTGTCGCCCAAACGCCACCGGGAACTTGAAGCCGTCTTCGGCAAGTGCGCTGCTGGCCGCGTCTATGTGACGGCGTTCCCGGATGCCGCGACATTCCGCCGGTATGCCGCTGACATCGCGTGGGAGACGGAAGTGTGGCTTGCCGACAACCCCGACCACATGATTCACTTCAACGGCGACAAGTTCCTCGGGCCATACAAGAAGTAGGGGGATTCAAGCCGTCTCGATCACCAGTTCAGAGTTTGTGTATGTGATCATCAAGTCGCTCCGGAAACCCCTCGATGCACCTCGGAGAGGCTTCCGCGTGTCGTTTGACGGCTTGGGTAGCGGCTCGAGGTTTCCGCGAGCAAGGCGGCAGGTAGCATTGAAGTCCCCCGATCTCGGAAGCGGTGCCTCAAAAACCCCCGGGGCTACGCGGCGCTTCGATGCTCCCCACGGGCCCGGGCCCCCAGCACACAAAGAAGAGACCTCTCCGGATGTCAGGGTGGGGGGGCCGAAGACGGCCCCCCGATACCCCCGGGCAAGCAGGATCAAGGGGAGGGGAGGGACCCAACCCCCAACCTCCACGCCCACCCGCACCCCCCCGCCAGGGATCTCTTGCTTTCCTCTTCTCTTCAGCCGGGCCGCCCCCCAGCGCTTGAGGCCATCGGCGTCTTGGCCTTCAACGGACCCAAGTCGCGCTGACACCTCCGGGCCACCCGTCGTCTATCGCCTTCTTGAACGTGCCCCTCCAAAGAGGAGTGATCCGAGCACGAGGGGAAGGGCGGTGAGCGGCTGTGGCACGACAAACGCGGCGTTCATGGTCGCCTGAGAGCCGCTGTAGAGCGCGGCCGAGACGCTGAGCTGATAGGTTCCGGGCGTTAGCGTGCCGAGATAGGAGAACGCCCCCACGGTACCCGAGAGCCAGAGGCGGCCGGATTGGTCAAGCGGCACTCCGGTGATCAGCCCGCCTTCAAGCGGCCTGAGACTCATTTCGGTCAGACCGCCATTTACTCCGAGCATCTCACCGGCCAGGATGAAGTCCGTGGGCTTGTCGATCACAAAGTCGTACCGCCGGATCATCCAAAACATGATCTCGGGAAACGTGCCGACGACCCGCCCGGAGAACTGCGCGGTGTACGTCCGCTGATCCTCCTGGCCCACTCTGAAGCTCGATTGCCCGGCGTCGATCTGGCCTACACCGGCTTCTGTGTAGTAGTACGGAACTTGGCCCTCAAAGATACCCAGCGTGTTTGTGGACGCGGACGTCGTCGGGGTAGCACGCCACCATGCCGCGTAACTCTGCACGGGCACGATTACGCCAGCGTGCACGTGTGAACAGGCCAGCCACACAAGACCGGCCGCTGTAGCGATCCTCGCTTGAGTCATAGCTGATTTCCCTCCTCTTGATTTCGGAGTGTACACGGGTTCGCGTGGTGGTCCAAGGAAGGGCGTTGCCCCGCCCCCCGCCCCCCGGCCCTATACCCACCCCGGCAGGGGTGAGGGTGCTTGGTGCGTGGTGGGGAGTTGGGTGCGTAGTGCGTGGTGCTTGGTTCGTGGTGAGGGGCGCGGGGAAACGAGGGGGAGGGCCGGGGGTGGGAGGGGGTGGGGGGGGGGGTGGATGCGGGGGGGCGATGGCGGGGGCGGGTTGAGGTGTTGAGTGCGAATCAGAAAGAAGTCGGATCCACTTCTCAAGAGGAGGAGGGATATCGCCGACCGGTTTGTTACGCGCTGTCAACCAGCGTTGACCACGGTCGCCAAACAGAACCTCGTTCGACTGTCATCCGGCACTTCTCAGCCTTCATCCTTTCTTCTCAACCCCCATCTTCCCCACGCACGACTGACCACGCCCCCCAACCACGCCCCCCCAACCACGCACCAAGCACCAAGCACCACGCACCAAGCACCACGCACCACGCACCTCATACCCAAGGAGTCCATCATGCCCGTTCTGCCCGACAAGCGTCTTGAGCAAATCCAGTTCTTTGAGACCCGTCTGCCCGCGTGGCAGGCCGCGCCGGCGGCGGCGATCGGTCTGACCACGGCGCAGATCACCGCCCTGGCCAGCGCGACGCAGAACGCCCGCGACGCGTTCAACGCGGCCCAGGCCGCCCGCTCCGCCAGCAAGGGCGCCACCACCGCGTATCACACCGCCTCCGACGACATGCGCGAGCTGGGCGCGGACCTCATCAGGACCATCAAGGCCTTCGCCGACCTGCAGGCCTCGCCCGGCGCGGTGTATGGCCTGGCCCAGATCCCCGAGCCCTTGCCCCCCGAGCCGCTGGGCCCGCCCGGCAAGCCGGTGGAGTTCGCCGTCGCCCTCGAGACGGGCGGGGCGATCACGCTCTCGTGGTCGGCTCCCAATGCCAGCGCCAGCAGCGGCGCGTTCTTCACCGTGGCCCGGAAGCTGCCCGGCGAGGCCGACTTCTCCTTCATCGGCGGCACCGGCGGCAGCACCACCGAGTCGCGTCGCATGTCCTTCACCGACGCGACCGTCCCCGCCTCGGCCGCGGCCCAGGGCGCGCAGTACCGCGTGCGCGGCCAGCGCGGCACCGTGGTCGGCCAGTTCAGCGACGGGATCACCATCGAGTTCGGCGTCGATGGCGCGGGCCGCGCGGGTGTCACCGCGCGGGCGACGCCGTCGGCTGAGGGTGGGGGGGGTGGGGGTGGGGGTGGGGGTGAGGGTGGCCCGCTGCGTGTCGCGGCGTGAGCGGCGCGCGTGACCTGCTCACATCACAAGAGGGCTTGACGGGGGATGGAGGCCCGCGCCTTCATCCCCTTGTTTGTGCTCGTGTCTCGTCGCTTCTTCCGCTCTGCGGGGACCCAAGGCCGCCCAAGGCCACCCCGCCTCCGGCCCCAACCACGCCCCCCGCCCCAAGCCCCTGAGGCCATCCGCGTCTTCCACACAGCCGGAGAGCGGCCCGCGAGCGCGCAAAGCAAAAATCCTGCGGAAGCCCGCGGGACTGGGGTGGCGCCGGCTGAGGTTCAGCCTCTAAACAGGACCGCCCGATCGATCACACGGCCCGCGTGCGGCGACGCCGGTGGCCCAGAGCGAGGGCGAAGAGGCCCCCCGCCGCCAGGGCCGACGGGCCGGGGACCAGGTTCACCGAGAGCTGCTTGAGGTTCTGGATCGGCACCGTGCTGTCGATCACGAGCATCGCGATGGGCGTCGACGCGTCGGCGTGGGCGTGGAAGGGATTCTCGCCGTTGTGGTCGAACGCGAAGGTGCTCGAGCCCGAGTTGAGCGGGATCACCGCGTTCAGCGCGTCGTACGCGGTGAACGTGACCAGCCCGTTGAACGGCGGGACCGCGTCCAGCTTCCAGTCCATGTCGCTGAAGGCGTACCCCGCCTGGGCGCGGATGGTGAGCCGGTAGATGAAGTCCGTCGGGCTGAAGGCCTCGACGAAGGCCACGCCGTGCTGGCCGTGGAGCATGACCGGCGCTGACAACGGGGTGGCGCCGTACCCGTTGAAGTAGACCGCGACGCCCAGGTGGTCCACTTCGCCCTCGATCGTCATCGCGGATTGTTCCGCGGCGATGTTGACGTTCGTCCACTGGATGTTCCCGGTCTGGAAGACGATCCCCGCCATCGCGGCCGAGGCCGGGGCCAGAGCGAGCAGGAACGCGGCGGCCGCCGCACGGTGAGCCTTGAACGTGGTGGTACCGGTCATGACTTTCTCCTTCTCGAAGAACGGATTTCTCCACGCTACGGGGCGTGATCACCCGGAATCTACCCGGGGTCAACCGGCTTTCCTCGACGCCGGGGCGGGATCCGAGGTGAAATCCCCTGTCATTGGGGACCTTGAGGTCCAGAACTAGGGCGCGCACGAGGCGAGGCGCCGCCCGCCCCTCCCCCCTCCCCCCTCCACGCTCCCCTTCCCACTCCAGGGCCCTTCTCTTCCTCTTCTCATCAGTCGGGCCGCCCCCCGGGGGCTTGAGGCCATCGGGGTCTTCCATCTTCTCCGCGCTCATCGCTCGTCGTTCATGACTCGTCGCCTCTTCCGCTGAGCGGGTAGACGTACACCACGGCGTGCCGGTCATCCTCCACGCCGCCGGTGGCGCGGTAGAGCTCGCGAGCGGGCAGATTGTCGACCTCGGTGGCCACCCAGGCTTCTTGGCATCCCATCTCCCGGGCCCGGTCGAGGATCGCGGCGATCAGCCGCCGGGCGATGCCGCGGCGATGGAACCTCTTGGAAACGCCGACTTCGTTCAGGAAGAGGGCCAGCGGCTTG
Source organism: Phycisphaerales bacterium (assembly GCA_022843545.1). Classification (GTDB taxonomy): domain Bacteria; phylum Planctomycetota; class Phycisphaerae; order Phycisphaerales; family UBA1924; genus JALHNL01. Next base: position 110,711 of record JALHNL010000001.1, on the reverse strand, counting down.
TCGGGGTGAACATACGTGAAGCCCGAGGCCATTCCGACGACCACGCCCGAGACGACCGCGACCACCAGAATGTTCGAGGGTTGGGCCAGGAACGCGCTGAGCAGTTCAGGCCGGACGGGATGGTCGAAGACGTCATCATCCACGCGATTAAGCAGCGTCGCGCTGGACGAGTCGACCACGTGGATGATGGCCGGGGGCGGATCACGCATCGAGGCTCTTCCATCCATGCCCTGCATCGCTTGGGAAAGAAGCATCAAACTCTACGCGCACCCCGCCCCCGCCCCCCGCCCCCCCGCCGCAACCCATGCCACTGATGTCCCGGCGGCTCTGAGCGGGGATGGAAGGGGGATGGCTCGCGCCGGTGCGCAGGATGGCGCATGTGCTCCGAGGACTCGGCTCATGGGCGGCGCATGAAGTGGTGGGTGGTGGGTGGGGGGTGGGGGGGCCTGCGCCTTGGTCCCCCTCCTTCGTCCTCAGCACTCATCGCTCGTCGCTTCTCATCCTTTGCTCATCGGTCGCCTCCACCGCCCGGTATCCTCTGGCCATGTCGCCGAATCACCCCGCGCCCTACCCGCTCACTTTTGTGCCCTTGCTCTACGACAAAGTCTGGGGCGGCGATCGCCTGGCGCGCCTGGGCAAGCCCGTGAAGCCGGGGGCCAAGGTGGGCGAGTCGTGGGAACTGGCCGACATGGGGCAGACTTCGGCCAGCGGCGCGGGGGGCGGGGCGGCCCGGTCGGTGATCGCCTCGGGCGCGCTGGCCGGCAAGTCGCTCAATGACGCCATCACCGCGTGGGGGCACAACCTGCTGGGCGCGGCCCGTCTGGCCGACGACGCCTCGGGCGTGGGGGGGGCCGGCGGCTTTCCGCTGCTCATCAAGTTCCTGGACGCGCGCGAGAACCTCAGCGTGCAGGTGCACCCCAGCCCGGCCTACGCCGCCAGGCACCCGAGCGCGAAGCTCAAGACCGAGTGCTGGTACATCCTCGACGCCGAGCCCGGCGCGGTGATCTACAAGGGCCTTCGTCCGGGCCTGACGGCGGAGCAGTTCCGCGCCCACATCGCCGACGGCACGGTGGCGAAGGACATGATCGCGGTGCCCGCGGTGGTGGGGGAGTGCCACAATCTGCCTTCGGGCACGGTTCATGCGCTGGGCGCGGGCGTGGTGGTCGCGGAGGTGCAGACGCCCAGCGACACGACGTTCCGCGTCTTTGACTGGGGGCGGGCCGGTCGCGAGCTGCACGTCGAGCAGGCCCTGGCGTGCATCGACTTCCCCCCCGCGCCCCCGCCCCACGCCACCCGCCTGCCCCCGGGCCAGGCCCGCGCCAGGCTGGTCACCACGTCGTTCTTTACGCTCGACGAACTGCGCATCCCCGCGGGCGTCACCGCCCACCTCGCCGACGCGGGCGGGTCCGTGTGCTATGCCCTCATCGGCCTTTCGGGGACGGGCGTGCTGAGCCGGGCGACCGGGGCCGGGACCGCGGCCTTTGAGCCCGTGACGATCGAGGCGGGCCGGACCACGCTGGTCCCCGCGGCGGTGGCCGACCGAACCGAGATCAAGGCCCAGACCGAGATGCGGGTGCTCAAGGCCATGCTGGTGTAGCCGAGCGGGCGGGTGCCCCGCTATACTCGCACCCCCTTGGGGCGGTAGCTCAGTTGGTAGAGCGCGTCGTTCGCAATGACGAGGTCGGGAGTTCGACTCTCCTCCGCTCCACTTGAAGCGACGGCCTTGGTGAACAGCCAAGGCCGATTGCGTTTTTGGGGTGGGGGGGCTGCGGTGGGTGGGGTGGGGGGGTGGGGGGATGGGGGGCGTCCGCCGTCAGTCAGACAAGTCATCGGCCCGCGTCCGCACGTGCTCGCGCCAGGTGCGCAGGATCTCGCGCGTGGGCGTGACGCGAGCGCCCGCGCGCGCGTTGGCCGCGCCGATCCGGCAGGCCAGCCGCCACTGGCGGTAGAGCGTGGCGTACGCCCGCCACAGCGGCCAGGTCGGGTCGTAGATGTTGGTGGACTCGGCGAGCACGCCGTTGGCCTCGATGATCGCCAGCCCGCGCCCGGCCTCGAGGTCGTCCAGCGTGGCGAAGCGGATGTCGAAGCGTCCGAAGTGGAAGCCGGGGATCGCCCGGGCGGCACGCTCGATCGCGGCCTCCAGCCCCGGGGTGATGTGCTTCGCCCCGTCGCGGAAGAGCGTGCCCTGGCAGTGGTTGCCCGCGATGCCCAAGCGGACGCGCTCGCCCGGCGCGGGCACGCGGTCGGCCTGTTCGCGGAGCCGTGCCAGGAAGCGTGACGCCTGCAGGCGATAGCGCGGGTGGGCCCAGATCAGCCGGCGGATCGTGCTGCGCCCGTCGCCGATCACTTCCGGAAAGTCCTTGAGCGTGATCGAGAAGACGCGGCCGCGCTCCTGCCCCGGCTCGCGGACGTAGAAGACCCCCGCCTCCATTGGCCCGGGGTGATAGACCTGAGCCAGCATCGCGCCGCGATAAGCCTCCAGCGCCGCCCGCGCGGCGGCCTCGTCGCGTGCGAGCTTCACGCTCCGCCCGCGCTCGCCCGCGTCGGGCTTCAGGATGATCGGGAACGACCAGCCACGCTGCCGCATCACGTCCATCAAGGGGGCAACGCGGGCTTCGCCGGAGCCGGGCGAGGCGTCGTCGGTCGCGGGCAGCCGCACGCCATCCGGCTTCAGGTCGGCGGGGATGTGCGCGAGCGTGTCGAACTTGGACTCGCCCAGCACGCCCGAGTGCGGGATGCCCGGGTTGGTGGCGGTGAAGACCAGCCGGCCGCGGTGCTTCAGCAGCAGCACGCCCCACAGGGGCACGAGCGGCAGGTAGAACACCTGCCTCGGCCAGAACTCCCAGCGCCAGATCTTCTGCGCCGAGGCCCACGCCCGCCAGCGCAGCGGAATGCGCTCGGGGGGGGGCTCACGAGCGAGCACCCTCGCGCGGCACCAGCGGCAGGCTCGATGCGATGGCTCTGCGCGGCCCGGCGTCGTCGATGTCCGCGTACGACACGGTCGCGAGGCCCGCGCCCAGCGTGATGACCGTGCGCGACACGGTGCGGGCGTCGGCCCGGCTCATGAGCACAGAGAGGTGCCCGCGCCCTTCCCAGCGGTGGGCATGAAACGCGTCCTGCTCGCTCGCGCCGAATCTCCCGGATGAGTGGACCATCGACTCGAACAACGCCCGCCGCGCCGGCTCCACCACCCCGTCGCCCAGGCCGGATGAACACCGCATCCACGCGGCGGGAACAGGGCTCCGTGCGATCGTGTTCTGCGCACGTTCGCCGCCCACCACCTCGGCCAGTTCGCGCCCGTCGGTCAGCACCAGGCGGAAGGGCTTCATCGCGCCGGTGGGCAGTGTGGCCAGGCGGTCCAGAGCGTCCGCGAGCGAGCGCCGGGACAGCACGGCGGGAACGATCAGCCCGCGTGAGATCGTGCCCCCCGGCGGCGGCCCGGGCGGGTTGACGTTCAGCACCGCCGCGATGAGACCGTGGTCGCTGACCCCGATCCAGGTTCCTTCCGCGTCGGCGTCGGTGGGGGCCAGCATCGTGACCGCGTTGCCCTCGAGTCGCCGGACGCTCGGCGGCAGCGCCCGCCCGCGCGTGCGCTGCTCATCCCGGTTGAAGGCGAGCCGGCATTCACCACTTCGCCCGGCGGCGATGATCGTCAGCGTGCACACTCGCCTGTCCTGTTCAGGAAGCTCAGCGTTGAGGGCGCATAGCCGAAGCGGGCGGGCAGGGGCACGCCCATCGTCCGCGCCATCACGCCGATCAGGGCGTTGTGGTGGATGGTGTGAGCGAGCAGATAAGCCAGTTCACGCAGCGCCGTGGTCTTCACCGCCACGGCCGACCCGTCCTCCGCGACCTGGATGGTCATGTCCAGCGGGCGGTCGAGCGACTCGGCGTCGAGCGCCCTCAGCGCGGCCATCAGCCGGCGGGCTTCGGCCCGGGCCGCGGTCACATCGCGTTCAACGGCCGTGCCGCGCTCGCGGTGATCAAAGTCCAGACGCCCGGTGATGAGCGCGGTCAGGAACGCTTCGACGTGGTCAAGGCAGTGCCGCAGGTGCGGGCCGATGGCCGAGTGAACCTGTCCGACCGGGCTCCGCACATACTGCTCGGGCGAGACGCCGTCGAGCAGATCGATGAGTTGCTGCAAGACCGCGCACACCGAGGCGCGTGCCCGGTCCGCGGGCGCGGCTCCCGTCGTGATATCTGTTGGCGACATTTCAGCCCCGTGACTCATGGGCATTACGATACCGGAATCGATCAGCGGTGTCGCGCGAATCCCCGGTTGGGGTTACCGCGGACTCGCCACTGTGCCCGCCGCCAAGGGACGGGCCGCCAGACGATCACCAATGAAGGGGATGTCCGCACGGCGGATCCAGGCGACGCCCGCACAGCATCCGAAAACGATCAGGGCGAGCACGAAGAGGAATCCGCCGTCGCCCTTGACGGCGATCCCCAGAACGAACAGGTGCGAGAAGATCGCCCCGCTGATGACACCCAGGCCCATCACGGCGCCGATCGCCGAGGTCTTGGGAATCAGCAGCAGAACGACCACCGCGAGCTCGGACACCCCCGCGATCAGGCGGCCCCATGGTTCAACCCCCAGTTGGGAGAAGATCCAGCGGCTCTCCTCGGCCCCGGTGAACTTGAAGAACAGGGTTTGCGCAAAGATCGCGGCCGCGATCACCTGCATCACCCAGGACAATGCTCCGGCCATGGCCATTCTCCGGCGGGGTTTGAGCGGGCGGGGGCGAACATCGGGAACCTGCCCGACCGGCCGACTCACGGAATCACGTGATCAGCGCGGCACCATCTGCAATGCCCCGGCATTCAAGAGGTGTCGCGCCCTTTGCTCGGAGCCCACGCGATGGCCGGTACGCTCAACTGCATGACACCCGCGTGTCCGAGTCCTGATCCCAGCCAAGCCGAGCAGGCCGCGCTTCTGGGACGGCTTCGGCAGGGTGAGGACGCGGCCTTCCGCGACCTGATGGACATGGCCGGGGGGCGCATGCTGGCGGTGGCCCGTCGCATGCTGCCCACCGATGACGACGCGCGCGAGGCGGTTCAGGATGCGCTGCTCAGCGCGTTCCGCAACCTGCATCGCTTTGATGGTCGGGCGCTGCTCACCACCTGGCTCCACCGCATCACCGTCAACGCATGCCTGATGAAGCTGCGCACGCGCCGCCGACGCCCGGAGTCGTCGATCGAAGACCTGTTGCCGACCTTCTTGCCCGACGGGCACCAGACCCGCCCTGCGGAGCCCTGGGCCCCGGACCGGCTCGAGCGTGCCGAGACCTCGGAGGCGACGGCCCGGCTGGTGCGGGAGAAGATCGGCGAACTGCCGGAAACCTACCGCGAGATCCTGCTGCTGCGCGACATCGAGGACTTGAGCACCGAGGAAGCCGCGCAGGCCCTGGGGATCTCTTCCAACGCCGTCAAGACCAAACTGCACCGCGCGCGCCAGGCCCTGCGGGCGCTGCTGGACCCGCACATGCGTGCGGATGGAGGTGAAGCGTGCTGACGTGCCGTGAAGTTCTGGATTTCCTGATGGCTTATGTGGACGGCGAGCTCCCCGCGGACGAGGTGGCCCGCTTCGAGAAGCACCTGGCGGTGTGCCTCTCGTGCGTGAACTACCTGGCGAGCTATCGCGCCACCATCCGCGCGGGCAAGGCCGCGATGCGCGGCCCGGGCACCTCGCTCGACAAACTGCCGCCCGACCTGGTGAAGGCCGTTGAGGCGGCCCGGCGGGCGCTCGTGCAGTCCGGAGAGTCCGAGTGAGCCCGGCGGAGATCGTCGTCGCGCTGACGATGGCGTACCTGGGCCTCGGCGCGCTGGTGGCGACGCTGTTCAGCCTGCGGTGGGTCGCGGGCGTTGATCCCACCGCCCGGGGCGCGGACTGGGGGTTCCGGGCGATCATCTGGCCCGGCGCCATGATGCTCTGGCCCCTCGTCCTTGCCTGGGTGCGGCGAGGCTCGGCCGCGTCGGAGGCTCGCCCATGACGCGTTCGCAGCGCCGGGCTCACGCGATCATCTGGTATCTCCTGCCGCCCCTCGCGCTGGCGCTGGTGCTGGCCGGCTTGCTCGTGCGCCGCCCCGCCATCACACCCGATCACGCCGCGACCGCTCCGGGAGCGGCCCGATGAGCGTCGCTTACCGGGCGGTGCAGTGGTCGGGGCACAAGCGCGTGTATGACGCCGTCGCGGTCGCGGGCATAGCGCTCTTCGTCGCCGTGTTCTTTACGGTGTCCAAGGTCATCCACGCAGGCGATCGCGCCGCGAGCGACGAGATCCTGCTCATCCGCGCCAGCGGCGCGTGCGCGATGGTGATGTTGCATCTGATCCTGTGCATCGGCCCCTTGGCACGCCTGAACCCGGTCTTTCTGCCTGTGCTCTACAACCGCCGCCACCTGGGCGTGCTCACCGCGCTGGTAGCGATGATTCACGCCCTGGGCGTGATCGGCTACTACCACGGCTTCGGCGTGGTATCGCCGCTGGTGTCGCTGCTGGAGAGCAATACGAACGTGGGCTCGCTGCGGGCGTTTCCCTTTGAGTGGCTGGGCCTGGCCGCGCTGGTCATCCTGCTCATCATGGCCGCGACCAGCCACGACTTCTGGCTGAAGAACCTCTCGCCGGCGGTCTGGAAGCGGCTGCACATGCTGGTGTACGTCGCGTACGCGTTGCTCGTGGGTCACGTGGCTCTCGGGAGTCTTCAGGCGGACACCGGGTGGCTGACTCCCACGCTCACGCTCGCAGGGTTGGCGGTGATCTCTTCCCTGCACATCGCCGCCGCCGGGCGAGAGTCGCGGCGGGACAAGATCGCGGGCGATAGTGACTGGATCGACGTGGGGGCCATCGACGAGATCCCCGAGTCGCGTGCCCGCACCGTCTGCGCCGGCGGGGAGCGCATCGCGGTCTTCAAGCACAACGGCGCGGTCAGCGCCGTCTCCAACCTCTGCGCCCATCAGGGCGGGCCGCTGGGCGAAGGCAAGATCATCGACGGCTGCATCACCTGCCCCTGGCACGGCTGGCAGTACCGCCCTGAAGACGGTCGCTCTCCGCCGCCGTTCAAGGAGCAGATCGCGACCTACCCGGTACGGATCACGGCGGGCCGGGTCCAGGTGAGCCCTCGGCCATCGCCGCAGACCGGACCGGCTTCGCCCGCTCAGCGGAAGGAGCGAGCCCATGGCTGAGCCGCGTTCAGACACGGGCGGGGCGTTCTACGTCGGCTACTTGCCGCTGCCGCGAGCGCTGCGGCGCCCGCTGTTCTTCATCACGGGCCTCTCGCTGTGGTTGCTGGCCGGGCTGTCGTTCGTTTGGGCGGTGAAGCAGAACGACCCGGGCGCGGGCCGCTGGGACGATCAGAGTCTGCGGACGTTCACCGGCGTGATCCTCACCACGCCCTACCCAATGCTGATCGAACACTCCGACGGCGAGCCCACCGCGCACCTTCTGGTCGAGATGGGCAAGCGCGGCTCGCTTGCGCGCACCCAGCCCTGGGACCGGAAAGGCGCGAAAGTCAGCGGATACGTCATCGAGCGAGAAGGCCGACGGATCATCGAGCTCGACCCCGGCGACTCCGCGATTGTCGCGGATGCAGGGCCCCAACCCTCGATCGAGCCGGCACCCTCGCTCGGCCCCGTCACGCTCCGCGGCGAGATCGTGGACTCCAAGTGCTTCCTGGGCGCGATGAAGCCCGGCGAGGGCAAGCCGCACAAGGCCTGCGCCACGCTCTGCGTGCGCGGCGGCATCCCGCCGATGCTCGTGACCGCTCGCCCCGGTGGCGGGCACGAGTTCTACCTGCTCTGCCGATCGGGCGGAGCCCCGATGGACGACGGCCTGCTCCCGCTTATCGCGGAGCCTGTGGAAGTGGCCGGCACGCTCACGCGCCGCGCGGGGCTGAACATCCTTGAGGTTGATCGTGTGAGCCCGCGCTGATCAGATGAACGGGCTTGGCGTGGTGCGGGTGTCGGGCTCGCGCGGGGCGTCGGCGCGGGGCTGGCTGAGATCACGCGTGAGCGTGCAGCCGGGCTCGACGCCGCACTCCATGAGGTAGCGCAGCATGTCGTGCCAGGTGACGATCCCGGTCGGCACACGCGCCGCGTCGCACACGACCACGCACGACCCGCCCTCCAGCAGCATGCGCCCAAGCGCGAGCTTGATCGGCGTGTCGGGGCTCACGGCGATCACGCCGCGGTTCATGATCTGGTGAGCCCGGCGCTCGAGCAGAAAGTGATCCTGCGACCGCTCGGTGGGCTTGCCCACGAACGGGCTCAGGTTCGCGAGCAGATCGCGATCGGTGATGAGGCCGACCAGCGTGCCCCGCTCCAGCACCAGCAGGTGATGGAAGCGATGGAAAGCGAACTTGTCGCGTACCGCCTGCACGGTCTCGTCGAGGTCCACCGTCACCAGCCCGCGGGTCATGATCGAGTCGATGTTCATACCGGCTCCCGTATCGCGGTATCGACACGGACCGACCACGCGATAAGCCCGACGCGGTCGCCCGGTCGCCGGCGGTCGGGAGGGTGCGGGCTGCGGTGTCCGGGGGCGTCCGATAAGCGGCTTCAGCCCACCAATCGGGCCAAGATGTCCACCACGCCCTCCGCCTCGGGCTTGGGCGAGATGTAGTGCGCGTGCTCCTTGATCGCCGCGGCCGCGTTGGAGGGGCACGCGAAGTGCGCCACGCGCTGCGCGATGCACAGGTCACCCGTGGTGTCGCCGATGCCCGCGAGCCTGGACTTGGGCAGGTTCGCGCCCTTGAGCAGGCGGTCCAGCCCCGTGCCCTTGCTCACGTGCGTCAGGTCACAGTTGATGTACAGCCACGTCATGCTCACGCGAAATGGCCAGCGCATGGCCTCGCAGTGTGCCGCGACAGCCGGGAACACCTCGCCCCGCAGGTAGGCGGTGTCCCGATGAAACAGCGTGACGCTCGCGGTCTTGCCGGGCTGCTGGGTCACGCCGTGCGGGCCGAACTGAAGCCGAGCCCACCGCGAGAGTTCGCCCACCGCCTCCAGGTGCGCGGGCGAGATCGCCGGGTCCAGTTCATACACGTTCGTGCCCGGGTGATACACCCACGCGCCGTTTTCGCACACGCACGGCATGAGCATGTTGCCGATCAGGCGGCACATGCTCTCGGCAAAGGGTTGCGGCCGCCCGGAGCACACGGTCACCAGCGGACGGTCGCCGCGCTCCACGGCCAGGCGATTGTGCTCGCGCACCAGAGCCAGCGCACGCAGGTCAAACGCCTCCTGCCCCTCGCTGACGAGGCATCCGTCGATGTCGCAGAGGACCAGGTCGTATTGACGCAGAGGAAGTGTGCCGGGCATGGACGCGGAGGGTATGCGGCCGCGTGCGAATCACGGCGCACACCGCGCTACCCCCGAACCCCCTGAAGCCCCGCACCCGGCCGCACCAGCGCCACCTTCGTGTACGCATGAAAGAACCCCATGCGGCGGACGTTGCGCTCGGTGGCGACGCCGGGTTTGGAGCCGATGGTGGCCAGGCGAGCGCCGGCCCGGCCCGCGTGATTGAGCCGCCAGGCCAGCATGGCCTGCTGCACACCTCGACGGCGGAACTCGGGCGCGGTGACCGCCCCAAACAGCGCGGTGACCTCCGCGCCTTGCCCGCGGAGTTCCTGCGCCGACACGCCGGCTAGCCGCTTGTTCACCCGCGCCAGGAGCGTCACGCAGGCGGGGTGGCGGGCGTTGCGCTCGAAGAACTCGTGCTCGGCATCGGTGGGTTTCTGGCCTTTGGCCAGAAACCCGCTGAAGACCACCTCAGCGGCTTCACGCAGACTGGCGCGATCGTTCACGTCAAGCACCTCGAGCGTGAGATCGCCCGGGACGGGCACGACGGGGCTCACCTGTTCGTCCATCCGCAACTCGCGGGCAAAGACCATCTCGAACATCCGGATGACGAACCCGGCCCGCTCCAGCGCCGCCCGCAGCGTCTCGTCCGCGAACGGGGCCAGTTCGAGGCGGGGCTCGATGCCCTTCTCCTCGTAGAACGCTCTCAGCCTCTGGACCTCAAGGTCCGCGTCCTGGACTGGGCCGCTCATCCCGGCGCCCACCGCCGAATTGCACCACAGCCCGGGGGCGCCGCAAGCCATGACTCCGCCGCACCACGGGACGTGCTCGTCGGCCAGTTCGGTCCAGGCGCGGGCGAGGCGGGCCTCCTCAAGCCGGGCGACATCCACAAGCGGGAGTTGGTCGTGCATTGCGGGTATCCTAAGGGACACCGCGCGGGGTTCCTCGCGCGTTCTCCGGGAGCCTTCTTCATGGGTCACGCCAAGTCCACCGATCCCAACGTCTTCATCCTCCCCGACCTGGGTGAGGGTGTGCACGAGGCCGAGCTGCTCAAGTGGCGGGTGAAGGAAGGCGACACGGTCGACGAGCACCAGATCCTCGCCGACATGGAAACCGACAAGGCCGTCGTCGAGGTTCCGTCGCCCCGCGGCGGCGTCATCAAGAAGCTCCACGGGTCCGAGGGCGAGATCCTCAAGGTCGGCAATCCGCTGGTGTCCTATGTCGGCGCAGGCTCCGCTTCCGCTCACGCCGAGCCCGCGGCCTCGGCGAGCGCGGCCGCACCCGCCTGCGACACGGGCTCGCAGATCGCCGCCAACCTCAACGGCTCACACCATACCGAGGACGCGGGCACGGTGGTGGGGGCGGTGGGCGGGGCGCTGGGAGGCATCAGCGCCGAACCGGGCAAGGCCCTGGCCACGCCGGCGGTGCGCCGGCTGGCGCGCGACCTAGGCGTGGACATCGACAGCGTGACCGGCACCGGCCTTGCCGGCCGCGTCACCGATAAGGACGTTCGCGCGGCTGCGGGTGGCGCCAAGCCCGCCCCCGCCCCGCAGCGCGGTTCGCCCACGCCATCTCGCCCGGCCGCGCCCCCGCCCGCTCCCAGGGCCCCCAAGGGCGACCAGGATCTCTACGCAGCCATCGCCGCCGAGACCAAGCCCGCCACCCCCGCGCCGCGTGCGGCGGCGCCGGCCGGATCGGCCCCAGCCGGCGACACCACCCGCATTCCCTTCCGCGGGGTGCGCCGCACCATCGCCAACCGCCTGCGCGAAAGCGTGAGCCAGACCGTCCACTTCACCGTCATGGACGAGGCGGACGTGTCGGCCCTGGATGCGCTCCGCAAGCGCCTGGCCGCCGCCAGCGGCGAGAAGGTGTCGTTCCTCCCGTTCGTCGCCAGCGCGGTCTGCCGCTGCCTGGCGGGCGAGTTCGGCGAGTTCAACGCCACCACCGACGACCAAGCCGAGGAGATCGTCCGCCACCGCGCCGTGCACATCGGCATCGCCACCGACACCGACGCGGGCCTCATGGTCCCGGTCATCCGCGACTGCGACAAGCTGGGTGTGCTCGAGATCGGGCGGCACATCACCCATGTCGCCGACGCGGCCCGCAACCGCACCGCCAGCCGGGAGATGCTCTCGGGCAGCACCTTCACCATCAGCAACGTGGGCAGCCACGCCGGCCGCTTCGCCACCCCGATCATCAACTACCCCGAGTGCGGCATCCTCGCCGTCGGCCGCGCCCGCGACGGGGTGGTGGTCCGCGGCGGTGGCATCGCGGTGGGCAAACTCCTCCCGCTCAGTCTGGCCTGCGACCACCGCGTGGTGGACGGAGCCCAGGCGGCGCTCATGCTGGCGCGGGTGATCGAACTCTTGCAGTCGCCGGAGCAGCTCTTGGGGCCCGCGCGGGGGTGAGAAGGGTCGCCGCCGGCCATGTCGCGCGGCGGTCTGAGCCCCGCGTGCCTGAAGCCTCAGGCTTCACGCCTCCCTGAACACCGCCACGCACGCCGTCTGCCCGTGCAAGAACACGCCGTCGCCGATCGGGCCGATCTCGCCCGCCGCGAACATGCCGGCAAGCGGGACCAGGCGGTGGCCGGGCCCCAGCGGTTCGCCCCCGCGGGCCTTCTGCTCGCCGGCCTCATGGTCGCGGAAGGCCCGCTGGATCGTCATCGCGTCGTGATCCTTCTGCGAGAAGACACGGGTGCCGCGCTGGTTGCAACTCACGAGCAGCGCGCCGGCCGGGCGCCCGTGCAGGGCCTGTGCGTCCATGAGCATCGCCAGGTCGGCGTCGGCGGTCTTCGCGTCGCGCACGTGGAACCGCACGGTCTGCCCCACGCTCACGCGGTCGCTCAGCAGGATCGCCGACTCGTCCTTGTTCACCCCGGTGACGGCGCGGATGAGGTAGTCGCCGGGGCCGAAGTGATCGCGGTACTCATCCACCACCCGCCCGAGCATCAGCCCGCGCGAGAGCATGGTCTGCCGCTGGTGTTCGCTGAGCGTGCTGATCGCGCTGTGGACGCAGTCGAGCGCGGGCTTGCCGCCCAGCATGCGGATCACCTGCCCCTTGGCGCTGGTGACCACCAGGGGCGGGCCGATGGGCCGGCACCCCTGCGACACCACCGTGTCCATTCGCACCTGCCCCGAGAGCGACACGCCCACCACGCCCTCGGTCACCACCCGGTCGTTGAGGATCATCGCGTTGCCGCCGCCCGGGCCCCGCGCCGCCGAGCACACGCCCCCGAGGATCGCGCTGCGCCGAGTTGAGCCCACGATCTGACCGTCGGGGTCGATGCCGACCACTCCACCCCCGCCGGGCCGGCCCGCGCCACCGGGCGAGCACATCGCCCGCGCCTTGGCCAGCCCGGAGATCACCGCCATCAGCGGCGTGGTGAACGGGTCAACGAACAAAAGCGTGCCCCGGTGAGCGGGCGTCATGCCCACCGCGTCGGCCAGCAGCGCCAGGTCCTCCTCGCCCGCATCGGCGGAGCCCGGACCCGCGAGCGTGGGCGGAAGATCATCCGATGAGAACGGCGTGAGCCCCACGCCCGGCAGCGAGCCCGCCAGCACCGAAATGCCCGCGACACCCTCGAGTTCCTGCGCCCCCCCGATCACCGCCTCCGCCGAGCAGCCCACCACGCAGCGCGCGCCCAGCCCGCGCTGCACGGCTCTGGCCACCTGCGTCATGCTGCTCACATGGTGCGGGCTGACGAACACGATCGCCAGATCGCACGCGCTGCCCCCGTTGTCGGCCAGACTCACCCCGCACGACTCCACCGCCTCATCCGCCGCGTACTGGCTCTGCCGATTCCACGACAGCCCAGCGCCCATCGCCAGGCGGCGTGTCAGCGGCCTCGCCGCGGAGGGCGGAACAGGCGGGGTGGGGGGGGAGGGGGGCACAGCTCCAGAATACCGAACCGCGGCCCGGACTGCCAGACACCACACGTGGATTGCGGGTAATCTGAAAGCCCGCGCTTTGTGCACCCGCGCGGTCGTTCTTGGGAGGCAGTTATGCGCACGCTCCTGATCGCTGGTTTGCTCGCCTTGCCCGTTCTGACCGGTTGCCAGACGTCCGAACGCACGGCCCAGAACTCCCCAATCGCCGTTCGCGTGGTCGCGAAGGCTGACGCGCAGCGTGAGGCCGCGACGCTCGACCGTGTCAAGAGCCTCGCGGGCGAGTGGGTCTGGGCAGAGGGGGAGAACGCCGGGCAACTGGCCTCGGTGTTCGCGGTGTCATCCGCCGGTTCGGTCGTCCGCGAGATCATGTTCCCCGGCTCAGCCCACGAGATGACCAACCTCTACCACCTCGACGGGCCCGACCTGCTCGTCACGCACTACTGCGCGCAGGGCAACCAGCCCCGCATGCGCTGCACCAGCCCCGGGGCCGGCCGCCTCGACTTCTACTCCGACGGCGTCACCAACCTGATCGACGCCAACAAGGAGTACATGGCGGAGCTGTCGCTCATCTTCAACCCTGACGGCACGATCACCCAGGAGTGGCGATCCATGACCGGCGGCAAGGTCACCGGCCACGCGGTCTTCCAACTCAAGCGCAAGTCGTGATTACTTGGCGCGCGCCAGGATCAGCGTCCGGTCGTCCACCTGCGCCGCCCCGCCGCTGAAGGTGGCCAGTTCATCCAGCACCTGTCCCAGCACCTCGGCCGGAGAGCCCGTGCCGCGCCGCGCCGCCGCCGCAAGCCCGTCCTCGCCGAACATCGCCGGCCCGCTCACGCCGCGCGTTTCGGTGATCCCATCGGTGTAGAGCACCAACTGGTCGCCCGGCGCAAGCGTCACCGCGTCGTCGCCGAAGTCGGTGTCGGGCACGATGCCCAGCGGCAGCCCGGTGCCCCGAAGCAGGTCCACACCGCCGCCGCTCTTGCGGATCAGCAGGGGCGGGTTGTGCCCCGCGCTGGCGAAGCGGAACTCCCGCGTCTTGTCGTCGTACACGCCATAGATCGCCGTCACAAACGTGCCCCCGTCCGTGTAGCGGGTGCAGAGCTGCTCGTTGATGTACGTGAGCACCCTGCTGGCGGGCTCGGGCGCGCCGGGGAACTGATGGGCCAGCGCGTGCAGCACCGCCATCAGCACCGCCGCGGGCGTGCCATGCCCCGAAACGTCGGCGAGAAGGATGCCCAAGCGGTCGTCGGGCAGGCGGAAGAAGTCGAAGTAGTCGCCCCCGGCGCGGCGCGAAGTCTGGTAGTACGTGGCCAGTTCCAGCGTCCGCAGTTCCGGCAGTTCGCGCGGAAGCAGGCTCTGCTGGATGTCGCCCACGACCTTGAGTTCGCGGTCGATCTCGTCATAAGCGTCGCGCAGCCGGCGCGACAGCACCATGTTGTTCACCCCGCGCCCGAACAGATTTGACAGCCATACCAGTTCGGGGAATCGCTCCGCGTCAAACGCGCCCTCACGCGAGAACTGGATCACCATGTTCAACGCATGACCGCTGTCAAAGTGCGGCACCACGTTGATCGAGCGGACGTTCTGGAGGTAAGGCGCGGCGGGGTCGCCCGGGTCGATCGCCAGATCGTTGATGATCCGCGCCTCGCCCGCGTACAGCAGGTCCGCCAGCAAGCCGCCCTTGAGCAGCGGGAGCTTGTCGCGCTCTCGCCACGGGTCAGGCTGGCTGTCGCCCCACCCCGACCACCGCGTGATTCGAAAGTGGGGGTACGACAACTCACGGCGCGACATCGACAGAATGCCGTCGCCGTGCCACAACGTCCGCATGCGTCGGCCGTACGCCTTCACCAGTTCGTTCGGGTCGGTGTGCGTGCTCATCTCGCGCATGAGCGAGACGACGTCATTCAGGCGCTGGCGAGACTCGGGTGTCGCGCCCGGAAGGGGGTCGTCGGTGATCGCGTGGCTGTTCGGGTTGGAAAGCGGTTCGGACATGTCTGTTGGTAGGTCGGTCAATCTCCCCCGCCGCCCCCGCCCCCTCCGCCGTCACCGCCTCCTCCGTCACCCGCCGAACCGCCTGAGTCGGAGGCCTCCCAGCCGCCGCTCGCGCCGCCATGCCCGGTGTGCCCGCCGACCTCGCCGGATGGCGTGGCGTGACTTGGTGTAAGGTCAGATGAGCCGTGAAGGCCGGCCGTTACGCCCGTTCCGCCGGGCCCGTCCCACGTCACCACCGTCTGGCCGCCATCGCCCGCCTTGCGAGCGCCCCGCGTGGACGGCTTGGACCGGGCCCACACGCCGTAGGTCTTCCGCCAATAGAAAAAGATGAACACCCCGCCGCCCAAGACGACCGCCAGGGTGCCCAGAATGATCGGCAGGTCCTGCACGCCTCAGTGTAGATCGCGACTCTCCACGGTCACGTCACGGGCTCGGCCCGCCGAGCCACCGCTTTCGCGGCGGCACGCTTCGCCGCGGCCTTGGCGTTCGTCGCCTTCTCCGCCGGCTGCTCCGCTGAGGGCGCGGTTTTGAACCGCTGGACCATCTGCCTCAACTGCTCCGCCCGGCTCGAAAGCTGCGTGGCCGCCAGCGCCGCCTGCCTCGAGCCCTCCGCGGACTCGTTGGTCACCTTGTTGATCTCCGCGATGTTGCGGGCGATCGCCTCGCCCGCCTCGCCCTGCTGCTGCACCGCCGAGGTGATGGCCTGCACCATCGTCTGCACCTCCGAGGAGGCCTCGACGATCTGCTGAAGGGCCTGGCCCGCCGTGCCCGCCAGTTCCACGCCGCCCGTCACCCGCTCCGTGCCGCTCTGAATCTGCGCCACCGCGTCGCGCGTCCCGGCCTGGATCTGGTCGATGCTCTCGGCCACTTCCTTGGTCGCCTTGGTGGTGCGTTCGGCGAGCTTGCGCACCTCGTCGGCCACCACCGCAAAGCCCCGCCCATGCTCGCCGGCGCGGGCCGCCTCGATCGCCGCGTTGAGCGCCAGCAGGTTGGTCTGATCCGCGATGTCGTTGATGACGCTCACGATCTGCCCGATTTGCTCGCTCTTCTTGCCCAGTTCCGACACCGACGCCGCCGACGCGCTCACGCGCTCCGCGATCCCCTTCATCTCCTCGATGGTCTTCTGCACGACCGAGCCGCCCTGCGTCGCCTGCTCGCCCGAGGACGAGGCCGCCGTGGACGCCTCGGCGCTCTTCTTCGCCACCTGCATCGCCATCGAATTCAGTTCCTCGATCGCCGCACTCGCCTGCGCTGTCTGGTCCTGCTGCAGCTTCATCCCGCTGGCCGTCTCCTCAGCCGAGCCCGCGATCTGCGTGGCCGCCGCGGCCACCTCCTGAGCGGCCTTGGACATATCCGCGATCATGGATGAGAGCGCGTCCGCCGAGCGGTTGTACAGCCCCGCGATCAGCCCGAACTCGTCCGTGGACGTCACGTTGATCCGCGCCGTCAGGTCGCCGGCCGAGAGCGCGTTCATCCCCGCCACCACGCGCGACACCGACCGCGAGATCGACCGGATCACCACCCCCGCCAGAACCAGCACGCCCACCACCACGCCCGCCGCCGCGACGATCAGGAGCGTCGTGCGCGAAGCCGTGACCGCCGCGGCCTGCGACTCGTTCGCCGAAGCGAACGCGGTGGCCTTCGCCACCACGCGGTCGATCGCGGCGCGGTGCTTCACGTACTCCGCGTCCATCGCGCCAAGGGCCAGCGCCGACGCTTCGTCCTTCTTGCCCGCCGAAAGCGCGGGCAGGAACTTCGTCCGGTACAGCGTGAAGAAGCTCTCCGCCGGCCGGGCCGAGTCGGTGAGCAACTCCGTCTTCATCTCGCCTTCGCCCAGGTTCTGGTTCCAGTACTCCCGGCGCGCGTTGAAGTCCTTCTCGAGCTGCGTCATCCGCTGCTCAAGCGTCCTCAGCCGCTCCGCCTCGTCCGTCGTGAGCATCTCCAGCACCGTCAGCTTGCTCTCGATGATGTACGCCGGCGGCGGTAGGATGTCCGCGATCAGGTCCTTGCCCGTCACGATCTGCGCGTACAGCGGGCCGTTCACCTTCACGGCCCTGAGCGTGAACATCGTGGTCGCGCCGAAAGCCAGCAGCCCGACGATCGCGATCCCCACCAGCCCCAGCATCTTGTGGGAGAGACTGAACTTCATGAATCATGCCCCTGGTTGCGTACAAACACATCGATAACAGAACCCCAAGCCGCGCATCAGAACGACGCGCTCACCCCGAACAGGCCCAGCACCCGCGTGTCGCGGTCGTCAGCGTTGTTCTCTTCCAGCCCGTCGCCGAAGACGATCACGCTTACGCCCGCGCTGAAGGTCCACGCTCCCCACCCCTCCGGCATGGGCAGCGGGATCAGCAGGCGGGCCCCGCCCTGGAAGTAGCCGAACGTGTCGCCTTCGACGCGCCCGGCGGTGTTCTCGAACTGGTAGTAGTCGTTGATCGACAGCCCGATCAGCATCGGGAAGTTCAGCCGGGCCTCCTTGATGGGGCCCAGGTCAAACGTCACGCCGGGCGTCACGCCCGCTTCAAAGTACGTCCCATGGCCGTCGAAGCCGTCGCCCGAGTCATCCCCCAGTTCCTGCGCGATCGTGATCGCCGGGTTGAGGGCGAAGTCGCCCATCCAGCCCGAGTCATCGAGCGCGATCGTCGCGATGAACTCGTGGATCGGGTCCGCGCCGCGGTTGGGATTGGCGTACATGGCGTAGCTCAGACGCACGCTGAACGGCTCGACCTCCACGGTCGCACCCGTAAGCAGGTCGCACTCGAACCAGGCGTCCACGCTGCTGCTGCCCAGCAGGTCCGCGTCGGTCTCCTCGCTGTGCACGCTGTTCCACGTGCCCACGTCAAACGTCAGCCCGCCGCCCTCCCAGGTCAGGGCCTCTGCCGCGAACGACGCATAGGGCTGGAAGATGAAGCCGTCATCCTCAACGATGAACCCGCGCCCGTAGTACGCGGTCACGATGTCGAACCCCACCGTCAACGTCCACCACTTGGAGGGTTCCTCGGCCGGGGCCTCGCCTTCCGCGCTCAGCTTTGACCGCCCCTCGTCGGCCGGCGCCGTCACCGGGGGGGCCACCTTGGGCTGCCTCACGGGCGAGTCCGGGCCGCCGATGGGCTCCGCCGGCGGCACCAGCACCAGCTCCGGGTCGCGGGCGAGCGCCGGTCCGGCAAAGGCGGCGGCAAACAGGGCGAGAGCAAGACTTGGGCGGGTCTTCACTTGGGGAGCTCCTGGCCAATGGCGCGAGTTCCATCGGACCGGGGTTGCCCGCTCTGAACAAGTCGGGGCTCAGGTTCCGGCTTCCCCAGAGAAATCACACAGGGCCGACGTCCAAGAACCCGGTCGCGACACCTCTGTCGGGGATCCCTGCGCAAGCCATCCCTAAGCACAACCGCCCCGCGGTGTGGGCGCGGGGCAGTCAGAAGGAAGGAGATTCAGGGTTTCAGTGTTCAGTGAACCAGGGCCACCGCTTTCTCGATCTCGTCGATCACCTGGCGGACGGCGAAGGGCTTCTTGAGGTACCCGTCGAAGCCCTGACCACGCAGGCCGGAGAGCTGCGCGTCGGACAGCTTGCCCGACATCGCGATGACCTTGGTGAGCTGCAGTTCGTCCTCGCTCCGGACCGACTTGGCCATCTCCTTCGCCAGCGCCTCGCTGTCGGAAAGATGGATGTCCAGCAGCAGAACATGCGGCTTGAAGCGCTCGGCCTCCAAACCCGCGGCGAAGGCGGTGCAGGCCGCGCGAACCTCGTAGTTCGCCTGCTCCAGCAGCACCTTGCTCAGCGCGTCGGTCACCTCGCGCTCGTCGTCGACGATCAGCACACGCGTCCGGCCCGACATGATCCCGTCAAGCGGGATGTTGTGGGCCTTCATGAACTTGATGAGCTGGGCGACGGGGATGCGCCGGTCCTTGGAACCGGGGATGCGGTAGCCCTTCAGTTGCCCGGAGTCGAACCACTTGGACACCGTGCGCGGGGCCACGTTGCAGATCTTCGCGACTTCGCCGGTCGTCAGAACGTCTTTCTCGAATGGCATCGATGGCCCTCTCGTGGCTGGGGTGCCCGGTTGTGCTGGCCGGCGATGGCGCGGCCCGCGGCTATGGCATCGGCGTCAAACAGGGGCGGCTTGACCGCTCAGCTTCCGTAGACGGTGCAAATCACACAAACCCAAGGGGTACCACCGTCGGATAACGTCGGGAGAGGTCAGCACTTGGGCGTTTGTGGGTCTTTGACAGCCCCCACCCCGCCCGGGTACCTTCTCCCGCCCGGGTCCCCATGGGGAAAGAACCCCCCGGGGGCGGTTTGCCTTTGGCCCGCGCGGTGCACAGGATTGCGACTCTCGGGCGGACCTTCAGGAGATGGACGTGTACAGCCTTGCTCATAACCGTGTGCGGACCCTGCTCGCTCTCACCGTGGCCGGCTCTGCTCTGGCTTTCCCCGCTTGGGCTCAGCCCGCCGGCGCGGGTGGTGGGGGTGGCGAGACGGCGGCCAAGCCTGCCGAGACCGCCAAGCCCGCCGCGGACGCCCAGACCCTCAGCGACTTCGTCCACTACATCCGCATCGCCCGCTACGACCTGGCCAAGGCGTTCGGCATGTCCCTGCTGGACAAGATGCCCCAGCCCATCGGCAACGCCGAGGCCGGCAAGGCGACCATGACCTTCGCCCAGTTCGCCTCTTTGGTGGACACGGGCAACGAGGCCGGTCGCTTCAGCGAGACCGTCCTCCGCGGGGCCCGCGTGGCCGAACTGGAGGGCACCGCCGACCGCCTCCTCAAGGCCTATGAGCAGGGCAAGCTCGAGCAGGCCCGCGACCCCGAAGAGATCCGCAAGAACATCGAACTGCTCACCGGCACCCAGCGCCAGCGGGTCTTCGCCCGCGAGCGCCTCGCCTTCGCCGGCGAGTACGCCGTGCCCCAGCTCCTCACCGCCCTGCGCGACGGCGCCAAGCCCAGCCAGCAGGCCGAGGTCCGCCAGCTCTTGGGCGACATGGGTCGCCCCGCCGTCATGCCCCTGTGCATGGCCCTCTCCAAGCTCGACGGCACCGGTCAGGAGCAGGTGATCTCGATCCTCGGCGGCATGCCCTACCGCGCCGCGATCCCCTTCCTGTACGAGGTCCACGCCGCCGCCTCCAGCGCGAGCGTCAAGACCGCCGCGGAGCGGGCGATCAAGCAGATCGACGGCCAGTTCTCCGCCGACGCCCGTCCGGGCGTGCTCATGGCCAATCTGGCCGAGGCCTACGCCTCCAAGAACGAGAGCCTGCTGCTCCTGCCTCGCGAGGACCAGCAGCCCGTGTGGTCGTACGACCCGCAGACCGGTCTGTCGGCCATGCCCGTCAAGTCCGAGATCTTCCACGACATGATGGCGATCCGCCTGGCCGAGCGTGCCCTGCGTCTGGACGAGAGCCGCGCCGACGCCGTCGCCACCTGGCTCCAGGCCAACTTCTCCCGCGAGATTCTGACCCCCAAGGACTACGACAACCCGCTGTGGCCCAAGGACAAGCCCGACGCGATGTACTACGCCGTCGCCGCCGGTCCCTCGGCCGCCCAGGCCGTGCTGGCCCGGGCCATCGATGCCAAGAACACCGCGATCGCCCGCCGGGCCATCGCCGCCATCGAGCGCACCGCCGGCGCGGGGGCGCTGGCCTCCACGCTTGACGGCCGTTCTCCGCTGCTCGAGGCCCTGCGCTATCCCAGCCGCCGCGTTCAGTACGAAGCGGCCCTGGCCCTGGCCGCGGGCAACCCCGCCTCGTCCTTTGCGGGTTCCGAGCGCGTCGTCCCGATTCTTGCTTCCGCCGTCCGCGATGTGGAGTCTCGCTTCGCCGCTGTCATCAGCCCCGACCGCGAGGCCGGCGAGACGGTCGTCTCCCAGCTCAAGGCGATGGGCTACACGGTTCTGCCCCTCGCGGGCGCCGCGGGCGACCTGATCGGCTCCGCCGCCGACGTCCCCGGTGTGGACCTGGTCGTCTCGCTCCTGCCCGGCAAGTCCACCGCCGACGCGCTCAAGACCCTGCGGAACGACACCCGCCTGGCCGCCACGCCCGTGGTGGCCATCCTCTCCGCGGAGTCGCAGATCGAGGCCGGCGCGGAGGTGATGCGCGACCCCATGCTCCGCGCGATCCGTCCGGGGCTGGACGCCGTCCAGATGACCGAGGCTGTCAAGCAGTTCGTGGACCTCACGGGCTCGGGCCCGCTCTCCGAGGAGGAGACCAAGGCGTACAAGCTGCGTGCGCTGGGCGCGCTGCGTGATCTGGCCCTCTCCGGCAGCACCACCCTCTCCGCCGCCGACGCGGTCATGCCGCTCGTCTCGGCTCTGCCCGGCGCCACGGGCGAGGTCAAGATGGCCATCGCCGACGTGCTGGTGCTGCTGAGCGACAAGCGTGCCCAGGTCGCTGTGGTGGACGCCGCGACCGCCGCCCAGGGGCCCGAGATGATCGGCCTGGTCGACCGCGCCGCGGTGGGCGCCAAGAAGTTCGGGAACCTGCTTGAGGACCGCCAGGTGAGCAAGCTGGTCGAACTGGCCGGCTCGCTCAAGGGGGCCGAGGGCACCGCCGTCGCCGCCCTGGTCGGTTCGCTCAACCTGCCCAATCGCAGCATCGTCCCGCTGATCGCACCGGCAAAGTAGTCCTCTCTGGCGATTCGCGAGTGACGAGTCAGTAAACCTCCCAGGGGTTGGTTGTCTGTCTGGCTCGGGCGCCCGTAGTGCCCGGCAGTCTGTCCACCTGGCCCCCTAGACCCCGTGTGGTCAAGCGCATATCCTCTCGACCCTGTCCAGAGTTTCTCCGGAGCCGGCCATGTCGACCAACAAGCCCCACAAGGGTCTCTTGAAGCGGATGAAGATCACCAAGACCGGCAAGGTCAAGCACAAGCCTGCCGGCAGCAAGCACTTGAAGAGCAGCAAGAGCGCCAAGCGCCTGCGCCGCCTGGCCCAGAGCAAGTACCTCTGGTCCAGCCAGACCAAGGGCCTCGAGGAGTTGCTCTTCCGCCGCCTTCGCGGCAAGGACCAGCCCCGCAGCGCCGTCCGCAAGAGCCCCTCTCCCGCCGAGCGCAAGGCTCAGAAGGCGGCCAAGAAGGAAGCCGCGGCCAAGGCCGCCGGCAGCGCGGGCAAGAAGTAAGTCGGATCACTCATCGGGCCCGGTCAGCGTGACCGGCCCACGAAAGGCCCGCCGAAGCGGGCGATCTTCCGACGGGAACCAAGCGTCCCCACCGCGTGTGCGGGGCCCCCGGATCGGATGTGAGGAGGTGGCTCATGCCACGAGTTCGTAAAGGCGCGGCGCGTAATCAGGCTCGTAAGCGGATTCTGCGGGAAGCTCGGGGCTACTACGGCGCCCGCGGCCGCCACCGCTGGAAGGCCCGTCTGGCCGTTCGCCGCGCGGGTGTCTACGCCTACCGCGACCGCCGCCGCCTGAAGCGCGAGATGCGCTCCCTGTGGATCATCCGTCTGACCGCCGCCTGCAAGATGCGCGGCATCCGCTACAGCGTGTTCATGCACGGCCTGCGCGGGACCGGTCTGCTCCTGAACCGCAAGATGCTCTCGGAAATCGCCATCAGCGACCCCGCGACCTTCGACGAGATCGTGGACCGCTGCAAGAAGGCCTCGGCCGCGATGACCAAGGCCAAGGTCTGACCATCCCGACAGTTTGACGACGTTCAAGGGCCGGCGGGATCAACCCCGCCGGCCTCTTTCGTTCTCTGAGACCGGCAGTCGGCATCCTGATCCGACTCGGGTGTAACCTACGCCATGAACCTCTGGTGGCAGGACTGGTCGGCCGCAATGGGCCCCGCGTTCGTTTTGGCGTGGGCCTTCTGGGTCATCTTTTCCATCTGCCTCCACGAACTGGGGCACGGGTGGGCCGCCATCCGCTGCGGCGACCGCACGCCCATCCATCTCGGGCACATGACGTGGAACCCCATCGTCCACATGGGCTTCCCCAGCCTGATCATGCTCTTCTTCCTGGGCATCGCCTGGGGCATGATGCCCGTGAACCCCGCCAACTTCCGCAAGATCCGCGACGAAGCCACCGTGGCCCTGGCGGGGCCCGCGATGAACCTGCTGCTGGCGGCGGTCTGCTTGCTCGTGGGGGCCTTCGCCTTCGCCAAGTCCGGCGCGCCGACGCTGGGCGACGCGTGGGAGGCACGCACGGCCATGGGGCTCCTGGCCACGTTCTGCTGGCTGGGGCTCTTCCTGAACCTCGCGCTCTTCGCGCTCAACCTGCTCCCGCTCCCGCCACTTGACGGCTCACGCGTGGTGGCGACCTTCGTGAGGCCTTATCGCGAGTTCGTGTACAGCGAGCGCGGCGCGATCACGGCCTTCGTGGGCCTCGCGATCGTCTTCTTCCTCGCGGGCAGGTGGATCTTCGACCTGGCCGGCACCGCGTCGGCCTGGGCTTTCATCAGGCTCGCCGGGCTTTTCGCTTAGGCTTGCCCGCGTTCCCGCTCACGGCGGCGCACCCGCACAACTTGTAGAGCACGCGAGCGCCCACGTTGGCATCCCACTCGGTGGCCGCCCCCGGGGCGGGGCAGACCTCGACGAGGTCAAACGACACGACCCGCCGCCCACTGTCCGCCAGCGCCCGCAGGATGTGCGCCGCGAGGTTGAAGGGCAGCCCGCCCGCCACCGGCGTCCCCGTGCCGGGGCAGAGGCTGGGGTCCAGCGCGTCGATGTCGAACGAGACATGCATGTAGTGGGGGAGATCGGCGATCGCCCGGTCGATGAGCCGCCCCAGCGACGGCGCACCGGGCAGGGCGTGCATCGCGGCGAAGACGTCGGCGTCATAGACCACGCGCACGCGCCCCTTGGACGCCTCCACCACGCCCAGTTCATCCTCGCAGTAATCGCGGATGCCGATCTGCACCAGCCGCGACACGCCCGGGCAGGCCCGCAGGACGTTGAACATGATCGAGGCGTGCGACTGCGCAAGGCCCTCAAAGGCGTCGCGCAGGTCCATGTGGGCGTCGAGGTGAAGGATGCCCAGGCCGGCCTTGGCGCGCTTGTCGCCGGCGCGGGCCAGACTCTGGACGTACTGCGACGAGGCTTCCAGGGCCCCCAGGGGCGTGCTGTGGTCGCCGCCCAGAAGCCCGGGCGTCTTGCCCTCCGCGAGCAGACGGGCGAACTGGGTGCGCACCAGGCTCTGCACGCGGGCGCACGCGTCGTCCACCTTGGCCACCGCCTTGCGATCGGCGGGCTTCGCCGGGTCGGCTCCGCCGCGCTCGATGATCGGCTTGGCCGCCTTGCGGGCCGCCTTGCTCATGGCGGCGATGTTCTTGGGGATGGGCAGCATCGCGATGCCCGCCTCAAACACATTCCCGAAGTGATGGTCGAGCAGGTCCACCTGCTTGGATGCCTCCAGCACCGCCGCGGGTCCCGCGCTGGCTCCGCCGCCGTAGGACGTGGTGGCGTCAAACGGCACGGGCACGATGACGATGGAGGCCTCGTCCAGAGCGCGTGCGGAAGCGGGCAGGCCAAAGAGGCCGGAGTCGGGCGCGGCGGCGGCGGAGGGGTCGAAGGGCATGGGCAATAGGAGGGGGGCGGGGTAGAGGTGTCAAGCAGGACAGTTGTCGAGGTGACGAGGTGTCAAGGTGTGGAGGTGGTTAGAGGGTCGGCAGTCGGCCGCCGTCGACCGGGATGCTCACGCCGCTCACGTACGCCGCGGCGGGGCTGGCGAGGAACGCGACAACGGCGGCGAGCTCTTCGGGCGCGCCGAAGCGTCCGGCGGGGATGCTCGCGGTCATTTCTCTGGTGATGTCCTCTTCGCTGGCGCCGGACTTGCCCGCGCGGCCCTTGACGAGCGTGCTGAGCCTCTCGGTGCTGGTGAAGCCCGGCAGCACGTTGTTGGCGGTGACGCCGAAGGGGCCCAGTTCGGTCGCCAGGCACTTGGCCCACGCGGCGACGGCAGGTCGCACAATGTTGCTGATTCCCAGCCCGGGGATGGGGCACTTCACGCTGGTGCTGGTGATCGTGATGATCCTCCCGTACTTCGCCGCCTTGAAGCCCGGGAGCAGGGTCTGCACCATCACCTGCGCCGAGATGAGTTGAGCGTTGAACGCGGCGAGCAGTTGCTCGGGCGTGGCTTCGATAGCCGAGCCGGCGGGCGGGCCGCCGGTGTTGGCGATGAGGATGTGGTAGTCGCCTGGGCTCGCGCCGAGGTGGTGCTGCAGCGTCTGGCGGACCTGGGCGGGCTGCGAGAGATCGACGTGGAAGTAATCGTGCGTGGCGCCCTGGGGCGTGCGGGCGAGATTCTCCGCGACTTTGGCCAACTTCTCGCGATCGCGGGCGACCACGGTAACCCGCGCACCCTGGCGTGCCAGGGCCTCGGCACAGGCACGCCCGATGCCTTGCGATGCGCCGCACACCAGGGCCCGCTTGCCGGTGAGATCGAGGTTCATGGCCCAGAATAGCCGCGCGACGGAGACGAGCGTCAGACCTCTTCACCCGCACGCCTGCGGGCCTGGGCCTCCTCAAACATCCGCCGCACCTTGGCCCGCTTCTCCGCCTCGCGCTGGGTGGTCACGATGTCGTCCGTCACGCTCTCCCGGCACGCCGCCGCCAGCGAGAAGAGCCCCACCATGAACCGGCTGACCGGCCAGACGATGGCGGCGAAGAAGAGCATGGTCGACAGGACTCCGAAGAGCCCGTGGGTGAACTGGGTGACCGCCCCGATCTCCTCGGTGAAGGCGTCGGGGGGCGTGAGCAGAATCAACTGCACGACGCCCAGGGCGAAGAGCAGCGGCCCCGACTCGCGGAACCTCCGGGCCGCCAGGTCGTCGCGCATCACCAGGGCCACCTCGCGCAGGTGCACGCACGTGATGAAGTGCCCCGCGAGGGCGACGAACGCGCCCACCGCGCCCAACTGACCCACCCGCGGGATGTCGGTGACCGCGGAAGCCACCACGCACAGCAAGGGCCACGCCCACAGCGCGGGCGCGATACGGACGAGCAGAGGCCACGTCGCCGACTTCTCGACCATCATCCCCGGCAGCGTGCGACCGATGGCGATGGCCTCTTCCTTGGTCGTGGGCGTCCTGGGCAGCCCGGGCGTGAGCATCGCCTGACCCGCCACCCACATGGCCACGCCGGGCAGGCCCGCCAGCCCGGCGCACACCGCCGCGACGCCGTCGGCGGCGGAGAGGGGGATGGGCAGCCAGGTCTGCGAGCGGAAGTAGAGGATCAGCCAGGCCACGAGCATGGGCGCCGCGATCAGGACCGCTCCGACCGAGAGCAGGGTTGAGGCCCGGGCGAGCTGAACCTTGTCGATGCGATTCAGGTCCTGGTAGTACAGCAGCGGGCGGGGTCGCAGCGCGTTGCTCTCAACCCACGGCGTCTGGGTGGGCCGGACGGGCCGGCCGTCTTCGTCCACCGCGGGAGGGGCAGTGGTGGGGGCGGTCGTCGCCCCGGGCTCGATGCTCCGGGCAACCTCCAGCCCGCACTGGTGGCAGCGTGTCCAGACCGCCAGGCCCTTGAGGTTCACGCCGCAGCGTGCACAAGGCGCGTCCACCTTCACCGTTTCGGAGGCGACCGGCTTAAGGGTTCGCGGGTCCAGAACCACGGTTCACCTCCGGGGTTGTCCGCCTGTTCGCGGCGCGGGGGCGGGCGGTTGCCCCTGTCCAGAGACTTCCAGCGCGCTGGCCACGCCCAGCGCCCAGGCCAGCGGAGCCCGCAGTGTGAACACGTTCCACGCGAACCAGCACGCCGCCGGCAGCATGAACAGCGAGCACAGCCAGGCCATCGCCGAAATCACCGAGCCGAAGAAGCCCAGCCACTGCGAGGGCCAGGTGCCCAGAGCCGCCCCGGCCCCGCTCGCCGCCAGCGCCCAGCCCGACAGCGTCAGCCGCTCAGCCAGCCCCGGTTCATCCACCCGCCGCGCCGCGTCGGCCAGCAGCGCCGACAGGGGCCACACGCCCAGACCCGCAACCAGCAGAAGCAGCCGAACCGGCGTCTCCAGCGCGTCGGTGATCCCCAGCCCCGGCCAACTCGCCGCGACCATCCCGACCACCGCGAGCAGGGGCGCGGGCGCCGCGAACCGCACCGACCAGATCTGCCACGCGGGCCGGGCGGTGAACGCGCCCGCGGGGCGCGGGCCCTCGCCGCTGTCGCCCGAGATGGTGACCAGCGCCGTGCCCGTGAGCCACAGAATCGCCCCCGGTGCAGCGCACACGGCCAGCACCATGATGACCACCCACCACGCCGCGCTGCCGCCCACCGGAGCCAGAGAGCTGGCCAACTCAAACACGTACGGCATCGCGAGCCCCGTGGTGATCAGAGCCGCCCCCCACAGCACGCCGCCCGTACCCATCCACAGCGCCCGCAGGACCGACGCGCCGGGCCGCTCGAGTATCTCCTCCGCGTCACCGCCTGCGCCGAGCTGAAACGCCGTGCCGCACTCGGGGCACTTGCCCGGCGAGGCGAGCCCCTTCAGGTTGTACCCGCACTGCGCGCACGGGCGGTCGCCGATCACCGTGCGCAGGTTCGGCTTCTCGCGCCGTGCGGCGCGGGCGGCGGCTCGCTCTAGCCAGGATTCGCTCAGGGTCATGGCTGGCGGATGAAAGATACGACGGAGCGAGCGGGCAGGCCGCGGACAAACGACACTTCACACGCGAACGGCCGACGCGGCACGCACCGCGTTTCGGAACATCGCCAGCCCCGGCGTGTCGCCGCGGCGAACGGCCGGGTCCAGCCGCGTCCAGAACGGGTGGCGCGTCCAGTCGAGATAACGCTCGGGGTGGGGCATGAGCCCGAACACACGCCCGGATCGGTCGCAGACGCCCGCGATCTGGGCCTCCGAACCGTTGACGTCAGACGTGTACGTCAGCGCAACCTGCCCGCGGGATTTCAAACGCTCCAGCACGGCGGGCGAAGCGGTCACGAAGCGCCCCTCGCCGTGAGCGATGGGCAGGGTCATCACGTCTGCCCCGCCCTGGGCGAACTGGTCCGCGAGCCCCGCCGTCCACACACAGGGCGAGTCGGGGTTGGGCTTTACGCCCTCCCAGCGGTCCATGAACCGCCCGCCGGAATTGAACGTCAGCGCCACCTCCTGCGCCGGGGCCTCGTGGGGGGGCCAGTCGCCGGTGTCGGGCCCCGGGAGCAGCCCGGCCTGGACGAGCACCTGGAAGCCGTTGCACGCGCCGATCACCAGCGCGCCGCGATCCACCGCCGCGTGCAAGGCCGGCCAGAGGCGCTGGCGCAACTTCACCGCGAAAATCCGCCCGGAGGCCACGTCATCGCCATAACTGAACCCGCCGGGGAAGCCCAGCAGATCGGCGTCGGCCAGTCGATGAGGCTCGGCGATCGCGCGCTGAAGGTGAAGCAGCTCGACCGTGGCCCCTGCGAGGTGGAACGCGCGGACCATCTCGGTGTCGCAGTTGGTTCCCGGGGCGCGGAGGACGATGGCGTGGGGCATGGGCGGAGTATACGGGAGGTTCTTTCCCTCCATGTCTTCATGGAGCATGGCCCGCGGACTTGCGGCGATGAACGTCCCGGTCGGTTACACACCCAGCCGCGAAGGTCCGCAGAAAAAGCCCCGCGGCGGGCCCAAATCCCGCGCGGACGCGCCGCGGGGGTCCTCGGAAGGAGTTTGGGTGCCCACGAATGCTCCATACTCGGGGCCGTATGGAACGAATGTGTCTGTCCGCGCGGCGCGGACAGGCATCAAGATCGCCCACAGGTCCTGGTATGCGACATTCGTGCCCGAGTTCGGAGCAAACATGGGCGTCCACGCCGCGCGGACAGCCCAAAGAACCGTGAACAGGCCCGTGCGCGCAGCACGGACGCGCACCAAGCCGGTGCGTGAGCCGCACCGGGCCGTCAACAGAGCCGAAAGGACACCAGACATGCCCGCTCGCCCGGGCCCGGGGTCTTCCCCTGCGCCGCGCGGCCCGACCGCCGGGCCGGGCGCGGGGGCTTAGCGCCGCTTCGTGATCCTCTTGAGATCGCGCAGGCGGCCAGCGCCCGGGGGGGCGGAGTGCTTGGTGGCGGGCGTGGGGATGGCCCGGGCCGCTTCCGGCTCGTCCTCAGCGATCATCACCCCCGCCAGCCTGAATCGCAGAATCGCCAGCAGCGTCGCGGGCTCCAGGGCTTCGGGGTTGTGCGGGCGGAAGTAGACCTCGGGGATCTCGTCGGGGCGAGAGACGGGCAGCACGGTCACCCGCGCCGGCGAGCCCTCCAGGGCTTCGGCCACCTTGGGCCCGTCGGTGGTGCGGATGATCACGTCGCTCCCGCGCACGCTGATGCTCCGCACGCCCAGCAGCCGCGCGCCCGACCGCAGCTCGGCCATCTGCAGCAGCCGTTCGGTGGTCTCCGGCGGCTCGCCGTAGGCGGCCTTGAGATCGTCGCGCACCTTCTGCACGTCAGCGGGGGAGGCCGCCAGGGCCACGCGCCGGTACGCCTCCAAGCGGCGCTGGTCGCTGGGCACATACGTCTTGGGGATCACCCCGCGAATCCCGATCTCCACCGAAGTCTCGCTGGGCGTGAGCGTCACTTCATTGCGGAGTTCCTTGACCGCGCGCTCCAGCAGCCGGCAGTACATGTCGTACCCCACGGCGGCGATGTGCCCGGACTGCTCAGGCCCCAGGATGTTGCCCGCGCCGCGGATCTCCAGGTCGCGCATCGCGATCTTGAAGCCCGCGCCGAGCATGCTGTACTGCTCGATCGCCTTGAGCCGCTGCTTGGCCCGCTCCTTCACCGGGCGGTCGTTGGGCAGCAGCAGGTAGCAGTACCCGCGGTTCTTGCCGCGGCCCACGCGCCCGCGGAGCTGGTGCAGGTCGGCCAGCCCGAAGCGGTCGGCGTCGTCGATGATCATCGTGTTGGCCGAGGGGATATCGATCCCCGACTCGATGATCGTGGTGCTCACCAGGATGTCCGCCTGGCGGCGCATGAACTTCAGCATCACCTCTTCGAGCTCGTGCCCGCTCATCTGCCCGTGCCCCACCACGATCCGCGCGTCCGGCGCGAGCTTCTGCACCTCGTCGGCGACGGTGCGGATGTCGTACACCCGGTTGTGGACGAAGAACACCTGCCCCTCGCGGGCCAGTTCGCGCTTGATCGCCTGGGCGATCCGCTGCTCGTTGTAGGGGATCACATCCGTCACCACCGCCCGGCGCTCGCTGGGGGCGGTCGTCAGGCTGCTGATGTCGCGCAGGCCCAAGAGGCTCATGTGCAGCGTCCGCGGGATGGGCGTGGCGCTGAGCGTGAGCACATCCACCGTCATCCGCAGGGCCAGCAGCCGCTCCTTGTGCTCAACCCCGAAGCGCTGCTCTTCGTCGATGATCACCACGCCCAGGTCGGCGAAGCGGACGTCCTGGCTGATCAGCCGGTGAGTGCCGATGAGGATGTCGATCTGTCCTTTGGCCAGGCGCTCGAGGATCTGCCTGGTCTCGCCGTCGGTCTTGAAGCGCGAGACCGACTCGATGATGAACGGATAGCCGGCGAAGCGGTCCTTGAACGTCCGCTCGTGCTGCTCCGCCAGCACCGTGGTGGGGACCAGCACGGCGACCTGCTTGCCGTACTCCACCGCCTTGAACGCCGCGCGGATCGCCAGCTCGGTCTTGCCGTAGCCCACGTCGCCGCAGAGCAGCCGGTCCATCGGACGCGGCGAGGTCATGTCGCGCTTGATCTCGGCGATCGCGGCGAGCTGGTCCTCCGTCTCGTCGTACGGAAACTGCTCCTCAAACTCCTTCTGCCACACCGTGTCGCCCGGAAACCGGATGCCCGGGAGGTGCTCGCGGGCGGCGCGGACGCGGAGGAGCTCCGCCGCCAGGTCGCGGATCGACTCGGTCACCCGGGCCTTCTGGTTCTTCCAGCGGTCGCCGCCCAGGGTCGAGAGCGGCGGCTTGCCCTTGAAGCCGCCGATGTACTTGGTGACCAGGTCCACCTTCACCGCGGGCACGTGCAGCTTGGTGCCCCCGGCAAACTCGAGCGTGAGGAACTCCTCCGGCTCCGCGCTGCTCGCCTTGGTCGCCGCTTTGCCCTTCAGCCGCTCCTCAACGCTCGCCTTCTCGTCCTGAGGCCTCACGAACCGCAGCCCCGTGAACTGCGCGATCCCGTGCTCCGCGTGAACGACGTAGTCGCCGACCTGCAGGTCCAGGAACGTGTCCATCGCCCGCCCGGCCTTCAGCCGCGCCGCGCCAGACAGGCCCCGCGTCCGCCGCGTCATGAACCGCTTGAGCAGGTCGTGGTAAGGCAGGATGAAGTGCGTGCGGCTGTCCTCTCGCCAGCAGAATCCCGCATGAACGTGCTGCACCACC
Source organism: Phycisphaerales bacterium (assembly GCA_022843545.1). Lineage (GTDB taxonomy): Bacteria > Planctomycetota > Phycisphaerae > Phycisphaerales > UBA1924 > JALHNL01. The sequence continues at coordinate 79,309 of JALHNL010000001.1, read as the reverse complement.
GACCGCACGGGCGACGCCGCGCCCGCCTCAAGCAGCCCCGACTCGTCGAGCAGCTCGCCCAGCCGCGCCTGCTCCATGCCCGTGTTGCAGAAGACCGTCACGTTCATGGGCGGCGCCGGCGCACCCGACGTGTCTTCCCCCCGCGCCAGCCGCACCAGATCCTTGATCGCGTCGGGAACCTCGTCGGGCAGCGCCATCGGCGGGCCCACCGGCAGTTCGATCACCGGGTCCGTCCCCGGCCCGCCGCCCGCTGTGTTCCCCGCATACTGCCCGATGGACGTGACCTCGATGACCGACGCCAGCCGCTGCACCACGGCCTTGAGCACCGCGGGCAGACCCAGAACATCATGCGAGCCCGTCAGCCGCTCGTAGTACCCTCGCCCCTGCTCCGTGATCTCCATCAACTCGTGCAGGATCGCGATCGTGCGCGCGGGCAAGAGGTCCACGAAGCACCGCCCCGGCTCGGGCTTCGCCGACGGGTCGGGCTCGCCGACGCGGATGAACCGGGCCGCCTGCACGGTGCGGTCCAGCCCCATGGTGTCCAGGTCGATCTCCGCGATCTTGTCGATCTGGTCGCCGAAGAAGTCGAGTCGGACGGGCACGCCGCCCGCGCTCACGCCGCGCCCCTGCTCATCCACCACCGCGCTCGAGGAGTCCCCCGGCGCGAACACATCGAGAATCCCACCTCGCAGCGCGTAATCGCCCGGCTCCTCCACCGCGTCCACACGCGTGTAGCCCGCGCCGGCCAGCCACGACGCGATCACGCCCGGCCCGCGCCGATCACCCGTGACCACCTCGAGCAACTCGCCCTCCAACTGTCGCTCGGTGGGCACGGTCTGCATCAGCGCGGGGATGGGCGCGATGATCACCGTACCGGGTTGGGGCGGCGCCGTCGCCCACCCCAGCGCCCTCCTCACCACGCCCAGCCGGGCCGAGAGCAGTTCCGCCGCCGCGTGGGTCTCGCCGGGCAAGGCCTGCAGCGCGGGCAGCAGCACGCACGGGACTTTCGCCGCCACCAGCGTGGCTTCCGCGTCGTCCGCTTCGTCGGTGTGCGCCGTCACCAGCAGCACGGGACGGCTTGCCGCCGCCGCCACCGCCCCGGCCAGCAGGGGTGTGGATGAGCCTGAAGACCCCCGGGCCACCGCTCGGCGTGCGCGCACCGCCTCCTCGATCAACCGCGCCACCGACGGGTGGGACGAGATCAGGGCGATCAGGTCCATTCGACTCCGAGCGTAGCGGCCTACTCACCCACGCGCACGCGGTCACGAACCCGCTCGATGATCTTGGGCCCGATCCCCGGAACCCGGTCCAGCGCATCCACCGACGTGAACGGCCCGTTCGCCCCCCGGTCCGCCACGATCCGCTCCGCCAGCGCGGGGCCCACGCCGGGCAACTGCTCCAGCGCCGCCACCGAGGCCGAGTTCAGGTCCAGCCGGGTGTCCAGCGCGTCGTCCGCCGCGCTCACCACCGCCGGCGCGGGCGTCCGCCACAGCCCCGTCCACAGCGCCAGGAACAGCGCAAAGCCCAGCAGCAGCGCTACCGCCGTCCACTTCGCGGGGCCGGCGATGCGGTCGGCCGGGCTGGAGGGAGCATCCTCAGGCACGCAGCCAGATTACCCGAAACAGCCTGCTTTGGAATCGCGAGTCGCCAAGCGAGGCCTACCGCCCCGTCTCCGCCTCAGGCAGCGTGGGCTTGCGGTCCTTGAGCGCTTGGCGCAGATCACGCAGGGCCTTCCACCCGGGCTTGGGCGCCGCCGACGCCGACATCATCCCGCCCGCGGGCATCCACGCGTCCTGCGGCAGGGCCGGATCAAAGAGGTCCTGCCAGCACAGGCTCTGCACATACGGCTTGCTCGCCGCGATCGCCCCGACCTGCGCCGCCCAGCGTGCCTGCTGGTCCGCTGACCACGGCTCATGCCAATACCCCGGGTCCAGATCATCCAGGTCGGCGGTGTCGCCCTTGGCCGGGGGCGCGGGCGGAGCGCTGGGCACGCCCATGCACGTCAGCGCGATGGGCTTGTCGATCTGCGCGTACCGGTCCAGCATCGCCGAAATCGCCATCAGGTCGCGCGTGCTGCGGCCCGGCTCGGGCACGCCCATCTGCAGGCGGATCCCCAGCGCGTCATACGGCACGGGCAACTGGTTCAGCCACTCGCAGTACAGCATCGGCGGGATCGTCTTGGCCCCGCCCTGCATCGCGGTGTGCTCGCCCCAGGGCTGGCTGATCTCGATCTGCACCTTCGCCGCCGGCTGCAGTTTGCGAACGATGGTCACGCACCCGCGCGTCAGGTCCAGCGCCTGCTCCGCCGAAAGCGTCAGCGCCCCCGTCGCGTGCAGGCCCGAGCAGACCGTCCACGTGTTCACCGTTCGCCGATACCGGGTCACCAGCGTCTTGACGTGCTCAAAGATCACGTCGCGCAGCGTCTCGTAATCGTGCTCCCAGATGTACAGGAACTCCGGCACGCTGTTGGGGTCCAGATCCAGGATCGGACCCGCCGTAACGGGCAGCTTCGCCTTCGTCACCGCCCACTCGATCCATCGGTCGGTCTTGGCAAAGGCGTACTTGCCCTCGCTGGGCTCCATCTCCAGCCACCGCATCGGGAGCGTGATGAAGTCCAGCCCGCCTGTCGCCGCGTTGCACAGCTCGGGCGTGAAGTGCGCCGAGCTCACCGCTGCCCCGACCTTGGGCGAGTCGGGCAGGAGCCGCCCGGGGCTCCCCAGCACCGCCGATCGGCTGGCCTTCGTCTCATGGTCCGTCAGCGCATTGGGCGGTGGGGGGGCGCTCGCCAGTTCGGCGATCTCGCCGCTCATCCGCTTGGTGTGCTGGCTCTTGGAGGCCGCCAGCGCCAACGCCTCGCTCGCCAGCAGCGTGTCGTGAAGCGCGGCGCCCGCCGCCGCGGCCGACTCGGCGGAGTACGCCCCCGCCGCCTCGCCCCGGCTCTGCACCACGAGCGCGTGCGTGAACGAATCCAGCGCCTTCTGCACCAGGTCCATCACCCCGCCCGCCGACTCAAACAGCACCCACTCTTCCAGTTTGTTCAACAGAAGCATGATCTGCCGACGCGCCAGCTCCAGCGGCAGCAGGTACGGCTTCTCGCGATCAGGCAGCAGGCACGTCCGCAGGGTCAGCACGCCCGCCCCGGGCACCGCGTGCTGCAGCGCCAGCGCCGCCGACCCCGAGATCCGCTTCTGAACACGGATCAACCCGCCCTCAAAGCGAATCTCCGCTGGCAGAGCCACGTCGTCCGGGCCCAGCACGTGCGCGTGGCGCAGCGACCACTGCTTGGCTGGCCCCAGGCTGTCGAAGACGGCGAACGTCAGCATGCGCCGGGGAGAATACGCCATCACCGGCTCGGTCGGCGCGCCGTACCGATCTGTCAAGAGCTGGGGCGATCCGCCCGCCCCGCCGGGTTCACGCCGCCCGGGCCGTCACGTCCACCAGATGCTCGCGGTGGAAAGCCATCAGCCGGTCAAACGACGACAGGTCCAGCGACAGGAACACCGGCACCAGGACAGGGTCCAGTTGCGTGCCGGCGCACCGCCGCAATTCAGCCAGCACCTGCTCGCGGGCCAGCGCTGGGCGGTACGACCGGTTGGAACTCATCGCGTCAAAGGTGTCCGCGATCGCCAGAATCCGCCCGAACAGCGGGATCGCCTCGCCCGCCAGCCGGTGCGGGTAGCCCTTGCCGTCGTACCGCTCGTGGTGATGCAGCACGCCGGGCAGGATGTCCTGCATCAGCGGGATGTCCTTCAAGATCGTGTGCCCGATCTCCGGATGCCGCTTGATCAGCCCAAACTCCTCCTCCGTCAGTTTGCCCGGCTTCAGCAGCACCGCCTCGGGCACGCCGATCTTGCCCACGTCATGCACCAGCCCCGCGATGTGCAGCCGCTCGGCCGTCGCGGCGGGCAGGCCGTGGGCCAGGGCCAGTTCGCGCGCCAGGTGGGCCACCCGCTCGCTATGGCCGAAGGTGTACCGGTCCTTCGCGTCAAGCGACGAGGTGAGCGCCTTGAGCGACCCCAGGAACATCGCGCTCTGCTCGCCGTAGAGAATCGCGTTCTCCAGGAACGCCGCGATGAACGCCCCGGCGGTCTCCAGCAGGTGGATGTCGTAGCTCGATACCTGCGGGTCTTCGCCCTGCTTGTCGCCCGCCATCAGCACGCCCATCAGCCGCGCGTTGCGCGCCACCGGCTGCGCCAGGCACTGCACCCCGCGCGGCAGCGGCAGGTCCGCCGCGTCGTTCAGGATCAGCGGCTTGCTCTCGGAAGTCAGGCGTGCGCACAGCAGTTCCGCCGCCGCCGTCACGTCCGCGTGCGCCGGCGGGCGGGTCCCCGCCACAAACGTCCGCTCCGACCGCACGTACTTCACCCGCGGGTCAGCCCCGATCCAGCAGCCCACCCAGCCGAACTGCATCGACTGTGCCAGCCGCTCCAACGCCCGGTTGATGAACTCGTGAGGCTGTGTGGGATCGCCCATGAAGCGCCCCAGCGAATACAGCAGGTCGATGGTCTCGAACCCGTCGGTGAGTTGCCGAGTGAACCCGGCGATCGTGTGCTGAGACTCCATGCCCGACGCGATGTCGGCCGCCGCCCAGCCCATCATCGCCGCCAGCACCTCCGCGCCCGCCCGGTCGTGCAGCGCCAGCGGGCGCAGCGCGATCCGCGTCGCGATCACGTCCAGGTGCACGCCGTGGCAGCCCTGCACAAAGCACTCGCTGTCCAGAAACTCCACCGACAGGGCCACGCCCACCGTCCAGCCCGAGCGTTGCCGTCGGTGCCGCTCCGCCACCGCGATCACGTAGAACCCCGGCTCAGGCTCCACCAACTGTGTGCCTTGGTTCTCCGCCAGACCCTTGATCGTCCGTGAGATCAACCCCGCGATCCGCCCGCTCCGCAGCAGCAGCCCCGCCGGGCCCGCGATCTGCGGCTCCGACACCAGCAGCCCGGCGCTGTCGCACCGCCACGTCGGGAGATTGAGCTGTCCCAGCCGCTCCCTGAGCGTCTCGTGCGCGATCGCGGCGGTGTTGGGCGAAGCGGTCAGCATGGGCTGGCCTCCGAGAACGACAGTCACGCAACTTTCAGCAGATTCTGAGCGTCCTGCAGAACATCACGCACGCTGAACGGCTTGCTCCGCACCCCGCGGATGTTCGTCTGCAGGAGTTGGTCGTCGCTCACCAAAAAGCCCCGCGCCGTCAGCAGCAGCGCGGGCACCGCGCTCGTCGCCGGGTGGCTCTTCAGCGCGGCGCACAGTTCGATCCCCGACATGTACGGCATCTGCAGATCCGTGATCACCAGGTCGGGCGTCAGTTCCTTCGCGATCGTCAGCGCTTCCTGCCCGTCGCCCGCTTCGTGAACGTCGTACCCCGCCGAACGCAGTTTGGACGCGACGATCGCCCGGATGTGCGGCTCGTCGTCGGACACGATCACCACCGGCTTGCGATCAGCAGCGGACACGGAACCTCCTTCACGCCGGCTACACGCAGCCCGGCCTAGGGATTTCGGCCCACCCGCCGCTCCTATTGACTGCAACCGCCGCCCCACGCGCCTTCTGCATCGCCTGGACAACCCACACGGGCGGCCAAACGTCCGGGAACCCAAAAGCACAGCCGCCCCGCGGTGAGCGGGGCGGCTGGGTAGGGTACAGGAACAGGTGAAGGCTTCAGCCCGCCTTCTTCTTCGCCGCCGCCACCGCGTCGCTCACGGCCTTGTGCAGCTTGCCCTCGGTCTCCGGCGAGAGCCCCGTGGCCTCGAACAGCACCTTGCCCTCGCCGTCGATCAGGAAGATCGACGGGATGCCGGTGAGCCCGTAGGCGTCGGCCAGGGCGTCGTCGCCGTGCAACAGGCCGTACGTGAACTTCTTGGACGCCATGTACCTCTGCGCCTTGGCGTGGTCATCCTCCCAGACCTGAACGCCCAGGACGACGACGTTGTCGTTCTTGAACTCCTCGTGCAACTCCTGGATCTTGGGCATCGCCGCCTTGCACGGCCCACACCACGTGGCCCAGAAGTCCACCAGCACGATCTTGCCCTTCAGGCTCTCCAGCGACACCGTCTTGCCGTCGGCGTTGGGGATCGAGAAGGCCGGAGCCACGTCGCCCACCTTCGGGCGCTTGCTCTTCTTGGGGGCCGACTTCTTGGGCTCCTTGTCCGGCGCAGCTGCCAGAGTGGACGAGGCGATCATCCCCGCCAGCGGCGCGGCGGCGCCCAGCGTGGCGCACAGCCCCAGAGCGGCCAGGGTTCCGAGGATCATGCGGGTCTTCATCTGGTTCCTTTGTGCCCGGACTGCGCCGGGGGCTCGAACATCGCGCACCTTTGGATCATCCCGGCCGCCGAGCGGTTACTTCCCCTTCGTATCGGCGGGCTTGGCGTCCTTGACCTTCTTTTCCTCTTCTTCCTTCTGCTCCTGCAGCAGGTCCTTGATCTCCTGCGGAACAGCGAAGATCGAGTCGTCGCTCACCGTGTTGTGCTCGACCTTCTCCACCGTCATGTTCATCTTGATGGGCAGCCCCTTCACCGTCGTCTCGTTCTTGAAGGGGATGCGGATGCCGTCCACCTCGCGGTAGTCGCTCATGTTCACCGTCATCTCGAGCTTGCCCATCGGGTGCGTCAGCGTCATCTTGCTGCGGACCAGCAGCCCGGACTCCTTGTCGTAGTAGTTCGTTACCGACTCGCCGCTCTTGGGCGTCATCTTCAGCACGTACGCGTCCTTGCCCCCGACCTCCTCCACGCCCGTCAGTTCGATGGTCTCGAAGAACGCACGCGGCGTCACATCCGCCATGATCGACGCACGGCGCAGCATGTCCTCGCGCTCGGAGCCGGTCAGGACGCGCTCGCCCGTGCCTTGAGAGATCTCCCAAACGATGTCGCCGTCGGTCCCCTGCTTGGACTCGCCCGTGGCCTCGCTCGACGTCACCGTCAGCATCTTGCCCGGCGCCTTCTGCGTCGAAACCACCGTGAACTCCATCCCCGGCCCGGACATCGTCATCTTCGCGGTCAGCACGCGCGAGGTGATCTTCTTGTACGCCGCCTCGCCCCCCGTCACGTCCACGTAGCGCTTGATGATGTCGTCAACGCTGGGATTGACGGACGACGTGGTCTTCACCTCCGCCGCGCCCGTTGCGCCCGAGGGCTGCCCCGCCGGGGCAACCCCGGCCAAGGTGAGCGTACAGACAGCCAGCCAACCCAGGCCACGACCCATGCGGACAACGTTCATGCCAATCTCCAAAGCCCCGATCGCGCGCGCCACCACGGCCCACGTCGCCACGAGGTTACCCTCCGAGTTCGCCTCCGTTGCATCCCGGATTCGAGGTTTAACGTTCACCTTCCGTGCGGGTCGCCCCGGCCTGGCTCAGAATCCACGCCTCCGCCGCCGCGATCACGGGGTCCACCCCGCTCGCCAGGGCCGCCCGGTCCAGCGTCACCGGCTGGTCAGGCACAACCCCTACCCCCTCCAGCCGCTGCCCATCCGTCCGCACATAGTCCGCGATCGCGTACTGCAAACGGTCACCATTGGGCAAGGGCTCGATGTACGACGGCAGGGCCAGCCCCGGGCTGGTGGCCCCGAACACCCGGGCCCGCCCCAGCGACTGCAGCCCGCCGGCGAGAATCTCCGAGGTTGATGCCGACAGCTCATCCACAAGCACCGCCACCGGACCCGCAAACGCCCCGCTCCGACGGTTGAGCACGAACTTGATCTCCGACCCTCTCGTGGTCATGGTCCCCAGCTTCAGGTCGTTCTGCCGGACCACCGCCCCGCCCATGCCCATCGCCATCACGCCCAGCCCGCCCGGGTTGCCGCGCAGGTCGATGATCAGCCCCGGCGCACCCCGCAGTTCGCGCACAAACGACACGAACCCCGGCACCACCCGCGCCGGGTCCAGGAAGATCGACAGGTAGAAGTACCCCACGCCGCTGGGCAGGCGCGACGTCTCCATCCGCACGTGCGTCTCCGGCAGGTTCATCACCTTCACGCCCTCTCCCGGCGGGTCGCGCAGCACCAGCGTCCGCGTGAACTCCGCCCCGGAGGCATCCGCCACGGTCAGCCGCAGCGCATCGCCCACCTCGCCCTCCAGCACGCTCGAGATCGCCCCAACGAGCATGAGCGCCTTGAGCGAGGAATCGGGCACGCTCGCCTGCGCCCGCCCAAGGCGAGCGGTCAGGTCCGTGTCGCCCACGCGAAGAACCGCCATGCCCGGCTTCAGGCCCGCCGCCTGCGCGCCCGACCCCGGCCACACTCGAATGATCACCGCCAGACCGTTCATCGGGCGCAGTTCCAGGCCCGCCTCACCCGCGCGGGGCTTGGTCACCCGCGTGCCGCCGACGAAGCCCGGTCCGCCCGGCACGCTCGGCGCCCCCGCGTCGCCGGTGCTCTCGGGCCGCCCCCCGCCGCCGCTCGAATCGCCCCCGCCGGGCCCGTCGCCCGCATCGCCCTCTTCGATCGACGCGTACGCCTCCGACTCCAGCAGGCCAAAGTGCGACTCACCCAGGCGCGACAGCAGCTTCCGGATCGCTGCCCGCGTGTCGTCACGTGACTTGGCCGCCTCCACCAGCGGCCGCAGTTCCGCGCGGGCGCCTTCCCAGTCCACGCCCTTGAGGTTCGGGTCCCAGTGCGTGTCGCGGATGCGGTTCCAGGTGTAGTCAAACGACTCCAGGTCCAGCGCGCGGTCCGCGTCGGTGTATCCGCCCACCGCTGGCGGGCTGATCGGCGCGGGCTCCACGACGGAAGACGCCGCGGCCGGTGCCGGCTCGGCCGTCGGGGTAGCGGCGCACCCGCTCAGCCCGGCCAGCGCGACCACCAGCAGCGTTGACGGCGAAACACACAGACGACGACGAGTGACGAAGTGGGGCATCAGGCGGAGAATACCCCCTCGCCGTGGACCGGCTGCAGGTCCGCTATCCTGTCTCCATGTCCGGCGGCCAATACCTCACTCCCCATCAGCAGTCCATCGTCCGTCGCTTCTACGCCGGGGCCGACGCCCGCCTGGGCCAGAAGTTGCAGGAGTGCATCAGCGACCTGGCGGTGGAGACGGACCCCAACAAGATCGCTTCGCTCTGGAAATCGGCCCACGCCGCCCTCAAGAGCACGCCCGCGGATCAGATGAAGGCCGGGCGCGTCGTTGCCATGCGCGATGTCAAGGGCCTGGCCGAGATCGTCGAGCAGCTCGCCAAGGGCACCTTCGCCGGTGGCAAGAACGCCCCGCCCACCGCCGCCTCAGGCTCAGGCCCCGGCGTGCCCACCATGCTCACGCCCGAGAAGCCGGGCTCGGCCCCCATGGGAACAGGTGCCGCGGCGAACGCGCCACGAGCGGCGGATGCCGCCCCCGCTGAGCCCACCCTCGACGAACTCAAACGCGCCCTGACCGCCTTCAAGAAGCGGCTGAAGGTCATCCGCCTCGACGAAGAGAGCAAACTCGGCGGCCGATTCACCTCCGGCGGCAAGAAGAGTGCGATCGTCGCCATCCAGCCGCCCACGCAGTTCTCCCGCCCCGTCTGGGACGCGCTGGTCGCCAAGGGCCAGATGAAGTACAGCGGCAGCGGTATGTTCGAACTCGTGGAAGGGGCCAAGAGCCTGGACAGTTGAACGAAGGCTGGGAAGCCCGGGCCACGGCGCCGCAAGCGCATGCGCTCCACCAGCTCACGCAGAGCAGGGCCGCCAGCTAGACTGCGCATCACGCCATCCCGCGACAGCCCCAAGGAGACTCGCGTGTTCCTCCGCATGGTCTACGACGACAAACTGGCCGAGGCCGCGTACATCATCGGTTGCCAGCGCACCGGCGAGGCGATCGTCATCGATCCGCAGCGCGATGTCGATCGCTACGAAGCCCTCGCCGCGGCCAACGGGCTGCGGATCGTCGCCGTCGCCGAAACGCACATCCACGCCGACTTCGTTTCGGGCGCGCGTGAACTCGCCGAGAAGGGAGCCACCGTCTACCTCTCCGACGAAGGCGACGCCGACTGGAAGTATCAGTGGCTCGACAGAAAGGCCGCCGGCGGCAAGTACGCCCACCGTCTGCTCAAGGACGGCGACTCCTTCACGATCGGCAACATCGAGTTCAAGGCCATGCACACGCCCGGGCACACCCCGGAGCACCTGTGCTTCATGGTCACGGATCGCGGCGGCGGGGCCGACAAGCCCATGGGCGTCGCCACCGGCGACTTCGTCTTCGTGGGCGACCTGGGCCGGCCGGACCTGCTCGAGTCCGCGGCCGGGTTCAAGGGCAAGGCCGATGCGTCGGCCCACCGCCTCTTCGGCACCGTCCGCAAGTTCATGGAGTGGCCCGACTACCTCCAGATCTGGCCCGCTCACGGCGCGGGCAGCGCGTGCGGCAAGGCGCTGGGCGCGGTGCCGTCGACCACCGTGGGCTACGAACGGATGTTCAACCCCGCGGTGCGGGCGGCGGAAAGCGAGCAGAAGTTCGTGGACTTCATCCTCGATGCCCAGCCCGAGCCGCCCCTGTACTTCGCGCGCATGAAGCGCGAGAACAAGATGGGCCCCAAGGTGCTCGGCGGCGTGCCCAAGCCCCCGCCGCTTACGCCCGAAGATCTGAAGAACGTGGACGGCCGGAAGGCCGCGGTCATCGACACCCGTCCGTGGGCGGCCTTCAAGGCGGGCCATGTGCCCGGGGCCCTGCACCTTCCGCTGAACAACTCGTTCAGCACGGACGCGGGCTCGCTGATCGCGGAGAGCGAACCGATCATCCTGATCGTCGATCCCGCGCGCGTGGGCGAGGCCGTCCGCGACCTGATCCGCGTCGGGCTGGACAACATCGCGGGGTGGTTCGACGCGGGCCAGATGGAGGCGTACCGCGTCGCGGGCGGCCGGCTCGTGCCCACCGAAGAGAAGACCGTGGCCGACGCCCAGAAGATGCTCGACGCGGCGCGACCCTTCGTGCTCGACGTCCGCCGGGCCGCGGAGTTCAAGGAAGGGCACATCGCCGGAGCGACCAACATCGCTCACACCCGGCTGCTGTCCCGCTTGGACGAGGTGCCCAAGGACCGGCCCCTCCTCGTGAACTGCCGGAGCGGCGCACGCTCGGCTCGGGCCTGCGCGCTGCTCCAGAAGCACGGCTACGAGTGCACGAACCTCGCCGGCGGCATGCTCGCCTGGGAGCAGGCCGGGGCCGCTTCGTCACGCGCTTCGTGAACTTCCTGATGCGCGCGAGGGGATGCGAACCCGCGACGGAGAGACTGAAGCGCTCTCGCTGAACATCTGACACACCGAGAATCTCAGGAATTCCGGAGGCGGTGACGCTGTCCTGATCGAGGGCGAGCGGATCGCGGCCGCGGCCTCAGAGTATGATTTCGACGGAGGCCCGGCCATGTTCGAATCCGCCGAGGTCGGTCACGCCATTCCGAAGCGTGAGTATCAGCGGCACGAGCCGAAGCTCAGGCAGGCTCTGCTCGAAGCCCAGTACCAGCAGCTCAGCGAGGCCAAGCGGCCAGTCATCGTGCTTGTCAACGGTGTCGACGGCGCGGGCAAGGGCGAGACCGTCAATCTCTTCAACGAGTGGATGGACCCTCGCCATATCCACACGCACGCTTTCGGCGAGCTCACCGACGAAGAACGCGATCGCCCCGAGATGTGGCGATTCTGGCGGGTGCTCCCGCCGCGGGGCCGCATCGGCATTCTCTTCGGCTCCTGGTACACCGATCCCATCCTCGCCCGGGTGATGGGCCGGCAGAAGCGCGCCAAGTTCCAGCGCCGGCTCGAACTGATCCGTCGCTTTGAGCGCATGCTCATCGCCGAGGGCGCCGTGCTGCTCAAGCTCTGGTTCCACCTCTCACGAAAGGCGCAGGCCAAGCGGCTCAAGGAGCTCTCCCGCAGCAAGAAGACCGCCTGGCGCATCTCCCCCGGCGACTGGGAGCGCTTCAAGCACTACGACGAGTTCGTCCAGATCTGTGAACTGGCGCTGCGAGAAACCAGCAACGCCGAGGCGCCTTGGCACGTCATCGAAGGCGTGGACGCCCGCTATCGCGCGCTGACCGCCGGGCGGCTGTTGCTCGCCGCAATGAAGTCCCCGACGGCCCAGCAACCGCCAGCCCCTCACGCCGTCCGGGAGGGGGCCGATCGGCAGAACGTCCTGCGGAAGCTGGATTACAGCGCCGTGCTCACCCGTTCGCGTTACGACGAGCGCCTGCTCGCGGCCCAGGCCCGCCTGAGCGAGCTCATGCGAGGGCGGGCCATGCGACGGCGATCTCTCGTCATCGTCTTCGAGGGCATGGACGCTGCGGGCAAGGGAAGCACCATTCGGAGGGTCACGCGGGCCATGGACGCCCGGTTCTACCGCGTCATTCCCGTCGCAGCGCCCACGGACGAGGAGCGCGCCCAGCCCTACCTGTGGCGCTTCTGGCGACACATCCCGGGCCACGGGCGGTGCGTCATATTCGACCGATCGTGGTACGGGCGCGTGCTCGTCGAGCGCGTCGAGGGCTTCTGCTCCGAGGGGGACTGGGCGCGTGCGTACAGCGAGATCAACGACTTCGAGGCCCAACTCCATGACGCGGGGGCGATCGTCCTCAAGTTCTGGCTGTCCATCACCCCCGCGGAGCAGCTCAAGCGGTTCAAGGAGCGTCAGTCCACGCCCTACAAGCGATTCAAGATCACCGATGAAGACTGGCGCAACCGCAAGAAGTGGCCCGCCTATGAGCGGGCGGTCTGCGACATGGTCGATGCGACCTCAACCGACCGCGCGCCCTGGAACCTCATCGCCGCCAACGACAAACTCCACGCCCGCGTCCAGGTGCTGGAACACATCGCCAAGCGAGTGGAAGCGGAGGGCGGATGAACAGTCCGCCCCGGCCACCGGTCAAGACCCAGGCGGACCCGGGCGGAGAGGTGAGGCAGCGGACTTCCCCTCCCCATGATCACTTCACTCAGCGGCAGGAGACTGAGGCGCGACCGGAGCCACCGGTTCGCCGCACAACCGTGTCACCATGCAACCCACCATCCTGTCAGAGGTTGGGCCCCGACGCAGCGCACGACCCCGCGGCATCGCCCGGCCAGCCTTGTGACGTCAACGACTCGGTTACAAAGGCCTTGGCCCGGAAGGGCCTGAGCTTCGCCAACATTCTCCGCATGATTCTTCGAAAGCGGGCGAGGGGATTCGAACCCCCGACGTACAGCTTGGAAGGCTGTCACTCTACCCCGGAAACGCCGAGAATCATGGGGTTTGCGAGGGGGGTAGCGCGACCCCCAGCCATACTGCCAGCTATTCGACACCGAAACCGGCCCCCGAAGCCCCCGCCGATCCCGAGTTGGCGGCGGTGGTCGCGGCGTGGGCCGACCTGCCCCCGGCGGTTCGGGCGGGCATCGCGGCAATGGTGAAGGCGGCGGGGGGTGGGCGGTGATCCCCAAGGGCAAGCGGCGGGTGGTGAGCATCCCGGCGGGCGAGCCGGCGGCGACGCTGACGGCTTGGGATCGTGCCTGGGCGGCGCTGGACGCCGGCCCACCCGACACGGGCGACGACCTAACCGGCGAAGCCTGGGCGGTCCTGTGGCGTATCTGGACGTGCGCCCCGACCTGATGGCCGATCGACCGACGCCCGAGACTTCACGGGTCCTTCCCTGGGGATAGCTTGGCATGGAAGTGCCAAGGGAACAAGTGCGGAACCTGTCAGACTTTGCTTGTGTGTCCTGCCAATCGTTGAATGGGCGGTCTGAACATGCCCGGCGGCTCAACGCGGCCCCGTTAGTGCGTTACCGTCCGGCGGGTGCGCCGATTGATCCCTGGTCAAGCGGCGCGGTCGGCGCGTAGGGGCGGGATTCGGAACTAGAGCCCTTGCTCCCCCACGGCTTGCACGCGAAGCGGCGGTGCGGCATACTCCGCATCAAAGGGAGCAACACATGAGGCGGAATCAGTATTGGTTCGCGTGCGTGAACCGGGACACGGGCGCGGAGTCAACCGAAACGGTGGTGGCTGAGACGAAGGACGCGGCGATGGAAACCCTGTCAAATCGCGGGTTCATCGTCGGGAAGGTCCTGAACGAAATGGAAGTCACCATTCGCGAAGCCAAGCGCCCGCGCGGAGCTGGCGAGTCTGTGATTGGGCTTCTCCTGATCGCTCTCGGCGTTGGCGTGGTGATCTTCGCATTTCTGATGGACACGAGCGTGGAGACAGGACGCGACGCGGGATTCGGACGGGTTCACAACATCGGATTGATGAATCGGCAATTGATGGTCGCGATGATCGGCTGCGCAACGGTGTTGGGTGGCCTGATGTACCGAACCACTGGAGCAATTCTCAACTCGCTGTCGATCAAGCCATAAGCCCCCCCGACCCCCCCGGCGGGGCTGTGGTGTGGTCGATCGCGTTCGCGAGACTTGAAGCGACGGGCGGCGCGGGTTCGGCGTGGCTGCTGGCGTTTGCCAATTATTGCCCACGGGTAGCCGGCTGATCACCGGCGATCGGATGGGCGGGGTCTCTGCGCTCACTCGCCTAGAGGCCCCGCCCAACCGGCCCCGGAAAGGCGAGTGAACCAATGACAAGGAAGCCCGCGCCGACGAAGGCGCACTCCGACGCGAAATCATCCAAGCCGGCGACGGCGACCGAACACCCGGCCCTGACGCTGTTTCACGCGCTGAACGCGCTGCACACGGTTTGCTCCAACGCCGGCGCGTTCCGCGAGTTGGCCGAGCGGCGCGCTCATGCGAGTAGGCTACAGATGGCGATGCTGAGGACGATGAGTGATGCTGAGATGCGACGCCCTGAGGCGAAGTCGAGCACGGGAGCGGCGTCCGCCGAGGACTGTGCACGCATCATCAAAGACAAACTCGCGCCGATCGCCAACGCTCCGCCCCCGTCCAACGAACCCGCCGAGTACACGAAGTCTCTGCGGGAAGACGTGCTGGACCACGGGCGGGCGTGGTGCGAGCGGGCACGGGCGGCAATGCGGGTCGGCGGCGCGAAGGGATTGGACGCGGCGACGCATCCCAACGCGGCGGGGCAAGCGCGGTCGATTGAACTGCACACGAAGTTGCAAGACGCGGAGCGGGTCTTTGTCGGGCTGACGATCGGAGTCGGAAATCCTCGAATCATCATTGACCAAGATGCGGAGAACATGGCGGCCCTGGGCGAGTGGTTCGCCAGCACCCGCGATGAACTGCGAGCCGTGATTGAGACGCGCGGGCTAGATGCGCCGGCCCCGACGCCCACGGTGTCGGTGTCGCCCGAACTGCTGGACCGGCTGGAAGCGGCGTCGGGGGCGGCGGAGAAGATGGCGCGGGTGTTCGGCGCTGGCGATAACGGCGACACGAAGCCCAAGACCCTTCCCGCTGGTGCGGACGAATCCGCCGGCCCGGCCCTGACCGTGAACCAATCGCGGGTGCTGCAAACTATGGCGCGGTTCGATGCGTCGCGCCTGCTGTCGTCGAAGATGATCGCGGAAGAAATGGACGGCACGGTACGGCTGGCGGAAGAAACCGTGCGGCAATGCGTCGGCAAGTTGATCGCTTTACACTTGGCCGAGCGACCCGAAGGGGAACGGAGCGGCGCACGGCTGACCACGGCGGGGCGAAAACTCGCGGGGAAGATCGCGGATTGATTGGGTCTTAGGTTGGGATAGTTTTGGGAACCGTGCGCGATCATTCTCGCATGGTTACGAAGCAACTTCCATCGGACCCGTTACCGCTGAACTTGGCGGCCCGATGCCTTCGCGTTCCGGCGCGGTGGCTGCGGGATGAAATCGAAGCCGGACGTATCCCCGCGTTGATCGCGGGACGGAGTGTGCTGGTTCACGTTCCAACGGTCGCGGCCCTACTCGCCGAACGCGCGAAGGGGGAAAGCGGGGTGGACCGTGAGTAACACCGAAGCCCCGCCGACGCCGGCCCCGCTGCTGATCGACGCCAAGGCGGCGTGCTCCCTGCTGTGCATGGGTGAGCGGCGGCTATGGGTGTTGTCGAACTGTCGCGCGATCCCGTCTTTCAAGATCGGCAAGTCTCGCCGGTACTGCCCCGATGAGCTGCGGGCGTGGATTCGTGCGGGATGCCCCACCGAAGGCGGCGCGGGTGATCGCGTGCGGAAGGCGGTGCGCCCATGATCGCCACGCTGTTTGATCCCGACCCGCCGGACCCCAAAAACGACGCGGCCCCGCTGGCGGGCGGGGCTGGCGTCAACGGTCCGAACACTTCACCCGATGTTACGCGGCTGCCCCTGACCCCACCCGCGCACCACAACGCGCCGGCGGGCACTTCCGGCGTCGCGGCGGATCGGATCGTGGGGTACGCGAAAGACCTGCGAGCCCGTGTGCTGGCGTTCATCGTCGGCCAAGGCCCGCACGGCGCGACCGACGACGAAGGCGAAGCGGTCTTGGGGATCAAGCCCCAGACGTACACGCCCCGGCGCGGCGAGCTGGTGAAGTTGGGCGCGGTGGTCGATTCGGGACGCCGGCGCAAGACGGGGAGCGGTCGCCCGGCGGCGGTGTGGGTCGCGGCCACGTCCGCCACGGCTGGCCCTGGGGCATCGGCTGACGCGGGCGGACCGGAAGGGGTGAAGCCATGAGCGACCCCGTACAACGAATCCTGGCGGCCCTACGCGAACACGGACACGAACCCCGCAAGGCGGGCGCGGGTTGGTGCTGTAAGTGTCCGGCCCACGATGATCGGAACCCTTCGCTGTCGATCCACGCCGGCGACGACGGGCGGGCGCTGGTGAACTGCCACGCCGGTTGTACCGTCGATGCGGTGTGCGGTGCGATCGGGCTGCGGCCCGCTGACCTGTTCATCCCTGACCCGAGTCGGTTGGGGGGGCGGAACGGACACGCGCCCAAGACGCGGCGACGTGGCGACGGCGACGAAACTACACGGAAGCCCGCACGCGGCGGGGATTCTGTCACCGTCGCCAGTGACGCCACGGGCGGGCGCACGTTCCTCACGGCCCGCGATGCGGTGGCCGAGTTGGAGCGGCGGCACGGCCCGCGATCGACGACCTGGACCTACCACGACGCCGGCGGCGATCCGGTGGGGCTGGTGATCCGGTGGACCACGCCCACGGGGAAAGACGTGCGCCCGGTATCGCGGAAGGCGGACGGATCGGGCTGGTGCATCGGCGGGATGCCCACGCCCCGCCCGCTATACGCCCTGCCCGACCTGCTGGCGACGCCGGCGGGGTCGCGGGTGTTCATCGTCGAAGGCGAGAAAGCGGCGGACGCGGCCCGAGCGGTCGGGCTGGTGGCGACGACAAGCCCGCACGGGTCGAAGTCGGCGGGCAAGGCGGATTGGTCCCCGGTGGCGGGGCGTGACGTGGTGATCCTCCCCGACCACGACGAAGCGGGAGAGCGGTACGCCGACGACGTGGCGCGGTTGGCGACGGCTGCGGGCGCGAAGTCGGTGCGGGTGGTGCGATTGGTTGAACTGTGGGCAGGGATGCCCGAAGGGGGCGATATGGCGGACCTAGTAGAGCATCGCGGCGGGGACGTGGACCCGATCCGCGCGGAAGTCGAAGCCCTGGCGGACAAGACCGAGCCGGAGGCGGTGACGCCCGACGCGCCGGCGGTCCCCGCGTTCACGCCCTTCCCCGCTGACGTACTGCCCGAGCCGATTCGGGGATTCGTCACCGAAGCGGCGAAGGCGATCGGGTGCGATGCGTCTTACATCGCTCTGCCCCTGCTGTCGGGGCTGGCGTCGGCGATCGGCAACACCCACCTGATCGCGCTGAAGCGTGGGTGGACCGAGCCGGCGATTGTGTGGACGGCGATCGTGGGCGATAGCGGTACGGCGAAGTCGCCCGCGCTGGAGTTGGGCCTACGCCCGATCCGCAAGCGGCAACACGACGCGATGAAGGAACACGCGGAAGCGATGAAGCAACACGCCGACGCGCTGGCGATGCACGAACGCGACGCGGCACACTGGAAGCGGTCGAAGTCGGACACGCCCCCGCCGGCCAAGCCCGAAGCGCCGATCGCGGATCGGTGTTGGACCGACGACGCGACGACCGAAGCCCTGGCGGTGCTGCTGCAACAAAACCCGCGCGGGCTGCTGATGGTGCGGGATGAACTCGCCGGGTGGTTCAACTTCGACCGCTACGCCGGCGGCAAGGGCGGTGGGGACGCGGCGAAGTGGCTGGAAATGTTCGGCGGTCGCCCGATGGTGGTGGATCGCAAGACGGGCGGCACGTTGTACGTCCCCCGCGCGGCGGTGTCGATCGCCGGCGGCATCCAACCGGAAACCCTGCGGCGGGCGCTGGGGCAGGAACACCGGGACAACGGGCTGGCGGCGCGGCTGCTGCTGACCTGTCCCCCGCGCAAGCCGAAGCGGTGGACCGAAGCGGACGTGAACGCGACCACGGAAGCGGCGGTGGCGCTGGTGTTCGATCGGCTGTTCGGGCTGACGCCGGAAACCGACGACGACGGCGACGAACGGCCCCGGCTGGTGACGCTGGCCGACGACGGGAAGCGGGCGTGGGTGACGTTCTACAACGAACACGCCGGCGAGCAAGTGAACCTGTCGGGCGACGAAGCGGCGGCGTGGTCGAAGTTGGAGGGATACGCGGCCCGGCTGGCGCTGGTGGTTCACCTGACCCGCTGGGCGGCTGGTGACGCCACGTTACGCGATCCGGCGCGGGTCGATGAGGCGAGCATCGCGGCGGGCGTGGTGTTGGCCCGGTGGTTCGGTGACGAAGCCCGGCGGGTCTATGCAATCCTGGGCGAGTCGGACGAAGGGCGGGAGTTGCGCCGGTTGCGGGAGTGGATCGAACGCAAGGGCGGCACGGTGACAGTGCGCGACCTGACACGCGGCCCACGCGAGTATCGGGGCGATCCCGAGCGGGCGGCGAAGGCGCTGGGCGAACTGGTGGCGGCGGGTGTCGGGCGGTGGGAAGTCGATGACCACGCCGGCGGGCGTGGGCGTCCGGCGGATCAGTTCCGGCTGCTGTCGCGGCGTGGTGACACTGGCGACGGCGACGTAAATAGCGGAAACGCCGAGGATCGCGGTATATCTGTCACCGTCGCCACGGTCGCCAAGCCCACGAACGCCGGTGACGGCTGGGGGGAACTGTGAACCCGAACCCCCACGAACTCGCCCCGATCCTGCGCGCCCTGGGGCGGGCAGGGATCGAACTGGCCCCGCACCCGACCGACGCGGGCCGGCTGCGGCATCGCCCGGCGGACCTTTCCCCCGACCTGTCGGCGCGGCTGCGGATACACCGCGCGACGGTGGTGGGGCTGCTGGTGAACGGGTACGCCCCCGCTGACGATGACGCGGGGTACGTCTTGGGCGAACGGCTGGGCATGGCCGAAGGGTTGGGGATGCCCACGCACCCCGGATCGGCGGCGTGGCTGGTGGCGGTTGGGGAGTCGATTGGAGATGGTTGCCACGCGGCAACGCATGGGGTACACTCTGGGTATGGGTCAACTGACGAAGGCCATAGCGGCGGCGGTGAAGGCGAGCGATCAAACGCCCTACTCGATCGCCAAGGGCGCGGGCGTGGCCCGTAGTCAACTGTCGCGGCTGATGAGCGGTGAACGCGGGTTGAACACGGACACGATCGAACGGCTGGCGGACTACCTGGGCTATCGAATCACCATCGAACCCAAGGGCAAGACGACGAAGGGACGGTGACCAATGGCACGGAATCAACGCAGCAAGGGCACGGGTTCTCTGTTCCGCAAGACCCCGAAGGGTCCGTGGATCGCGTCATTCTGGGATCATCGCGGCAAGCGCCGGGAACACTCCACCCGGACGACCGACCGCCAAACCGCCGAACGCATCCTGTCGAAGCTGGTGGCCGATGACGCCCTTCGGCGCGACGGCGTGATCGACCCCCGCGACGATCGCTACGCCACGGAAGGGCGGCGGCCCCTGACCGAACACGTCGCGGCGTACATCGCGCACTGTCGCCACGCGGGGCAGGATGAGTACCACGTACACCAGAAGGAAACGCAACTGAAGGCGATGATCGCCGGGAGCAAGGCAACGCGGCTGGCCGACCTGACCGCCGACGCCCTGGAACTCCACCTGTCGGCGCTGAAGGATCGCAAGTTAGCGGCGCGGTCGGTGAACTTCGCCCGGCAAATCGCGGTCGCCTTCTACGGCTGGTGCGTCAAGACGGGCCGGGCCGAATCGAATCCCCTGCGGGTGGTCCCCAAGCAAGACGAAGCCCGCGACCGGCGGCGCGTGCGTCGCCCGCTGACCGACGACGAACTTTCCCGGCTGCTGGCGGTGGCCCGCGAGCGTGGGCGCGAGGCTTGGTATCTGGCGGCGGCGCTGGCGGGGCTGCGCAAGGGCGATATGCAACGGCTGACCTGGGGCGACGTGAACTTCGCCGACTCCACGGTGACGATTCGCCACGGCAAGGCGAAGCGGGTGGACGTGATCCCGATGCACCCGCAACTGGCGGAAGCCCTGCAAGGGCGGCTAGCGGCGTTCCCCGCCCTTCCGACGGCGCGGGTGTGGCCCGACACGGTGACCGACCTCACGCGGCTGAAAGACTTCCTGCGGGCTGGCATCGCCCGGCGGGTGGACGTGCTGGACGCCGAAGGGAAGCCGGTGAAGATCGGCGCGGGCAAGCGTGAACGGGTCAAGACGCGGATCGTGGTGGAGGATGACGAAGGGCGGGTGATCGACCTGCACGCCCTGCGGACCACGCTGGGGACGCAACTGGCCCGCGCCGGCGTGACGCCCCAAGTCGCCCAACGGATCATGCGGCACGGGGACTACCGAACCACGCTCAAGCACTACACGGTGCTGGGGCTGACCGACACGGCTGCGGCGATTGATCGCCTACCGGGCATCGCGCCCGAGCGGCAAGCCGACGCGGCCACGGGGACCACGGACACGGCCCCGACTGACCCCCAGCTATTCTGCCAGCTATTCGGGCGCGGAACGGGGCGAAATCGCGCGGCATCGCGCGGCGAATCGGCGCGCGGCGGCGATCGGGGCAGGAACGAAAAACCCCAGCAATCGCCGGGGTTTTCTCAACATTCTCCGCATGATTCTTCGAAAGCGGGCGAGGGGATTCGAACCCCCGACGTACAGCTTGGAAGGCTGTCACTCTACCACTGAGTTACGCCCGCGGTAACCGCTCATGATACGCGTGGCTCGCCGGGCGCGTGAGCACTCGGTGTCGTCCCGGCCTCGCTCACGGCCGCCCGTAGTCCTCGTCATTCCACGCGGCCAGGTCGGTGATCACTTCCGGTCGCACCGAAGCCGCGTGCCCGTCGAAGAAGATCGCGTTGCTCGTCTGCCCGTGGCGGCGCGGGGCCACGCGGGGCATATACAGCGGGTCGGTCATGGTGGCCGGGCCGTTCACGGTCGAGGGCCGCCACAGGTCGTAGAAGATCGCGATGTCCAGCTCGGTGTTGCCCGCGGCGTACCAGTTGCCGAATCGAGTGCCGCGTGGGTCGTCAATGAAGCAGGTCAGGTACACCACGCCCGCCGGCCGCCGGACCTTGTACAGCGGCGTGGGCGCCTTGCCCTTGGGGTTGGTCACGCCCGGCGCGCGGAAGAACAGCCCGTTGGCGACGAAGTGGATGGTGTGCGGGTCCGGCGGGCGGGCGGGGTCCTGATACACCTCCGCCTGCTCGTACCGGTCCGCCAGGCCCAGGTCCGCCCGCGACGGGTTGGCCCGCGCGTCCACGTACACCCGCAGCGAGAAGGGCCATGCGATGTTGAACTTGGGCGAGACGGTGGGGGCGTAGGCGATCGCCGGCACCTGCGCCCGCGACAGGCTGATCTCGCTCGTCCCCGACTCGCGCGGCGCGGTCTTGAAGTCGGTGTCGTACATCACCAGCGCCGCGCCAATCTGCTTCTGCCGGCTCAGGCAACTCACCAGCCGGGCCGACTCGCGCCCGCCCCTGAGCGCGGGCAACAGGATCGCCACCAGCGTCGCGATGATCGCGATCACCACCAGCAGCTCGATGAGGGTGAATCCGCCGCGCGGGAGCACGCTGTCGTGGGGCGCGGGCGGGGTGGGCCGGCACGCGGTCATGGCTTCAGCCTACCGCGCGGCGAGCCCTTCCGCCAGCCTTCCTGGTTTTAGCGCGGCGTCAGGACCCAGTTGGGCGCGGTGGCCTTGTCGGCCCACCTGCGCATGTCGCGAAGTTCGTCGATGGAGAACGTCTCACCGTGCCCGTCAAAGTGCCCGACCACGATCTTCTTGCCGAAGCGCGGGTCGAGGTTGCCCCACCGCTCGGGGGGCTGCTGCGAGTCAAAGGAGGAAGTGCTCCACCGCTGGAAGGTCAGCGCTGGCGAGTCCACCACGTGGAAGCCCGGGACGGGCCGGCCGCCGTCGGGGTCGACGCCGCGCGCGCTGGCGAAGACGATCAGGTCCTTGGGCCGCTGGGCCTGATCGAGCGTGGTGACGTAAAACGAGCCGAAGAGCCGCTGGGCGTCGGGGTTGAAGCCCAGCCCGGGGTCGCCCTTGCCGCCCACGAAGTCGGCGTTGATGCCCAGCGAGGGCGAGAGTGAGACGACGTACTGATAGTCCGTCCGCGCCTGGTAACGCTCCAGCAGGTTCAGGTCGTCGTACAGACCCGCGAAGTTGTAATTGAGGTACGGCGCGATCCGCCACGGATACCGCCGGGCCACCTGCCCGGTGATGGGCGTGCCCTGATCATCGCGAACGTCCAGCACCGGCTGCCCGGGGATGGTCCCAGGGGGCAGGGTCATCGACGAGGACGCGAAGCCGGGGAGCAGGTTGCCGCGGTGGTCCTGGGCGTACAGGTAGTACGCGGTCATGAGCTGGCCGCTGGTCTTCAGTTCGCGGGTCTGCTTGGAGAGCATCCGGGCCTGAGAGAGCGCGGGAACCAGAATCCCCACAAGCAGGGTGATGATGGCCACGACCACAAGCAGTTCGATGAGTGTGAAGCCGCCGCTCGTCGGTCGCGATTCGAGAGTCATCCGTCTCAAGGCATCTCCTGTGCGCTCGACCCGCCCACGAGCCCACTCCCGCACCCGCCATCCTTGGCTAAGGCCCTGTCGGGGGCAAAGCGACTCGGCCTTGCCCATCTTGCCACGGCTGAGAGTAGCCACGCTTTCACACCCGTTCTTTCGGAAGAGCAATGGTTATAGTTGCACAGTAACTACCCGCCGGGTTCCCGTCCGAGTGAATCGGCTGGATCTTGGCGTCTGATTCAGCGTCGGGCACGAACCAACTCGACCTTATCGGCGAGAAAGGGACCCCATGCGTCGTCTTTGCGCTCCGTGGCTGGCCTTGAGTGTGGCTTCGATGTCCGGCGTTCCTGCGCTCGGGCAGACCATCACCTCCGTCCTGCCCGTGGACTTTGACCGCTGGAACTATCCGTTCGGCGACGCCGACGGGCTTCGCAGCACGCTGCCCACCTACACCACGCTCGGCTCGGGCGCCGTCGGCTTTGACGACCGCGACGCCGAAGTCCTCTTCTCCTTCGCCACCGCCCCGGTCATCCCCACCGGCCCGGCGGCCCAGTACCAGATCCAGTCCGCGGTGGTGATCGCTTACATCAGCATGTCCGACACCGCGCCCAGCTTCGCCTACGACCCCACCTACGACCCCGCCGCGTCGTACGTGCCCGGCGGCAGCACGCCCGACCCGGACGCCGGTCGCCCCGTCGAGCTCTTCGGTGTGGGCTACCGCGCCGGCTGGACCACCGCGACCTTCCTCGAGAACTCGCCCTTCGCCACGCTGCCGCCGAATCCCTCCCCCGCGCGCGGCAACCGCAACGTCTACCCCGTCGACTTCGGCGGCTCCGGCGGCGCACCGCGCGACGTCTCCAACAACATCACCCTCCCCGACCTCACCCCCGCGCCCTTCGAGGTGACCCCCATGGCCATCGGGCAGGCGACGGGCGTGGCCGACTTCACCTTCACCAACTTCGCCCCGCCCCCCGCGGTGGGCGCGCGCGTGCCCAACCGCACGCGATTCGAGTTCACCCTCAACGTCAGCGACCCGGCCGTGCAGCAGTACCTCCGCGAGGCCCTCAGCGGCGGCCGACTGAACCTCATGCTCAGCTCGCTGGCCCCCTCGGTGGCCTTCGGCGGCGGCCCGGTCACGTATCCGATCTTCTTCAGCCAGGAGAACCCGCTCGGACGCGGGGCCTCGCTCTCGATCACCGTCGTCATCGGGTCCGCCTGCAGCCTCGCCGACGTCACCGATATCGGCAACACCGGCGCCGGGCCCGACGGCATCCTCACCGTCGACGACATCATCGCCTTCGTCAACACCTACGGCGACTCCACCGGCTGTCCGGGAGCGCCCGGCGCGGCCTGCAATCTCGCCGACGTCACCGACATCGGCAACACCGGAGCCGGGCCTGACGGGATCCTCACCGTCGACGACATCATCGCGTTCGTCAACGCCTACGGCGATGGGTGCTGAGAGACGGCTTCAGAACAGGTTCTGCGGTGGCCCAGGCGTCCCGCCTGGTGCGCTCCGGGTGCGCCGCCCGCCCTGGGCCGCCTCCCCAAACCTGATCTGATCGCGCACCACGCCCGCTGACTCCTCTCTCACCGGCGCGCACGCGATTCGCACCAAGCCCGCGCTCGCGACGGTGTACCATCGGCCATGCGTCTTCTCTTCTCGGCCGTCCTCGCCCTCTCCATGATCAACCCTTCGGTCACCTCCGCCAACCCGAGCCCGCCTCCTCCGCCGACTAAGCGCGAGCACGTGGTCGAGATGCACGGGCACCGGCTGGTGGACCCGTTCTTCTGGATGCGTGAGCGCGAGAACCCCGAGGTGGTCAAGCACCTGGAAGCCGAGAACGCCTACGCCGAAGCGTTCCTGGCCCCGACCAAGGCCCTTCAGGAAACGCTGTACAACGAAATCCTCGGCCGCATCCAGCAGTCCGACCTCAGCGTGCCCTACCGCGACCGCGGGTACTGGTACTACACGCGCACGGTCGAAGGCCAGCCCCACCCGATCTGCTGCCGCAAGAAGGGCACGCTCGACGCGCCCGAGGAAGTCCTCCTCGACGTCAACGCCCTCGCCAAGGACTTCCCCAACATCAACGCCGCGCCCGCCGCCATCAGCCCCGACAATCGGATCATGGCCTACGCCGTCGACCCCACCGGCGGCCGCGTGAACACCATCAAGTTCCGCGACCTGAGCACGGGCCAGGACCTGCCCGACCAGCTCGAAAACGCCGCGGGCGACGTGGTCTTCGGGGGCGACAGCCAGACCGTCTTCTTCAGCACCCTCGACCCGGCCATCCGCAGCGACAAGGCCTGGCGCTACGTGCTGGGCTCGCCCGACCAGGGCCAGAAGCCCCAGCTCATCCGCCATGAGGAAGACGAAAAGTACTTCGTCGGGCTCGGTCAGTCGCAGGACGACTCGATCATCTTCCTCACCCTCTACAGCATGAAGACCACCGAGGCGTGGTTCCTGCCCGCAAACGAGCCGGCCGGCCAGTTCCGCGTGGTCGCGCCCCGCAAGCAGGGCGTGCAGTACAGCGTCGACTACCACGCCGGCCGCTTCTTCATCACCCACAACGAGAACGCGCTGAACTTCCGCGTAGACACCGCGCCCGTCGAGTCCCCCGGGCGCGAGAACTGGACGCCCTTCATCGCGCACAACCCCGACGTCTACATCCAGGGTCTGCTCACGCTCAAGGACCACCTGGTGATCGCCGCACGCGAGAACGGCCTGCCCGTGCTCCGCGTTCGCGGTTACGCCCAGAGCGACGCCGGCCGCGTCATCACCATGCCCGAGCCCAGCTATGACCTGGGCCTGGGCAGCAACGCCGAGTACGACACCGACACCGTCCGCTTCACCTACACCTCCCCCGTCACCCCGCCCTCGGTCTTCGACGAGAACCTCAAGACCGGCGAGCGCAAACTGCTCAAGGAGCAGCCCGTGCTGGGCGGCTACGACCGCACCCAGTACGCCGTCGAGCGCCTCATGGCCCCCGCCCGCGACGGCCAGACCATCCCCCTCACCATCGTCTACCGCAAGGGCCTCAAGCCCGACAGCTCAAACCCCACGCTCCTTTATGGCTACGGCTCTTACGGCGCCACCGAAGACCCCAGCTTCCGCGCGGGCTCCATCTCGCTGCTCGACCGCGGGTGGGTCCTCGCCACCGCCCAGATCCGCGGCGGCGCCGACAAGGGCCGCGGCTGGTACGAAGACGGGCGGCTGATGAACAAGAAGAACACCTTCCACGACTTCATCGACTGCGCCGAGCACCTCGTCAAGACCTCATGGACCACCCCGGGCAAACTCGCCATCGAGGGCGGCTCCGCCGGCGGGCTGCTCGTGGGCGCCGTCGCCAACATGCGCCCCGACCTCTTCCGCGCCATCATCGCCCAGGTCCCTTTCGTCGACATGATGAACACCATGCTCGACCCCGACCTGCCCCTCACGGTCATCGAGTACGAGCAGTGGGGGAACCCCGCCGAGAAGCCCGCCTTCGACTACATGCTCTCCTACTCCCCCTACGACAACGTCAAGCCCCAAGCCTACCCGCGCGTCCTCGTCCGCACCGGCTTCCACGACAGCAACGTCCCCTACTGGGAGGGCGCCAAGTGGGCCGCCAAGCTCCGCGAAAGCTCCACCAGCGGCGAGCCCATCCTCCTCCTCACCAACATGGACGCCGGCCACGGCGGGTTCAGCGACCGCTACAAGGCCATCCGCGAGCGCGCCGAGGACTTCGCGTTCCTCATCCAGGCGATGGGGCGGTAGACCCAGGGCGACGGGCAACCGGGGCCAGGCGAAGGTCCCGCTTGCCCAAGCCGGCCGCCCTTCCCACGCCCGATTCGCTTCTGGAGCGCGACCGGCGTACCATCCGGTCACTTCCGGGGCGTAGCGCAGCTTGGTAGCGCGTTTGGTTCGGGACCAAAAGGTCGGAGGTTCAAATCCTCTCGCCCCGATTGACTTCAGAGTAAAGCCCTTCGAGTAGATCGAAGGGCTTTTTCGTTTCTGCACCGGGGAATACGCGCCTTGAAGCTGGTTCAATCGATGAACGTCTTCTGGCACAACATGGCCCGAATTTGGCCGACTGTTGACGGGATCTGAACTCCCCAGCGGTTTTGGCGGCCCCTAGGGATCGGCAATACCCATTTCTGTCGGTCGTTTGTCCAGACATGCGAAAGCGCTTCTGGCTCGCGACCGCTGTGGCTCTGTTCGTGGTTTCGGCGATGCCGACCGTTGTTTTGGCTCAGGGGAGAGCGAGAACATCACCGGTTGGGCCCCAGTCGGAGTTCTCCACGCTCGTCGGATCGCCGACGGACCGCGCGGAGGTCATCAGCGTGCTGAGCGCCAAGGCCGCACAGGGCCGGATTGAGTACGGGACGTCGGTCACTGCCCTGAATCAGAAGACTGAACCGTTCTCGCTCGTTGGAGGCGTGCCGCTGCACGTCGACATAGCGGGACTGAGCCCGAACACGCCGTACGTGTATCGCGTGGTGGTTCGCGGCGCGGGGGACGCTGATTGGCGGCCGCAAGCATCGGGCAGCTTCCGCACCGCGCGCCCGACGGGTCAGACCTTCACCTTCACGGTGCAAGGGGATTCACACCCCGAGCGGATCGGCAGGATGTACGACCCCGAGTTGTACGTTCGTGCGCTGACAAACGTTGCTGCTGACAAGCCTGACTTCCACTTCATGATGGGCGACGACTTCAGCATCGAGCGGCTGATCGAGCAGGGCAACAAGAGCCAGAGCGCGGTGAACGCGATCTACGCGAGCCAGCGCTCGTTCCTCGCCATCGTTGGCAAAAGCACGCCGCTGATGCTGGTCAACGGCAACCACGAGCAGGCCGCGAAGTACTTGCTCGACGGCACGGCGAACAACTTCGCCGTGCTCGCGGGCAAGGCGCGGACAACCTACTACCCGCTCCCCGCGCCGGGCGGCATCTACACCGGCAACAGCACGCCCGTGGAGCATGTCGGGCTGCTGCGCGACTACTACGCGTGGGAGTGGGGTGATGCGCTGTTCGTGGTGATTGATCCGTACTGGCACTCGCCGGTCGCGGTGGACAATGAGGCTGGTGCGAAGGGCCCGGAGCGCGACAATGGTGGAGCGCCCGCACGCGATGAGCGCCGCGGCGGCGGTCGGGGCCAGAGAGACCTGTGGCAGATCACACTGGGGGACGAGCAGTACACGTGGCTCCAGGCCACGCTCACGCAGAGCAAGGCGAAGTTCAAGTTCGTCTTCAGCCACCACGTCTCGGGCACGGGACGCGGCGGTGTCGAGGTCGCGCCGTACTACGAATGGGGCGGCCAGGATCGCCGTGGTGGCGGACGCAATCGCGAGGGCGCGGGGGCCGATGCCCCCAATGAGCGAGCCGCGCCTCGCGGTCTTGATCGCTTCTTTCAAGCCCGCCCGACTTGGGAGAAACCGATCCACGACCTGATGCGCGACACCGGAGTCACGATCTTCTTCCAGGGCCATGACCACCTGTACGCCCGCCAGGAACTCGACGGCGTCATCTACCAGTCGTGCCCCAACCCCGCCGACCCGACGTTCACCGCCTTCAACCGCGAGGCGTACAAGAGCGGCGACATCTTCCCCAACTCCGGCCACCTGCGCGTCACCGTCAGCGGCGGCGCGGACGCGACGTGCAAGGTCGAGTACGTCCGAGCCGCCCGCCCCGGCGATGAAGCCGAGCACGGGAAGAACGCGTCGATTGTGCACACATACACCGTCAAGCCGCAGGTGCGGAAAGCACTGCCTGCCGAGAAGGAGCCCGCACGATGATCCGTTCGATGTGGGTTGGACTGGCTGGCGTGCTGATTGCGTGTGGGGTTGCTATGGCCCATCCGCTCGGTTCCGACGGGCATCACGATGATCATCACCACGTAGACCCGACCAAGAGTCGCACGTGGACCAACGCGAAGTCGGGCGAGGTGGTGCGCGGGGCGTTCCTCGCGGCGCGAACGGTCGATGGCGTTGTCCGCATCAGCATCGAGCGAGAGAGCGGCGATGGAAGGGGGGTGGCCGTCTTCCCGATGGAGGATCTCGCTGAGGCTGATCGGCTTGAGGCGCAGCGGCGGATCGACGAGGTCAAGGCGATGAACGAGCGGCTGGTCTCGCAAGCGCTCAGTCAACCTGAGCTGGCCAAGCCCGCGCCGGCGAAGCCCGGCACGCCTGCGCAGGCCGCGCCGTTCGACGCTTTCGCGCCGTTCGTGAGCACGCGGTGGGATGATCGGTGGCTGTATGTCGAGAGCGACGGGCTGCCGCATGTGCCCGGCGGGAAGCCCGGCACCTATGTCTTCTCGCACCCGATGATGGTCGGGATCACGGCGTGGCAGCAGCAGGTGCCGCTGCCGCAGAGCTATCGCGGCACCAATGCCTGGCAGATCCCGCTCAAGCCGGAACTGGCCGACATGCCGGTGTCGGCGAAGGAGCAACTGTTTCGCGGCGCGATCGCGCTGGCCGCCAACGGCGTGCCGATTTTCAACCCCATCAAGAACGACGGCCGCACCGACACGTTTCTCGCGGGCGAGCTCGACGAGTTCGGCGGGCACTGCGGCAGGGCCGATGACTATCACTACCACATCGCGCCCACGCACTTGCAGCAGTACGTCGGCAAGACCGCGCCGGTCGCCTACGCGCTCGACGGCTTTCCGATTTACGGGCTGTTCGATCCCGCCGCGAAGAAGGGCGGGCCCAACGAAGACAAGTGCTGTCCACTCGGCGGCACGGAGAAGCTCGACGAGTTGAACGGGCACTACGGCCTGGCGTCGAATGAGGCGCCGCCGCGCGCAGCGGCGGACAAGGGCCTCTATCACTACCACGCCAGCGTGAAGTACCCGTACCTCAACGGCGGCATGCGCGGCGTGGTGACGGTGAAGGACGATCAGATCGACCCGCAGCCGCGGGCGAGTTCGCCGCGGGCCGCGCTGCCGCCGCTGCGCGGGGCGAAGATCACGGGGTTCAAGGCCACAGGCGCTGAGAACCAGCCCGCGTGGTCGCTTGAGTACACGCTGGGCGGGAAGAAGAGCTTCGTCAACTACAGGCTGGAGAACGGCAAGTGGATCTTCGACTTTGTCGATGCCGCCGGCGCAACCAAGACCGACACGTATGACGCGACAAGGCCGGAGCGCCGGCCGGGGAGCGGCGGCGGACGCGGCGAAGGGGGTGGCGGACGCCGGCCTCGCAACGACGGCGATCGTCCACGCCGAGATCAACCTCCTCACCCTGACAACCTGCCCGCGCAGCCGGTCCCCTCGGCCGCTCCGAAGGCCGCATCGACGGGCTTCACCCTGTCGAGCGCCGACGTGGTCGACGGGCGTCTGTCGATCGAGTGCACCTGCGACAGCAAGTCGGCTCCGCGTGCCCCAGCGCTGGCGTGGGGCACGCCGCCCGAGGGCACCAAGGCGTTCGCGGTCGTCATGCACACGGTGGCCCGCGATGGCGCGACGCATGTCTACATGGTGGTGGCGAGCATTCCTGCGGCTGCGCGCGAACTCAAGAGTGGCGACGCCAGTGTGGGAGTGTGGGGCCAGAACACGGTGAATCGCAAGAGCGTGTACGCGCCGCCGTGCTCGCAGGGCCCGGGCGACAAGACGTACACGATCACGCTCTATGCCCTCTCAGCAGACGCAACACTGCCCGCAGCATCGACGCCGCTGACCCGCGACGCGCTGCTGGCGGCCATCAAGGACACCACACTCGCCACCGTGAGCGTCGACGTGAAGTACGCGCGGGCTACGAAGTAACCTGGAGGCAAGGAAGCAATGAGATTCCAGACTCGCTCAGCGTTTGGCGTGCGTGCCCGTGCGTTGCTCGGCGCGACGTTGATGGCCCTTCCTGTGTGCGTCTTGCTTTGCTACGGCCAGCCCGCCGGAGCGCAGCAGCTCGACAGCTCGAAGACGCCAACCCGGGAGGAGCCGGTCCGCCCGGGAGGAAGGGGTCGGGGTGACGGGCAGCGCGGGCTTCTGGCCGAGATGACCGCCTTCAAGACGGAAGTGCCGTCGCGGACCATCGATGTTGTGCTCTCGCGTCCCACGCACACGTCCATCTCCGTCAGTGTTGCGTGCTACGGAGAGCAGTTGCAAGAGGGGTACGTCGAGTTTCGCCGCGACGACGCCGCGTCCATCTCGAAGACACCCGTCCAGCAATTGCCGAGTGGTAAGCCGGTACTCTTCACGCTCGACGGGCTGAGCCCGGACACGGCGTATGTCTACCGCGTGCGTTACCGCCGCGCGGCTGGAGGGGGTGGGGGAAGCGATGCGGGTGAGTTTGCCTCGACGGCGTACTTCTCGTTCCACACGCCACGGGCGACTGGACAGGCGTTCACATTCACGATCCAGGCCGACTCGCACCTCGACCAGGGCGTCGAGCCAAAGGTGTACGAGCAGACGCTGGCGAACATGCTCGCGGCCAAACCCGACTTCATGATCGATCTGGGCGATACGTTCATGACCGACAAGCGGGGGAAGGACTTCAGGTCCGCGCTGCCGCAGTATGACACGCAGCGGTACTACTTCAGCCGCGTGGCTCATTCGGTGCCGCTGTTCATGGTGCTGGGGAATCACGATGGCGAGAAGGGGACGTCGGGCAAGGCACCGGGCGATATCGGCCCTTGGTCGTACACCCAGCGCACCAGCCGCTTCCCCGAGCCGATCATCGACGGTGAGATGTACACCGGGTCTACCGCGATGAAGGACGGCGTGGGGTCCAACTACTACGCCTTTGAATGGGGAGACGCGGTGTTCATCGTGTTGGACCCCTTCTGGAGCACAACCGAGCGCATCAGGGGCGGCGGGGGAGGGCGACGCGCGGGCGGAGGCGCCGAGCGACCCGCCGATGCGCCGCTGCAGCCGATCGAGTCGAGCTGGTCGAGCACACTCGGGCGGGAGCAATACGACTGGCTCGCCCGCACGCTCCAGAACACCACGGCCCGTCACCGCTTCGTCTTCATCCATCACCTGGTGGGCGGCCGCGGCGGCGCCGAATCACGCGGCGGCGTGGAATCGTCGGAGTTCTTCGAGTGGGGCGGCAACAACGCGGACGGATCACCGGGCTTCGCCCAGCGCCGCCCCGGCTGGCCCATGCCCATCCACGATCTTCTGGTGAAGCACCACGTGTCGGCGGTGTTCTACGGCCACGACCATCTGTTCGTGCACAGCCAGCGCGGCGGGCTCACCTACCAGTGCGTCCCGCAACCCGGCAACCCGCGGGGCAACACCCGTACGGCCGCCCAGTACGGGTACGCATCGGGCACCATCATGGGCAGCCCGGGCCACCTGCGGGTGAGCGTTTCGGCCGACAAGACCACCGTGGAGTTCGTGCGCACCGCGGCCCCCGGCGCTGAAGATCCCCGCGCCCAAGACGCGGGCAACCGGGGCTCTGGCGGCGCGGTGGTGCACGCGTACGACCTCCCGCCCGCTGGCGCGAAGTAGGCCGCGGACCCGGTCCGGCCTACCGGCGAATCTGCTCAAGAATCACCGGATCGCGGATCTCGTGATCGCGGGCGAGAAGGATCGCTTTGGCGAGCACTTCGGCGGTTCTGGGGTCGTCGTCGGCGAAGGGAAGGAACACCCGCCCGCGATGCTGCGACTGCACCGCGACGATGAAGACCGAGCCGCCCGGGAGCATCTGGACGCTTCCGCTGCCCAGGTGCAGGGCATAGTGCGCGAGGCGGCCCTTGATCATCGCGCGGGTGGCCTCGACCGTCACGTTGTCCAAAGCCAATACCCGGGCCGTCTCTCGCAGCAGGTCGGCCCGCATCTGGATGCTGCTCTGACTCGCCTCGGGGTCCACCCCGCCGGCGTGCGCCACGCTGACCACGAGGTCCATGTCGCGGAGCACCTCGCTGAACAGCCTTGGGGGAAGCTGCTCGAGCGCGATCGGTGTGTGCTTGCCGACCGGGAGGAACGCTAGACCGCTGAGCGTGAGGCACTCGACTTCGGCGGGCGTGAAGAAGGCTTCCTGAAAGCTGACGAAGGCCGTGATGCGCTCGTGGTGAAACGTTCGGTGGACCCCCTCTTCCGGACGGGCCACCCACCCGCGTGAGCCGAACAGCGCCATGGCCTTTCGCGGCTGGACCTGATGCCCGGCGTAGCGTGTCGTCTGGAGCGCACCGCGCTTCTCGACCGGAGTCGGGACATAGAGCTCGCGGAACACCTGCTTGAAGGGCTGCACGCGCCGGGCCGTCATGCACTCGCTCTGCCAGTCGTGCCAGCGCCCGGAGACCAGCAGATCGTGGGGGTGCGCGATGCGCAGGCGCGCATCCCGGGCGATTCCGAACACCCGGCCGCTCTCATCGCGAAGAGCTCGGGCCTCGTCGCTCAGGTATCCCAGTCCGCTCGACGACGTCACCACGAGCGCCGACAGCATGGGACGGAGAACCGGGTGCCTCCAGAGCGAGGCCATCTCCTCACCCGAGAACTCGTCGCCGCGGCACATGGCCTGCTCGAGCGACAACCGCATGCGCGACACTTGGCGACGAAGGTCGGTCAGGCGTGTGGCCAGCGACTTCACCTCCGCCTTCGACTTCGCGCTCGCGGGCACGGCCTTGAGGAGCTTGCCGTTCTTCACGGCCGAAAGGGACGGTGTGCCGTCCGGCTCGATCGCCAGAGAGACCGCGGTCTCGCCCACGGTGACCGTCACCGGCCCCTTCGCGAGATCGGCGATCGCCTCGGTCTCCATCGCCCATTGCAGCCGGACCGGATCGGCGTAGCCGGCGGTTCGCGCCAGGTTCTCCATGCCAATCTCGACGGCGCGCTTCTCGCTGGCCTGCAGCATCGATCCGCCGTGTCTGGAACTGGAGCGGCGATACTCCTGCATCACCTTGTAGCGAACCAGCACCTGATCTGTGCCCGCCTTGCCCGAGGCCACCGGGCACAGCCCTAGAGCGCGGATGGCGTCCTGATGGCGCTTGGCGTCGATGCGGTCCCGCAGTTCCTGCTCGGAAGTCTTCGAGAGCATGGCGTCGGCGTAGAGCTGAGCGCGCTTGTGCCCGCCCGCCCCGGAGGCGTACTTGGCCGCGTCGTACAGCACTTCCCAGCGCTGCTGACCCAGAGTCTGAAATACGCGGGCGAACCACTCCGGGTCCACAGCCCCGTCGGCCAGATCTTCCTTCGGCACAGCCGTGCGCTCCGCGATGCGCGCGTCCCAGCCCGCGAGGATCTCGTGGTCGATGCTCCAGCGGTGGTCCTTGGTGTGCGCGTGAATCCACCACACTCCCTCGGCCAGGCCCGGCCAGCCCAGCGCCTGCTCCACGTGGTCGGCCCATTGCGGGGCGTACACCGCCAGGTCGATCAGTCGCTCCTCCAGCAGACTCTCCGCCTTGGCCGACGCGGCAAATCGCTCGGGAGTGTCCCCGGGCCCTGGTACAGCGCTTCTGAGCAGCGAGCTATACACCGCGGACCGGCTTGTCTGACCGCCCATGTAGCCGCGGAGCAGACGATCACGACCGATCCGCGCCAGCACCCGGATGACCACGTCCATCCCTCCGGAGGGCGCCAGCGCCAAGGCGACCCGGCTGGCCGGCGTCGGCGCATCGCCGCGAGCGAACTCGATCTCCAGAACTCGCTTCCTGATCGCGTCGAAGGCCGCGTCGGCGCCGTCAGGCCACCGAAAGTCCTTGCGAGTACTCGGGCGGCAGAGCCGCTTGAACTCATGGAACGAGTCCCACGCGCCGGGGTCATCGCAGTGAAGAGCCACAGCATAAAAATCGTGTTCGGTTGCGACCCCGGCAGCCCAGGCGGCGAGAGTGCTTGCGAGATTGGGGCGCAGGCTCCTCACTTCCCGGAGTCGTTGCTGCAGTTCCCAACTCGCGGCTCCTTCCGATTGCAGCTCGGCGTACCGAGCTGTGGCGGCTCGGACAATCTCTGAGTGCGACTCTACCCAGCGCTCGAGGTTCCACATTCGGCCGCGATCCGGACCGCCGGAGCGGTCACCCGACACATGCAGAACGCGTGAGGCAACCGCCAACCATCCTGTCGACGGGCACTTGAGTAGGTCTTCATCATCGTCCGGCGCTGACTTGAGCGAACCCATTACACCCTTCAAGGCGTTCTTGACAGAAGACATGACCCCGGATGCCGCCCACCGCGACTTCGACGCGGCCGTCGACTCGGGGCATTCTCTGGCGACAACGGATTCTGTCCAGTTCAGCGTGGTGTTGGCGGCGTCCGCGGGCCCGTGAAGCGACATCAGCCACTCCAGCAGGTAGTCCGTGCCGTACTGAAAGCGGATGGTGCCCAGACCGTGCGCGAGCTTGACCTGCTTGGACTCAACGGTCTTGTACAGCGTGCCCGGAACATTCCATGCGACATAGGCGCGCAGGATGGTCTGCTGCGTCAGCTCCCGCGGACCGGGTTGGGCGAGAAGCCAGGCGTCCAGCAGATCGCGGACCGGGCAGTTGGCGACGCGATCCGCAAGCGAATCGCTCGGTGAGGGCGTCCGCACGCCCCAGAATCTGTTGCCTCCCAGCAGGGCCGGGTCCGACTCTGTGTCGAATCTGGCCCCAAGCTCGCGAGTGGCGTTGGCCTTCACGATGGCGTCCAGGTCCAGCAGCACCTTGGCCGCGGTGGAATCAAACTCGAATCCGGGGAGAGACCTCGGGGGTGTCAGCCTCCCGCGCTTCGATTCGTCCAGCAAGCCCAGCCCATTCGCGAGGGTCCACCCGCGCTGGGGTGAATCGGCCTCTGAATCCAGGATGAGCCCGAGTTGGCGCTTCTCCGAGAGCGTGAGCTTCTTGTCGGCCTTTCTGAATGTCTCGGCCACCAGGCGGACCCCGGGCAGAGATCGCTCGGCCTTCGTCATCGCGATGAGCAGTTCCAGGGCGGCGCTGCGGGCGGGCTCGCCGCCCGAAAGCAGCCTCTCCGAAGCGGCGAGAAGTGGGGCGTCCCCGAGCGACGCCAGACGCTCGAGCGCTCGTGAGCGGATGTCGCTGGCGCTGCGCTCGAGCAATTGCTCGTGCTTGACGGCCTCGTCGGCGCGCAGCGGGAAGCGACCCAGAATCTCGCCGACGACCGTCCTCACTGTCGAGGACGGGTCTCCAAGGAGTTGGATCAGCGCCGCACGCACGCCGCCCTCCACATCCTTGGGCGTGGCGCCGCGGCTCACGTTGTGATACACCCGAACCTCGCCCGCGAGGAGGCAGGCCAGGTCCGCCCGGCTGTCCGCGCTGAAGCGGTCAAGCACCGGGAGCAGGCGGGGGGCCTGCCCGTCGGGCACCCACCTCACCAAAAGCGCTCCGATGTCTGAAGCCCTCAGCAGCGTCCGCTCCCACGGGAAGACCAAGGGCTTCATCATGACGCCCTTGCCCTGGACGCGATGCAGAAGGCGCAGCAAACCGTCGAAGGTCCGGGGTGACCGGGAACCCTGGGTCGCGGTGGCGCTGAGGTCGGTGAGCTTCCAGAGGCTGTCCATGGCTCGCGCCGCGACCCGGATGTCCGGGTCGTCGAGCAGCGTCGTGAGCGGGGCGACCGCGTCGAACATCTCTAGGTGCCCCAGCAGCGTGGCCGCGGCGAAGCGGCGCTCCTCGGACGGCCCCTTTGACACCTCCTCCGCGAGCCTGAGGGCCGAGTCGGCGTCCTCGAACGCTTCGGCCCACAGCGCCAGATACGCGCCCTCACCCTCGCCATCAACCATCGCCGCCAGACGCGCCCGGCGATCCTCGAGAAACTCGAGCGTCCGTCGGATCGCCGCGCCCGCCTGCTTGGCGGAGAGCGCGTCAAACAGGAAGCGGAACCACACGTCGACCGCCCGCACCGTTGACGAGAAGCGGATGAGGTTGTGATCGAGGATCAGCCGAAGGAACCGCCGAAAGGCCAGGGGATGAGCCTCGTCCACCGCCTCGAGGATGGACTGGCGGAGGCCTTCCTCGCGCTGTGCCGAGAGCAGCACGCGTTCCATGAACTCCCACGCGTCAGGGCGAGAGCAGCCCAGAAGGGCGAGGGTCACGTGTCGCCCCATGGCGCCGATCTCGTGCGTGCCCGAGGCGGACTGGCGGAGCACGTCCAGCACTCTTTCCGCACGCGGGCCGCCCAGGTCGATGGCGGCCGCCAATATGGGCCCGATGACCACGGAGGCGCCGCCGTGAGAGATGTGAGGGGCCCAGGTCGCGAGCCACTCCGCGTCCGGGTCAAACTCGCTCAGCGTGCTGAGCGTCTGCACCAGCCAGAATCCCCTCTTGTCACTGATCAGATCGGGGCGATTCGGGGCGCGGAACGGCACGCTCGTTACGCCCGATGAGAATGTGCCCTTGCCCAGGTCGGTCCAGGCCCTCTCCAACTCCGCCGCCAGGCGCGGGAACAGTCCCGTGAAAAAGTCCAATCGCTGTTGCGCCGAAAGCGCTTCGAATCGGCGGACAAACTCCGTATCCTGAGCCTGCTGCCGTTCGTACGACCAATCCTCGGTCCTCTCCGGAACAAGAATCGGCCGCGCCGCTTCGGCTACGCGCTGGGGCAGCCCCCTTATCGCGCTGGCGCTGCGAGCTACCCACTGGGACACCGTGAACTGGGCGAGCCGCTCTGCGGCCTGGTCTGGGGTGAGCATTCAGCCTCCGGCAAGAAAGGTGAGTCTCAGAAACACCACGCGGCTGTTTGGCGAAAGCCGGATCAGGTCGTCCAGCCGGCGGTGCTCGCGTTCGTCGATGAGCACCAGGAACAGCCCGTCCTCAAAGGCCTGGATGGCGTCGGCGATCGCTCGCTCCACCGGCGGCGCGGGTGGGACCGGGCGAGCCTCGGGTGAGACCTTGCCCGCCTGCTCACCCCGCTGGATCGCATCGCGCGAGAGCACTCGGTCAAGCCGGCGCGCCTCTCGCCGCTGGCTGTAGGCCTCGACCTCGCACGTGACGATGATCCCGATGAGGTCGCGCAGCGTGATCCCGACCCCGCCGCCGAAGTCGTCAGGGGGCAGCGGCACCGACCAGTCCGCAAAGAGCGGACGCCTCGAGCCTAGCGCCTTTCCACCGACGGTGAAGTGCATCGCGGCATTGTAATGAGGTCCTGCACGGTGCAGCACACCGCCCCGGGGCTCGCGCTCCGGATCGGTGGACGCGGGGATGTCCGCCGCCGCCTACCGCTGCTCGGGCGGGATGCCCATGCCCTTCCGGTCAGGCCCGGCCGGGCGCTGCGGCGGCGTGTACGGGTTCTTCGCCAGATCGGCCAGCAACACCTCGATCGCCTTGTCGATCTGCGGGTCGGCGCCGTTCTGCATCTTGGCCGGGTCGTCCAGGACTTCGATGTCCGGGTCCACGCCGTGGCCCTCGACGCCCCAGTTGCCGTCCTTCTTATAGAAGCCGAAGGTGGGGACGGTGATGTTCCCGCCGTCAACGAAGGCCGGGTTGCCCGAGATGCCCACCAGCCCGCCCCAGGTGCGCGTGCCGATGATGGGGCCGAGCTTGTTGAAGCGGAAGAGCCACGGGAACATGTCGCCGCCCGAGCCCGCCAGCCCGTTGACGAGCATGGCCTTGGGCCCCTGGTGCGAGTCGGGCGGCCAGCCCCAGTCCACGCCGTCGCGCCGCGCCCAGTAGTTGGTCCGCGGACGGTTGAGCAGTTCGATGAAGCGAGTGGGGATCTGCCCGCCGCCGTTCCAGCGCTCGTCGATGATCAGCGCGTCCATCCCTCGCTGCCCGTAGAACTGCCGGAACAGGTCGTTCTGCCCGTCCACGCCCGTGTTGGGAACGTAGATGTAGCCGATCTTCCCGCCGGACTTCTCAAACACATACTGCCGGTTGCGCTCGATCCACGCGCGATAGCGGATGCTCGTGTCCGACGCCAGCGGCTTGATCACGATCTCCCGCGCCGTCCCGTCCATCACCGGGCTTGCGCTCACGGTGATCGACGTCACGCGGTCGGCCGTCCCGATAAACGAGTACCAGATGTCGCGCGTCGTGTCGATGGGCACGCCGTTCACCGCCAGCACGTACTCGCCGGCCTTCACGTTCACCCCCGGCTGCGCCAGCGGCCCGCGCGCGTCGGAGTCCCACACCGCGCCGTCATACACGCGCACGATGCGGTACGCCGCGCCCGCGTCGGTCTTCGCGAGTTCGAAGTCGGCCCCCAGCAGGCCCACGCCCACCGGCGCCACCCCGTCCTCCACGTCGCCCGGGCTGCCCAGGTACGCATGCCCGATGTTCAGTTCCGAGATCATCTCGGAGATGATCCAGTTCACATCTTCGCGGCTGGCCGCGTCGGGCAGCATGGCGCGGTAGTGTTCGCCGATCTTGGGCCAGTCCACGCCGTGCAGCGTGTTCTCGTAGAAGTAGTCGCGCGTAAGCCGCCACGCGTCGGAGAAGATCTGACCCCACTCCGCACGCGGGTCGATCGTCGCCCGCATGTCCGACAAGGACACCGACTGCGACTTGCCCCCCGCCGAGGCGTCCACGATCGACAGACTCGGCCCCGAACGCACCAGCAGCTTCTTGCCGTCGCGCGAGACCTCAAAGTCGCCCGACGCCGTGACCAGTTCTTCCTTCTTCTCGTCGGCCATGTAGCCGTACACCTTGATGCCGGACGCCGGCTCGCCGCCCCGCGCACCGTTGCGCCGGAAGATCAGCTTCTCCCCGTCCGCCACCTCCAGCCGCGAGAACGACCCCGGCGTGATCGGCAGCATCATCGCCCGCCGCTCAAAGTCGTCGAAGTCGATCTTGACCGGCTTGACCTCGTCCTTGTCCTTCTTGGCCTCGTCCTTCTTGTCGCCGCTCGCGCCGTCCTCACCGCCCGAGCCGGTGCCCGTGCGCTCGGCCGACCACGAGCCCGACGCCTGACCCGCCGACCACGTGCCGGTCATCTTGCCGTCCTTCACCGTCCCGATGAGCGTGCCGGTCTGCCCCCCGAGCGTGATGTCGAACCGGATCTCGCCCGAGCCCGCCTCAAACGTGCCCTTGAACGAGCCCCCGCCCATCGCGCTGCTCAGCGTGCCCTCCACCGCATTGCCGCCCGCGCGCTTGATCGTGAGCGTGAAGGGGATCCCGTCGGGGGCGGCAGGCACGCCCTTGGCCGTGGCCGACCACGTCCCGCTCACCGGATCTTCGGCGGCGGCTTTGGCGTCGGGCTTCTTCTCGCCCGCGCCCTGCTCGCCCTCCTTGGAGTCGGGCTTGGCGTCGTCCTTCTTCTTGTCCTCGCCCTTCTTGGCGTCCTTCTTCTCGATCTCCTCGTCGCTCTTGGGCAGCCACGGGTTCTTCACATCCGCCCGCAGCGGCACCATGTGGATGGTGTCCGTGTTGTTGTACGCGAAGGTCGTGTCCAAATCGCTGTACGTCGGCGCCGTCACCGAGCGGTTGGAGGAGAAGAACAGGAAGTCGCCCTTGCGGTCAAAGGCCGGCGTCCCCGAACTGAACATCGGGTCGGTCACGCGCCGCGGCTCGCCCCCGTCCTTCAGGTCCGCGATCCAGATCGCGGTCTGCCGGTTGGAGCGGTCGGTCTTGGTGTAGGCCATCCAGCGCGAGTCGGGCGTGAACGAGACCGTCTGCGCCCCCATCCCCGGGTCCTTGTCGATCTCCTTGGTCGCGCCGCTCTCCACGTCGGTCACGAAGATCCGCCCGTTCTGGTCGGTCATCGCGATCTTCTTGGAGTCGGGCGTCCACGCCGGGTTGAAGCGGTAGCCCGGGCCCAGCGTGGTGAGCTTGCGGGGGGCGGTGGTGGTGGGGGGGGTGGGGGTGGCGGGCTTGTCCTTGGCCGCCGCCTCATCCTTCTTGTCGTCCGCCTTCTCGTCCTTCTTCGCTTCCGGCTCGGGGGGCCGCGTGTCCGCCGCGCGGACCCACAGTTCATACTCCCCGCTCTCGTCCGACAGATACGCGATCCACTTCCCGTCCGGGCTCCACGACGGCATCATCTCGTTGAACCCGTCGCTGTGCGTCAGCGCCCGCGTCACGCCCTCCTTCGCCGGCACGCTGTACAGGTCACCCCGCCCAGCCACCACCAGCCGCTTGCCCGAGGGCGAGAGCGACGCCCGCCCCAGGTTCTCCGCCGGCCTCACCGCCCGAGGCTTGATCTCCGGGCGATCCCCGGGGATCGTGACCTTCACCACGCGGTCCTGCTTCGTGCCCAGGTCCAGCACGCGCATCTCCGCGCCCAGTTGGAAGATGATCTCCCCCTGCCCCCGGTCTCCCGGGCCCATCGACGGCCAGCGCACATCGTTGTCCTTGAACGTCGTCACCTGCGTGCTCTGCCCGTTCGCCACGCTGTACGCCCAGATGTTCAGCCGGTGCTCGGGCCCGCGATCCGAGAGGTAGTACACCGTCGAGCCATCGCTCCCCGGCACCCACATCGGGATCGTGTCGGTCCCTTCCCAGTCGGTCGCCCGCCGCGAGGTCTTGTCCTTCAGGTTGAACAGCCACACGTCGGTGGCCATGCCGCCGCGGTAGCGCTTCCACGTGCGGTTGTCCGTCGAGTGCGTCGTATACGCCAGCCACGTCCCGTCCGGGCTGATCGACCCGAAGCCCGCGTAAGGCACCGGCACCTGCTCCGGCATGCCCCCCGAGGCCGACACGGTGAACATCTGCGGCTGCCGAGGCATCGGGCTCATCCCGCTCGCCAGATACACCAGCCGCCCGTCAGGCGTCCAGCCCGCCAGCGTCTCGCTCGCGGGGTGGTGCGTCACGCGCGCCGGCACGCCCCCGGTGATCGGAATCGTGTACAGATCGCGGTTGCCCTCGTAGTTGCCCACAAACGCCAGCGTCTTGCCGTCAGGGCTGAACCGCGGGAACGACTCCTGACCGGGCGGGCCCGCCACAGGCTTGGCCAGCCCGCCCTCGCGCGGCACGATCCACAGGTCATTGGCGTACGAGAACGCGATGCTGTCCTGGCTGATCGCCGGCCACCGCATCATGCCCGCCGCGGGCTGAACCTGCGCCCATGCCGCCCCGCCAAAGCCCACCAGGCCACCCGCCGCCGCCAGCAGCGCCATCACCGACGCCCGCGCGGGCATTCGGGTTGTCTTGCGGGCGACAGGGGACGAAGGCACGCGGGAAGCGGCGCCAGAACACACCGGAAGCTGCGGGTCGAGCACGAGTCACTCCTTGATGGCCATAGCCTCCAGAACGGCGGCGCCGGCCGTGATGCACGGGCGGATAGTACCGGTCCAGACCGCAGAGCGCGCAGCACCGCACCGAGCCGCCAATCGCGCCGGCACCCCGCGGGCCAAGCCCCCCTCACTTCATCCCGCTCGCCGTAAACGTCTTCGCCGTCCGCTCCGTCTCCCATGTCCACGAGGGGCCCGCCTTCTTCTCGTAGTGGGCCCACATCTCGAACCAGTACGAGCGGAACATCTGCGATCCAAACGGCGCAAAGTGCGCCCGCACCTTCTTCATCACCGACGCCGCCGAACCCGTCAGCCCCAGCACCGCCCGCCCGTGCCGCACGCTCTCGGTGTCCAGCGGAATGTGCGCATACCGCCCCAGCAGTTGCAGAATGTTGTTCGCCGCGTAAGGCCCGATCCCCGGCAACTCCATCAGCGCGGCGCGGACCTCCTCATCGCTGCGCCCTGGGTCCTCAAACCACCCCGGGTCCACCTCGCCCCTCGCCACCATCCGCGAGAGCTCCACGATCCGCGCGTCGCGATACCCCACCCGGCACCGCGCCCGCAGCGTCTGCACGCGCGTCCGCGCCAGTTGATCAGCCGAAGGGAACGCGCCCCCGCCCACCACCTCGCACAGCCGCCGGTTCATCTGGATCGTGCTGGGCCACGTCACGTTGCAACTGGTGACCGTCTTGATCACATCCTCGAAAAACGTCGGCGAGCGAAACAGCCGCGCGCGCCCCGACGCCTTCCACCGCGGGTCCAGCGTGTGAAACGCCCGCACGTGCGCCGCATCCTCATCCAGCCGCAGCATCCGCGACAGCCCCGCGCCGATCCGCTCGCGTTCGCTCTTGGACACGCTCCGGCTCAGCGCCACCTTCAGTTCGCCCCCGCGCCGCGCCTGCGTCACCCGCGCCGTCACCACGCGCCCGCTCGCCGAGAAGACACGCTCCAGCGCCCCCTCCCGCGGCAGCCAGCGATTCGGCGCCAGCAGGAAGTAGCCGTACGAGCACACGTCCCGCTTCAGCACAAAGTCACGCGGCGCAGCCAGCCC
The DNA here is from genome assembly GCA_022843545.1 of Phycisphaerales bacterium. GTDB lineage: Bacteria > Planctomycetota > Phycisphaerae > Phycisphaerales > UBA1924 > JALHNL01. Next base: position 36,436 of record JALHNL010000001.1, on the reverse strand, counting down.
AAACACCACCCCTCACCCCCTCAAAACACGCCCCCCGTGCCTACTGCCCGATGCCCTCTTCCCCGCCCCCTCTGCACTCACTTCAACTTCGCCAGGATCGGCCACAAATACGTCCCCAGGTTCTCGCACAGCCGGGTGCCCAGCCGCTCGTAGTCGTCAAAGAACGAGTCCGTCTGCGCCCGCAGTTCCCCCGCCGTCAGCCCGTTCTGCTGCATCAACTTCTGCGTGAAGGCGTCCCGCGCAAACTCCTCGATGTCCGCCTTCGTGCACTCAAAGTGATACTGGAACCCGTACGTCCGCAGCCCAGCCCGGAAGCACTGCACCTTGCAGTCCGCCGAACTCTGCAGCACCGTCGCATCAGGCGGAGCCTTCTTCACTTCCTGCGCGTGAACCTGGAACTGCCACGTCGCCCACGCGATCCCCGACAGGATCGTGTCCGTCTGCCCCGGCACCCCGGTCGACACACGCCCGAACCCCACCTCCGGCTTCGTCGCCGGGCCCACCTCGCCCCCCAGCGCCGCCGCGACCATCTGGTGACCCAGGCAGATGCCCACCACCGCCAGCTGACGCCGATGCGCCTCGCGCAGGTAGTCCAGTTCCGGCTGCATCCACGCCACCGCATCGCCCACGTTCGCCGGCCCGCCCAAAGAGATCACCCCGTCCACGTCGTCAAAGTCCGGCGGAACGCCCCCCGGCCCCTTGCCCCCGGCGGCAGCCCACAGGTCCAGCCGGCGGATCTCCAGCTTGAATCCCAGGTCGCGAAGGATCGGGCCAAGGCGGCCGAGGGTGTCGGTGGGGGAGTGCTGCAGAACGATGATCGGCATAGTGCGTCGAGGATATCGCGCCCGGGGTAGGTCGGCACTCCGTGCCGGCTCTTCTCTTCTCACCCCAAACACCATCCCGCCCCCGCCCGCTTGGTATGCTTGGCTCTATGCAACCGATCGACCCGCGTACCCACACCCTCCTGGGTTCTGACTCCAACCAATCCCGCGGCATCGCCGAGTTCGCCGTCAACTTCATGCACGGCAAGCCCGGCGCCACCGGCGGCCGCGGCGAGCCCGACGCCTCCGTCGTCGAACGCACCAACCTCTTCCACATCGACTCGGTCATCTGCGGCGTCTCCGCCCTGGCCCTGGGCACCAACGCGCCCACCATCCTCCGCCAGGAAGCCCTCCGCTACAAGACCGCCCGCAACGTCGGCATCGGCTCCTTGGGCCTCCCCTTCAAGGCCGTCCGCGGGGGCGTCCCCGTCTTCGGCTCCGACGCCGACGTCATGCCCGAGAAGGCCATCGTCGCCAACAGCGCCGCCGTCCGCGAGTGGGACTCCAACGGCACCAACTTCGGCTACAACCCCGCCCACGGCCACATCGCCGGTGAGTTCGGGCACAACGACTTCTACCCCGTCGCCATCGCCGCCGCCCAGCTCGCCGGGCAGGACGGCGAATACGCCATGCGCGGCATGATCCTCCTCGACGAAATCCGCGGCCGCCTCGCCGAGGTCTTCAGCCTCAAGACGTACAAGATCGACCACGTGCTGCACGGCGCGATCGGCTCCGCCGCCACCTACGGCGCCATGCTCGGCGCCACCCCCGAGCAGATCGAGCACGCCATCGGCATGGTCGTCGCCCACCACGTCCCCTTCCGCGCCATCCGCCACGGCAAGCAGCTCTCTGATAGCAAGGGCGCCTCCGCCGCCATCAGCACCGAGGCCGCCATCCTCTGCATGACCCGCGCCATGTCAGGCTTCATCGGGCCCAAGGACATCCTCCGCAACCCCGAGGCCGTCTTCTGCCTCTTCCAGAAGCCCGACACCAAGGGCCACAGCCCCTTCAATCTCGTCCTCTCCCGCAGCGGCGACGACTTCGCCGTCATGGGCATGCACTTCAAACTCGGCCTCTACGAGCACCAGTCCGCCGGCGCCATCCAGGCCACCCTCGACCTGCTCGCCCACAACCCCGGCCTCCTCAGCGACCCCAAGGGCGGCCGCATCAAGGGCATCAAGATCGTCGCCTACGAACCCGCCTACTCCATCATCGGCGACCCCGCCAAGAAGGACCCGCGCACCCGCCAGTCCGCCGACCACTCCATGGCCTACATCATCTCCACCCTGCTCCGCAAGGCCCTGGAGCGCAAGACGTCCGACTGGGCCGAACTCATGCTCGGGCCTTACGACTACGACCAGAAGGCCATCCACCACCCCGTCACCCGCGCGCTGATGCAGAAGATCCAGTTCCAGCACGGCGGCACCGAGTACGACACCCGCTACCCCGAGGGCATCCCCACCAGCGTCGTCATCACCGACGACGTGGGCCAGGCCCACGACAGCGGCCTCATCATGTTCCCCACCGGCCATGCACGCAACACCGCCGCCAACCTCAAGAAGCTCCTGAACCACAAGTTCATGCTCCTGGGCTCCCTGGGCGTCGCCGACCCCGAGGCCCTCGTCAAGCGCCTCGACCGCCTCGAGCGCAAGAGCGCCAAGGACATCGCCGAGCTCTACAACTTCAACATCCGCTTCAGCGGTGAGCGCTTCGAGTAACGCCCGCCCCGCCGCCCCCGCGTACTCTTCCCCGACCTCACCCGCCCGCGAGCATTCGCCCCGCGGCTTCGCCCTTTGTCAGCGCCTTGAAGCGAGACGATCATGGACAACCGCTTCGGTCTCAAAGACTTCATCCTCATGACGCTCGTGCTCATCGTGGGCGTCATGGTCCTGCTCAGCATGTCTCAGTCCGACCGCCTCTGGGGTCAGGTCAAGAGCGTGCAGGACAAGGTGGGCACCATCGAGCGCCAGGTCGCCGGCGTCCGCGACGCCATCCCCGCCGACCTCGCCCCCGTCCTCCGCGAACTCGCCGACGTCAAGGCCAAGCTCGCCCAGATCGAAGCCTCCGGCGTCAAGGTCGCCCCCGGCTCCGGCGCCGCCGTCGCTAGTGGCGACAAGCCCGCCCCGCCCCCCGTCCGTTCCGATCGCGATGAGTCCTGGGCCCGCCCCGGCGTTCCCGTCCAGTGGCAGCCCGCCTACACCATGACCACCGACCCGCGTGGGCTCAAGGGCTTCCAGGAAGGCGGCTCCTTCACCGAGATCTTCGACGCCCGCCCAGCCAAGGTCACCCCCTACATCCAGACCGACGTCTACGGCCGCCGCGCGGTCGACATGGTTATGGAGTCCCCCGGCGTCTACGACCCCAAGACCCTCCGTCTGGTCGGCCAGCTCTCCGACGCCTGGCAGCAGGACCCCAAGGGCCTCTGGGTCCGCTTCAAACTCCGCGCAGGCGTCCGCCACAGCGACGGCACCGCCATCACCGCCGAGGATTTCCGCTACACCTTCCACGACTTCATCATGAACCCGCAGATCGAGGCGCAGCGGGTCCGGTCAACCCTGTCGGATCAGATCGACCAGGTTATCGCCGTCGCCCCTGACGTGGTTGAAGTCACCTTCAAGCAGGCCCTGTTCAGCAACCTGGACTCCGCCCTCACCCTCTGGCCCCTGCCCAAACACTTCTACAGCCAGTACACGCCCGCCCAGATCAACTCCATGCCCGGCCTGCTCATGGGCTCGGGCCCCTTCAAGATGCGCGACATCTCCTGGACCCCCGACAAGCCCCTCGTCCTCGAGCGCAACGAGCAGTACTGGGGACCCAAGCCCGCCCTCCGCGAACTCCGCTTCCTCACCATCAACGACGAAACCCCGCGCCTCGTCGCCTTCCGCAACCGCGAGGGCGACATGACCACCCCCAGCTCCCCCCAGTTCGTCACCCTCAGCCAGGACCCCGCCTTCAAGCGCGACAATCACACCCTCAACTGGCTCAACATGAAGTCCGGCCGCTCCGCCCTCATCTGGAACTGCGGCGAGCGCAACGGCAAACTCACCCCCTTCGCCGACAAGCGCGTCCGCCGCGCCATGACCCTCATGCTCAACCGCGAGAAGATGATCCGCGACATCTGGAAGGGCATCGGCGAGGTCCCCAACGGCTTCATCAACCCCGGCTCCGTCGGTTACGACGAAGCCCTCAGGCCCCCGCCCTATGACGTCAAGGCCGGCCTCGCCCTCCTCAAGGAAGCCGGCTACGAAGACCGCGACGGCAACGGCACCCTCGAAGACAAGGAAGGCAAGCCCTTCACCTTCGAGTTCACCTACTTCACCGGCGGCGAGATCGCCGAGCGCATCGCCCTCTTCGTCAAGGACACCTACGAGCAGGTCGGCATCAAGGTCAACCTCCGCGGCATGGACTGGTCCGTCGGCGACCCCATGCGCAAGCAGCGCGACTTTGACGTCCTCACCATGGGCTGGGGCGCCAACGCCCCCGAAAGCGACCCCAAGCAGATCTTCCACTCCGACTCCATCAAGGACCAGGGCGACAACTTCGCCCAGTACAGCAACCCCGAGATGGACAAGGCCATCGACGCCCTCCGCCTCGAGCTCGACGTCGAGAAGCGCGCTCAGCTCTGGAAGCAGTTCAGCCGCATCATGGACGAGGACCAGCCCTACACCTGGGTCCGCGTCGCCCCATTCCTCCGCTTCGTCAACGGCGAGATCGGCAACGTCAACATGTACCCCAAGGGCATGGAGCCGCAGGAGTTCTTCCGCGGCGGGCCCGCCCTACTCCCCGTCTCCGGCAACTGATCGTCGCGCCTCGTCCCGACCGCCCATCTCCCCACGGGGCCGACCATGCTCAACTACATCATCCGCCGGCTCGTGCTGATGGTGCCCACCCTCATCGGGATCACCTTCCTCGTTTTCTGCCTCCTCGCCTTCGCCCCCGGCGGCATCGGCGCGGCCATCCAGGCCCAGGCCGGCGGCGACCGGCAGGCCGCCAGCCAGGTCGCCGTCCAGCAGGCCTACCTCGAAGACCGCTACGGGCTCAACGACCCCGTCGTCGTCCAGTACCTCCGCTGGCTCGGCCGCATCAGCCCGCTCAAGTTCGGTCGGCGCGACCAGTGGCTCCCCGCGCCCCGCCAGAACGAGAACCAGCCCCAGCGGTTCGAGCTCATCAGCCCCCCCAAGAAGCCCGCTGAGATACCGCTCGCCGAGTGGTTCCCGAGCACACAAACCGTCGAGCCCGTCGGGCCCTATCAGCCCCCCGCGGGCGCATCGCAGGACGACCTCGCCAAGGAGTTCCGCGTCCGCGAGCGCGCGTACTTTGAGGCCCGCTACGACTCCCTTGTCGCCGGCGCCACCCTCGAAAGCGCCCTCATCGCCTACGCCCGCGAGGCCAAGATCCCCGGCGGGGTCGACGAACTCCGCATCAAGCCCAATCTCCGCGCCATCGCCGCCGCCCCGAGGCAAGAAGGCCTCGCCTCCTACCAGCGCGTCCAGGAACTCGGCAAAGCCGCCACGGCCAAGCACGCCGAGGCCGTCAGCAAGCACGCCCAGCTCGACGCGATGTTCAACGCCCGCCCCTTCGACGAAGCGGGCTTCGGTCTCTCGGGCCTCGTCTCCATCGCCGCGCCCGATCTGGGCACCGCCTTCAGCAAGTCGCGCCCCGTCGCCGAGATCATGTGGCCCGCCCTGCTCACCACGATGTCCCTCAACATCGTGGCCATCCCCATCATCTACCTCATCGCCATCCCCAGCGGCATGCTCGCCGCCGTCCGCCGCGGCTCCGTCTTCGATGTCGGCCTGGGCACCGTCTACATCGCCCTCTTCTCCTTCCCCGTCCTCCTCGCCGGCGTCCTCATGATCGGCTTCCTCGCCAGCAAGGAATACCTCAACGCCTTCCCCGTCGCCGGGCTCTCCAGCGTCGCCTCAGAGCAGATGGCCTACCTCCCGCGCGTCCTCGAAAACGGCGAGTGGGAACGCGGCTGGCTCCTCGACCGCATCTGGCACATGTGCCTGCCCCTCGCCTGCCTGGTCTACGGCGGCTTCGCCATCCTCAGCAAGCAGACCCGCGCCGCGATGCTCGAGAACTTCTCGATGGACTACGTCCGCACCGCCAAGGCCAAGGGCGTCGCCCCCATGGACGTGATCCTCCGCCACGTCTTCCGCAACAGCCTCCTGCCCCTCATCACCATCTTCGTCACGGTCTTCCCCGCCATGCTCGCCGGCTCCATCGTCGTCGAGCGCATCTTCTCCATCCCCGGCATGGGCATGGCCCTCCTCGACGCCATCGCCAACCGCGACGCCGAGATGATCCTCGCCAACACCGTCATCATCGCGATGGTCAACCTCATGGCCCTGCTCCTCGCCGACATCCTCTACGCCCTGGCCGACCCCCGCGTCACGTACGACTGATCGAAGAAGGGACAGAGGGACGAAGGGATCGAGGGACAAAGAGACAGACAGACCAAAACCTCAAGACACCAAGACACGCCGCAAACAACCACACCCCTCTGGAGCATCTCCCTCTTCTTTGCCGCGTTGGCCGTGTTTGCCCCGTTTGCCCCGTTTAAAACATGCCCCCATCCACCTCCAACCCGTCCCAACCCGCCGCCGTCACCGGCGTGCAACTGATGCAGGGCATCGGGCACGCGCCCAGTCAGGGCTTCTGGGCCGACGCCTGGTCTCAGGTCCGCAAGCGCCGCATGCCCATGCTGGCCCTCGCGTGGATCGGCACCATGGCCTTCTTCGCCGTCTTCGCGCCCGTCGTCGCGAATGGCAACCCGCTCTTCTCCCGCGCGGTCGGCGCTGACGGTCAGCCCGGCCCGCTCACCTTCCCCCTCTTCCAGTCCCTCAACGCCGCCGACTGGATGCTCCTGGTCTTCGGCCTCTTCGCTCTTCCCGCCCTCATCCTGGGTCTTCTGGGCCGAGGCATGCGGTTCTTCTGGTGGTGCGTCGGAGCGCTGGTCCCCGGCATCGCCTGCCTGCTCGTTCCCACCGTCGTGCAGACCGCGATGGGCGGGCGCGAACCCGGCCCGTTCTTCATCTGGGCCCGCGACAGCGCCGCCGCACCCTGGCTCATCTGCGGTGTGTGCGCGCTCGTCGTGGGCGCCGTCGTCGTGCTCCTGCCGCTCTTCGGAGCGCGCGGCCCACGCAAGGTCGCCATCGTCGGCGCCGGCTGCCTCGCCGCCACGCTCTGCAGCGCGCTCACCTGGGGCCAGGCCCCGCCCAAACTCACCCACCTCGCCCGCGAGCAGGCCGGCACCCTCACCGCCACCTACACCGTCATCCCCTTCTCCCCGGACCAGCGCTTCACCGCGCTGGACCGCCAGCCACCCGGCACCTCGCTCGGCAGCGCCCGCGAAGTCGAGCCCGGCACCCCCGGCGAACACCGCACCTTCCACCTCGGCACCGACGCCTTCGGCGGCGACGTCCTCACCCAGTTGCTCCACGCCGCACGCCTCGCCCTCTCCATCGGCGTCGTCAGCACCGGCATCGCCCTCATGATCGGCGTCACCATGGGCGCGCTCATGGGCTACTTCGGCGGGTGGATCGACCTCTTCCTCTACCGCATCGTCGAAATCTTCATGGCGGTGCCCGTCCTCTTCCTTCTCATCGTCACCGTCGGCATCCTCCCGCCCGAGTGGCGAAGCGTCTACCTCATCATGGCCATCGTCGGCTGCTTCACCTGGACCGGCATGGCCCGCTACACCCGCGCCGAGTTCCTCAAGCTCCGCAACCAGGACTTTGTCCAGGCCGCCAAGGCCGTGGGCGTCCCGCTGCGCTCCATCCTCTTCAAGCACATGCTCCCCAACGGCGTCGCCCCCGTCCTGGTCGACACCTCCTTCGCCGTCGCCACCGCCATCACCTTCGAGGCCGTCCTCTCCTACCTCGGCCTGGGCCCGCCCGGCCAGGCCTCGTGGGGCAAGCTCCTCTCGTCGGCCGTCTCCGCCGACGGCGTCTTCAAGTGGTGGCTCGCCGTCTTCCCCGGTCTGTTCATCTTCCTCACCGTCCTGTCTTACAACGTCCTCGGCGAAGCCCTCCGCGACGCCATCGACCCCAAACTCAAGAAGGCGGCGGTGTAGCCCATCGGCAGATTGATCATGACCACCTCCACCCCCCCCCAACCCGTCAGCCGCAAGACGCACCGCCGCCTCGACGAGTCTTCGCCGCTCATCCGCGTCGATGACCTCGCCGTGTCCTTCGACAACCGCGGCGGGCCGCGCATCCAGGCCGTTGACGGCGTCCGCATGGCCATCTACCCGCGGCAGACGCTCGCCGTCGTGGGCGAGTCGGGCTGCGGCAAGTCCGTCAGCGCCATGAGCATGCTGCACCTGGTCCCGCGCCCGCCGGGCCGCTTTGACCGCGGCAAGATCACCTTCCAGACCGACGACGGCCCGCGCGACCTGCTCACGATGAACGAGCGCGAGATCCGCCGCGTCCGCGGCAACGAAATCGCCATGATCTTCCAGGAGCCCATGAGCTCCCTGAATCCCGTCTACACCATCGGCGATCAGATTCTCGAAGCCATCCTCCTGCACCAGAAAGTCAGCCGCTCCGAGGCTCAGGCCATCGCCATCCAGGCCATGAAGGAAGTGGGCATCCCCCAGCCCGAGCAGCGCCTCAAGGCCTACCCGCACCAGTTCTCCGGCGGCATGCGCCAGCGCGTCATGATCTCCATGGCCCTGGCCTGCCAGCCCAAACTGCTCCTCGCCGACGAGCCCACCACCGCGCTCGACGTCACCATCCAGGCCCAGATCCTCGAACTGCTCCGCTCGCTGCAGGCCGAGCGGCAGATGGCGATCATGCTCATCACCCACGCGCTGGGCGTGGTCGCCGAGAACGCCGACGTCGTCGCCGTCATGTACGCCGGCCGCATCGTCGAGTACGCCACGGTCTTCGAGCTCTTCGACAATCCGATGCATCCCTACACCCGCGGCCTGCTCCGCAGCATCCCCGCGACGCGCACCAAGGTCAACCGCCTCGTCACCATCCGCGAAGTCGTCGACGACGAGAGCCAGTTCCGCAAACTCCCCGGCGCGGAGGCGGGCGTCCGTCCCTGGTGGCCCTGGCACAAGCCCCCGGCCGACCTCACGCCCCACGCCGGCCCGGCCGGCGACTACTACCTCCAGGAGGTCAAGAAGAACCACTGGGTGGGCGTGTGGCGGACCAAGGCCGTCGAGGGGCACGAAAGCCGAGCGCCGGACCTGGACTACCGCATCGCCGACGACCCCACCAAGGGCGGCCCGCCGGTCACGCCGTCCTGACAGGCTTCCGCCTTTGTCCACAGTCTTTTCCACCCGGGGCGGCCGCCGACCGGCCCGGACCCCAGATCGCGTGTTCCGGGGAAGCCCCTTGGGCCGATAGACAAGGCGCAAGTCATGTCGCCGTGTGGCCTTGCGCCAATCGTTCGGGTCGGCCATGCCCCTGACCGGCTAGCCGGCATCCGGGGGCGAGCGGGCGTTGTCCACCGGTGATTCACGCCAAAATGCCCTCTTCGGGTTAGACCAGCTTCGGAGTCCTGCGTGCGTGCCCTCATGCTTCCAGACCGTGCCTTCCTGGCCCGCGAGCGGGTGCTGCTGGACCGGCTGGAAATGGGCCTGGCCGACGAGGGGTACCGCCTGTTCCACGCCCTGCCGCGCGAAGCCGGCGAGGTCCGCGCCGCCGGCGAGGAATTGCCCGGGGTGTACAGCACGCCGTTGCCCTGCGCCCTGCGCGGGCTGCCGCTGACGCGCGGGCTGCGGGTGAGTTCGCTGCTTGATCGCGTTCGGCTCGCCGCGGCGAGCGAGGACGTGCCGGTGGGTGTGGCGGGGGGGGTGGGGGTGGGGGTGGGGGTGGGGGGGGGGGGGCGCGTGCTGGACGTGGTCCACGCCTTTGGTCCTGAGTCGTGGGCGTTCGCGGCTGATCTGGCCCGGCGCGTGGGGGCGAAGTTGGTGATCGAGGTGGACTCCACGCGGGTGTGGCCGCAGGCGGCGCGGGCGGCGGCGTCGGCGGCGAATCTGGGTCTTGAGGTGCGGTGCCTGTGCGCGGATGAGCCGCTGCTGGGCGAGATGCAGCGCGGCGCGGGGCGGTGGCCGCGGGGCGTGAGGGCCGCGCCGGGGTTCTGGGGCGTGCACGTTCCGGCTCGCGCGCGCGACTGGAGCGCGCCGCGCGACAGCACGTCGGTGGTGATGCTGGCGGGTCGCGATGATCCGGCGGCGGTGCGCTCCGCGCTGGAGGGCCTGGCGCTGGCGGCGGCGAGCGTGCCGGAACTCATGCTGTTCGTGGGCGCCGACCTGGCGAGCGCGATGCCGATCTTTGCGTGGTGCCAGCGGCTGGGGCTGGAGGGGCGGCTGACGGTGCTGCCGACGATCGAAGGGCAGCGCGAACTGGTGGTGCAGGCGGACATTTTGCTGATCGCCGACGCGTCGGGCGCGGCGCGGACGATCGTGCTGGACGCGATGGCCTCGGGCATGGCGGTGATCGCGCGCCCGGACCCGATGGTGTCGTGCCTGCAGGATGGGCGGACCGCGCGGCTGATCGGCCCCGCGGCCACCGACGTGAGCGCCGCGCTGACCGGCGTGATCCACACCCCGGCGCAGGCGGCGACGCTCGCGGCGTCGGCCCGGCAGTACGTGCAGACGCAGCGGCTGGCGAGCGGGTATGTGAGGCAGGTGCTGGGGGCGTATCGGGAGTGACGACCACGGATGACCGCCGGGTGGTTATCCGGTCCCGTGGTCGCTTCGGCCCGGGCCGGGTTCGCGATGGTTGGCGCGGGCCTTCGCGCGGTGGTGTCGTGGTGCCCGGCGCGTTCGCGCAGGTTCGGCGCGAAAGCGGCGGGTTATCCGGCGATCCGGCGGGGAATCGTCGCGTTTGCCCGTGATTCAGCCTCTGAATCACGAGGAAAAACTCCTTCAGGCCGTGATTCAGCGGCTGAGACACGCGCCAAAACAGTTTTTCCTCGTGTCTCAGCGACTGAATCGCGGGGAAAAGGAGTTTTTCCTCGTGTCTCAGCGACCGAGACACGGGGAAAGGGCGTCTTTCCTCGCGTCCGGGCCGCCTGGACACGCCCGATCGAACGCGATGTACGCAGTCCGTCCGGGCCAGACGGTGCCGGAGCCCCGAGAGGGGGTGGGGGGTGGGGGGTGGGGGTGAGGTGGGGGGGCGGTACCCAGGAGAAGCCCCCTCGCTCCCGCTTCGCGTCCCGTCAACGCCCCGCCCGCGGAGCATCCCCCTCTCCGCCTTCATCCCTCCGTCCCTTCTTCGATCAGATCGCCTTCCCCCCGCGCTCGCCCGTCCGGATGCGGATGCAGTCTTCGAGGGGCATGACGAAGATCTTGCCGTCGCCCACCGAGCCCGAGCGGGCGCCGGCGCAGATGGCGTCGACGGCGCGGGTGACGTAGTCGTCGTTGAGCCCCAGCGTGATCTGGAGTTTGGGGATCAGGCGAGGGCGGATGGCTTGGCCGCGGAAGTACTGCACCTCGCCCTGCTGCGCGCCGTGGCCCTCGACGGCCTGGACGGTGAGGCGGTAGTTGTCGTTCTCGTCGAGCACTTTGCGAAGTTCGGTCTGCACCGCTTCGAGCCGCTCGGGCCTGATGATCGCGATGATGAGCTTCATGGTCGTTCCTGTCAGATCGGGGCAAGAGGCGAAAGAGAGCGGGGCAAGGCCGCGAGTGGAGCGGCGCGGTCATGGGCGCACCGGCCCGGCCCGCTACGACCCGATGTCCTGGTGATACCCGCGCTCGCCGTGCACCGAGAGGTCCTGCCCGTCGCGTTCCTCTTCGGGCGAGCAGCGCAGGCCCATGGTGACGTTGAGGAGGCCGCCGATGAGCAGCGTGCCGAAGACCGCCATGCCGATGCCGGTGGCGGCGCCGAGGGCCTGGAGGCCGATCTGCGTGGTCTGGCCGAAGACGAGGCCCTGGTTGGCTTCGCCGGCGATGTTGTAGATGCAGAAGATGCCGGTGGCGAGCGCGCCGAGGAGGCCGCCGATGCCGTGGACGCCGAAGGCGTCGAGCGTGTCGTCGTAACCGAACCTGTTCTTGGCGCGCACGGCGAGGAAGCAGACGACGGAGGCCAAGACGCCCAGGATGGCGGCGGACCAGGGCTGGATGTGGCCCGCGGCGGGCGTGACGGCGACGAGACCCGCGACGATCCCCGAGGCGAGGCCCAGGCTGGTGGGTTTGCCGTTGTGGACCCACTCGATCATGAGCCACGTGAAGCCGGCGGCTGCGGCGCAGGTTTGCGTAGTGGTGAAGGCCAGCGCGGCGGAGAACCCGGAGACGGGGAACTCGACGGCGACGGCGGAGCCGGCGTTGAAGCCGAACCAGCCGAACCAGAGGAGGCCCGCGCCCAGAAGGGTCATGGTGAGGTTGTGGGGGAGGATGACGAAGCCCTCGGTGGCGAGGCCGGGGAGGTAGTCGCGGCGTTTGCCGATCATGAGGGCGAGGACGAGGGCGGAGAAGCCGGCGGAGATGTGGACGACGGTGCCCCCCGCGAAGTCGAGGACGCCCATCTTGAAGAGCCAGCCATCGGGGGACCAGACCCAGTGGGCCAGCGGGCAGTAGACGAAGGTGGTCCAGACGAGAATGAAGACGATGTAGGTGGAGAACTTCATGCGCTCGGCGACGGCGCCGGCGATGAGCGCGGGCGTGATGATCGCGAACTTGCCCTGGAACATGACGAAGGCGAGCTCGGGGATGCCTTTGTCGCCGTACATCGCGTGCCAGTCCACGCCCCACAGACCCAGCAGCCGCGGCTCCCACCCCACGATGCCCCCGGCGGTCTGGCCGAAGGCGAGCATGTAGCCGACGGTGACCCACTGCACGCCGATGACGGCCATGGCGACGAAGGACTGCATCATCGTGGTGAGGACGTTTTTGCGTCTGACCATGCCGGCGTAGAAGAGGGCGAGGCCGGGGACCATGACGAGCACGAGCGCGGAGCTCATGAGCATCCAGGCGGTGCCGCCCGAGTCGATCTTCGGGGGCTCGGCGGCGAACAGAGCAAGCATGTCGATCTCCCTCCAGGCCCCGGGTCAGGCTCGGGGCGGGCGGACTGTAATGGAACGCGCGGACGCGTGCAAGTGCCTTAGGGGGCTGAGTGTGTCGATTGTGAGCGCGGCGCGGAAACTCCCCGGAATCTGTGGCGGCGCGGCACGGCGTGCGCGTGGGATGTGTCCGGGTGCGAGGGCGAGGGGATCAGGCCGCGGGGCCGCGCGGGGTGGTGGTCTTGACCATTTCGAGCATGAGGCGCTGGAAGTCGTCGTGCATGATCTTCATGCTCGCGGAGGTCATCATCTTGCGGAAGGAGGGCTCGGCGGCGATCTCGCGCATGCGGCGCTCCCACGACTGGTAGTAATCCTGCGGCACCTGCCCGCGCGAGCGGCCGTACCAGACGATCTCAAAGACGGCGACCTGCATGAGGTTGAAGAAGTAGCGGCGGATTTCTTCGGGCGGGCCGGCGGCCTCGACATCGTGGCGGTAGACGTCGGCGAGCGAGGGGTCGGTGACGCGCATCTCGCGGAGGTGCATCTGGAGTTCGACGAGTTTGGCGAAGTTGGCGAAGTGCTGGGCCTCGCGGTTTTTCTTGAACTGCACGGCGGTGTAGATGAGGCCGCCGAAGATGGCGAAGGAGGAGAGGGCCTGGAGGAGCACCTTGACGAGTTCGAAGTCCATGGGGGAGTATTAGGGGCGTTGCGTGGCGACGCGTCGGTGCGTCATGACGATGCGGATCTGGTCGAAGGGCACCTCGCCCGAGCCGTCCGCTTCCAGGTGCTGCTTGATCGGCCCGAGCCGGTCGGTCTTCAGTTCGCGGGCGGCGGCGTCGATGCGCTCGTAGAGGGCGGGCGGGACCCAGGGGGCGACGGACTTGGGGCGCTCGGACTGGATCCACTCGGTGAGGTAGCCGCTGACGGTGGAGGGCTTGCGGCCCATGGCTTCGGCGACATCCAGCACGGGGGCGCCGCGGCGGAAGTGTTCGGCGGCGGCTTCGGCTCCGCTGCTGAGGCCGGCGGCGGGCGGGGGCTTGAGGCTTCGCGGGCGCGAGCCGGGGGCGGCGTCGAGGGGAAGGCTGAGGCGGGCGGCGACCTCGGCGATGACGGCGAGCACGCCGGCGCCGAAGGCCTCGGCCTTGCGGGTGCCCACGCCGCGGATGTTGATGAGGGTTTCGGGCGAGGCGGGGCGGCAGCGGGAGAGTTCTTCGAGCACGGTGTCGGCGAAGATGACGAAAGGGGGTACGCCGCGGGTCTCGGCGGTCTGGCGGCGCCAGAGGCGGAGGGCTTCGAACACCTCGGACTCGGCGGTGGTGAGGCCTTCGCGCCGGTCGGTGATGCGTTCGTCTTCGGGGAGCACGGCCTCGACGAGGCGGACGACCCGCTCGTCGCGGAGGACGTCAGCGGCGGCGTGGCCGAGGGTGATGGTGGGGTACTGGCCGGGCGCGCGGACAAGGCAGCCTTCGTCGACGAGCTGGTCGATGAAGCCGATGACGCGCTCGCGCTCGAACTCGGGGAGGAGGCCGAAGGTGGAGAGCTGGTCGTGCCCGCGCTGGGTGACGGTGGCGATGCGGCGGCCCATGAGCACGTCGGCGACGTGGCCCGCGCCCATGGCGGGACCGCGCTGGGTGATGCGCGCGACGCAGGAGAGGACCTTGCGGGCGACGGTTTGCGACTCGGGGAGTTCGGCCAGTTCGCGGAGGCAGACGTCGCAGCCGGCGCATCCGCGATCGGGGTCGGCGGGTTGGTAGGCCTGGCCGAAATGCTCGCTGAGGGCGCGGTGGCGGCAGCGTGCGCCGCCGGCGAGCGAGCGCACCTCGGCGAGGTGCTGCATACGGCTCTCGATGACCTCGGGGGGCGCGGGCTCGCCCTCGGCGGGGGGCGAGTTGATGAGGCGCGTCCAGCGGGCAACGTCGGCGGAGGAGTAGAGCAGGAGGCACTCGGCGGGGAGGCCGTCGCGCCCGGCGCGGCCGGTCTGCTGCTGGTAACTCTCGATGCTCTCAGGGAGGCCGGCGTGGAGGATGAGGCGGACGTCGGGGCGGTCGATACCCATGCCGAAGGCGACGGTGGCGACGACGATGTCGAGGCGTTCGCGGCGGAAGTCGTCGGCGACGCGGCGGCGTTCGTCGGCGTTCATGCCGGCGTGGTAGGCGGCGGCGGAGAAGCCCTTGGCGCACAGGTCGGAGGCGAGCGCGCTGGTTTCCTTGCGGGTGAGGCAGTAGATGATGGTGGCGTGCACGCCGCGGGCGACGGGGCGGCGGTGGCGCTGGATGGCGGCCATGACCTGCTTGAGGACCATGCCGCGGGGCTGGATGCGGTAGGTGAGGTTGGGGCGGTCGAAGCGGCCGACGAGGACGGCGGGGTCGCGGAGGCCGAGCTGGTCGACGATGTCCTGCTGGACGCGTGGGGTGGCGGTGGCGGTGTAGGCGCCCAGCGGCGCGCCAAGGGCGGCGAGAGCGGGGTGGGTGCGGAGGGTGGCGAGTTGGCGGTACTCGGGGCGGAAGTCGTGGCCCCAGTGGCTGATGCAGTGGGCTTCGTCGATGGCGATGGCGCCGGGGCGGAGGCGGGCGACGAAGTCGAGAAAGCCGGGGGAGAGCAATCGCTCGGGGGAGGTGAGCAGGACGCGGAGGCGCCCTGAGGCGGCGAGCTCGCGGGCCTGGGCGCGATCTTCGGGGCTCATCTGGCTGTGAACAGCGGCGGCGGGGATGCCGGCGACGCGGAGCGAGGCCACCTGGTCGTTCATGAGCGCGATGAGCGGGGAGATGACGAGCGTGGGGCGCTTGAGCACGAGCGGGGGCAACTGATAGCAGAGGCTCTTGCCGCCGCCGGTGGGGAGGACGGTGAGGGAGTCGCGCCCGGCGAGGGTGGCGGCGATGGACTCGCCCTGGAGGGGGCGGAGGGAGTCAAATCCCCAGTGCTTTTTGAGTGGTTCAATGAGGCGCGGGTCCACCGGGCAGGGTATCGCGCGGCGGGGCTAGGACAACTGGCCGACGAGGATGACGTAACCGTCGGGATCGGCGATGCGCATTTCGCCGGCGGGCATGTGACCTGGGTGCTGGATCGCGAAGACCACGCGCCGCCCGCCGGCGGGGCCGGGCGCCCCGGTGAAGTTCCCGCCGTCGTGCAGACCGTCGCGCAGCAGCTTGGCACGCAGGTCGATCAGGCGATCGGTGTACATGTAGAAGAGCACGGCCTGCTGGTGGGCGTCGACGGGGCCGTCGGCGCGGGCGAACATGATCTCGGCCCCGCCGCTGTGGGCCATGGCCCAGAACGCGCCGTTGGCGTCGCGCATGGCGTGGCGTTGGGCGAAGCCCAGCTTTGCGTAGAACTCGAGCGAGGCGTCAACGTCGGCGACGTGGACGTAGGGGACGAGCCGGTTGACGGCACCGGGGAAGGCGACGGGCGGGGCGTTCATTTCGGGAGTCTACTGCGATTACACTCCGGCCATCGCGGGCTTCTTGCTTTCGTTGAGGAGTTTGCGGAGGACGGTGTGGAGGATGCCGCCGTTGCGGTAGTAGTTGATCTCGACGGCGCTGTCCAGCCGGCAGACGGCGGCGAAGGTGATCTTCTGGCCCTTCTTGTCGCCCTGGGTGAGGGTGGCGGTGACCTTCACCTCGCCGCGCGGGGTGATCTCGGCGGGGAGCTCGATGTCGAAGATGTCGGTGGGGCAGAGGCCCAGGCTGTCGGCGGTCTGGCCGGGCTTGAAGGTGAGGGGCAGGACGCCCATGCCGACGAGGTTGGAGCGGTGGATGCGCTCGAAGGACTCGGCGATGACGGCCTTGACGCCCAGGAGCATGGTGCCCTTGGCGGCCCAGTCGCGGCTGGAGCCCATGCCGTAGTCCTTTCCGGCGAGGACGATGAGCGGGGTGCCGGCCTTCTTGTAGTTCTGGCTGGCGTCGAAGATGGAGGTGACGGGGGCGCCGGGCTGGGTGAAGTCGCGGGTCCACCAGCCTTCCTTGACGGCGGCGGGCTGACCGTCGGTGCTGACGCCGGTGAGTTTGTTCTTCACGCGGACGTTGGCGAAGGTGCCGCGGGTCATGACGCGGTCGTTGCCGCGGCGCGAGCCGTACGAGTTGAACTGGCTCTTGGGCACGCCCAGGCCCTTGAGATACTCACCGGCGGGGGACTTGTCGGCGATGTCGCCGGCGGGGGAGATGTGGTCGGTGGTGACGCTATCGGCGACACTGACGAGCACGCGGGCGCCCTTGATGCTCGGCATCGGGCCCTCGTGCGGCTTGGCCTTCATGCCCTCGAAATACGGCGGGTGCTGGATGTACGTGGACTTCTCGCTCCAGCCGTAGAGCTCGCTCTTGCTGACGGGCACCTTGTTCCAGGTCTCGTTGGCGGTGAAGACCTTGCCGTACTGGGTCTTGAACTGCTCGGGGGTGACGGCGGCGGCGCGGACGCCCTGGACCTCGGCGTGGGAGGGCCAGATGTCCTTGAGGAAGACGGGCTTGCCGTCCTTGCTGACGCCCAGGGGCTCGGTGGCGAGGTCGATGGCGACGCTGCCCGCGATGGCGTAGGCGACGACCAGCGGGGGGCTGGCGAGGTAGTTGGCCTTGACGGCGGAGTGGACGCGGCCCTCGAAGTTGCGGTTGCCCGAGAGGACGCTGGCGGCGACGAGGTCGCCCTCCTTGATGGCGGCCTCGACCTCTTCGGGGAGGGGGCCGGAGTTGCCGATGCAGGTGGTGCAGCCGTAACCCACGGTGTGGAAGCCCAGGGCCTCGAGGTCGGCGGTGAGGCCCGCCTTGTCGTAGTACTCGGTGACGACCTTGGAGCCGGGGGCGAGGCTGGTCTTGACCCAGGGCTTGCGGGTGAGGCCCAGGGCGCGGGCCTTGCGGGCAACGAGGCCCGCGGCGATCATGACGTCGGGGTTGCTGGTGTTGGTGCAGGAGGTGATGGCGGCGATGACGACGGCGCCGTGGGTGAGCTTGGCGGTGTGCTGCTTGTCGGCGCTGGTGTAGGTGCCGAACGCGCCGAAGATCTTGTCCACGCTCAGGCCGAAGGCGGTGTTGCCCAGCGGCGCGCCCAGGCTCCTCAGGAACTCGGCCTTGACGTTCTTGAGCTCAACACGGTCCTGCGGGCGCTTGGGCCCGGCGAGCGAGGGCTGCACGGTGGAGAGGTCGAGCTCAAGCACGTCGGTGTAGACGGCCTCGGGCGTGGAGGCGTCGAGCCAGAGGTGGTTGGCCTTGCAGTATGCCTCGGTGATGGCCGCCTGCTCGGCCCGGCCGGTGAACTTGAGGTAGTCGATCGCGACCTGATCAACGGGGAAGAAGCCCATGGTCGCGCCGTACTCGGGCGCCATGTTGGCGATGGTGGCGCGGTCGGGGATGGAGAGGGCGGCGATGCCGGGGCCGAAGAACTCGACGAACTTCTCAACCACGCCCTTCTTGCGGAGAATCTGGGTGACGGTGAGGACGAGGTCGGTGGCGGTGGCGCCTTCGGGCAGCTTGCCCTTGAGGCGGAAGCCGATGACCTCGGGCGGGAGCATGTAGTACGGCTGGCCCAGCATGACGGCTTCAGCCTCGATACCGCCCACGCCCCAGCCCACCACGCCCAGGCCGTTGATCATGGTGGTGTGGCTGTCGGTGCCGACGCAGGAGTCGGGGTAGGCGACGGTGTGGCCGTCCTCGGTCTTGGTGAGGACGCCCGGCGAGAGGTACTCGAGGTTCACCTGGTGAACGATGCCGGTGGCGGGGGGCACGCAGCGGAAGTTGGAGAGGGACTGCTGGCCCCACTTGAGGAACTCGTAGCGCTCGTTGTTGCGCTCGAACTCCTTCTGGGAGTTGATGGTGAGGGCGGTGCTGCTGGCGAAAGCGTCGACCTGCACGCTGTGGTCGATGACCAGATCGCAGGGCACCAGCGGGTTGATGGCGCTGGCGTCGCCGCCCAGAGCCTTCATCGCGGCGCGCATGGCGGCGAGGTCCACCACGCAGGGAACGCCCGTGAAGTCCTGGAGGACGACGCGCCCGACCATGAAGGGGATCTCTTCCTTGGCGGGGTTCTTGGCGTCGTAGGCGGCCAGGCCCGTCACGTCGTCGGCGGTGACCACAAAGCCGTCCACGCTGCGGAGCATGGACTCAAGGATCACGCGGATGGAGAAGGGCATCTTGGCGAGGTTCGCCGCGCCGCCCACCTTGCTCATCAGCACGCCCAGGTCGTAGAAGGCGAAGGTCTTGCCGGCGGCGGTGAAGGTCTCGCGGGCGTTGAAGGCGTCGGGACGGGCCATGGGTGTGCTCCTGGAGGGTGATGAACACTACCCCGACTGTACGATCAGTCGAATCAATGACGGTGAGTACTTCGATAGACAGAAGTAATCAGGGAAACGCGTACTTGCACAGCTTCCTGAGCCGGGCCGGAGCGGGAGTGACCGGCGGGAGCGACGCCTCGACCCGAGCGTACTTCAGCGGCTTGCCGGAATTCACGAAGTGCAGAAAGAACGCGACGCGGAACACGCTCGCCTTGGCGGCCTCATCCGGCTGAATCTCCCGGGCCGCGTCGGCGGTCAGGAAGCGCTCGTCGTACGCGATCTGGCTGCGCCCGTCGGGCTTCGACTTGGCGTACTGCCCGAGCAATCCGGCGTCAAACCGCTTGGGGGGCGCGGTGCACAGCACCTCGATAAGGCGCAGCCCGGCCAAGTGATCCTTGAGGTGCTTGCCGGTCAGCCCGGTCTCGATGGCAAACTTGATCTCTTTGGCGGAGACGTCCACCCGATGAACACCGAGGACATTCAGTTCCATGACTCGCACTCCTGTTCAGGACACGGTATCGCGACGGTCGGTGTGATGGGGCGGGTGCTGAGGAGCCACCAGCCACTCCGGCAGCACCCGCACGCGGCCCTCGCCATCCACGCAGGCCAGCGTCGTGTTCGCCGTCACCAGCACCTCACCGTCCGCGACGCGGACGATCTCGTAGGCGTGCTCGATCTTGACTCGGGTGGCCCGGGTCACGGTGGTGCGGACTTCGAGTTCCTCGTCATACCGGGCGGGGCGGCGGTACTTCACTTCCAGCCCGATGATCACCAGGAACACACCCGCGGCTTCGAGCTGGGCGTAGGTGACGCCGGCGGCGCGGAGCAGTTCGGTGCGGCCCAGTTCGAGCCAGGGGACATACGCCGCGTGGTGCACGACGCCCATCGGGTCGCACTCGCTGTAGCGCGGGCGCAGGCGCAGCGTGCCCGACGTAGGCACGGGCGAAGTGGGGGCGGGCGGCTCGATGCGCTGGACTCCGGGCTTCATCGCGTGAGTCTAGAGTCTTTACCCATGACCCCGCGTGGCCAGCCCGACGCCCACCCGAACACCCCGGCGGCCACGCCCGCGGGGAACGGGTCGGTGCCCACGCGCCCGCCGGTGGTCGTCCGCCGGCTGACCGAGGCCGACCCCATCCCGCTGATCACCGCGCTCTTGCACCGGGCGTACGCCAGGCAGGTGAGCCTGGGCCTTCGCCCGCTCGCCGCCAGGCAGGACGATGACGTGACCCGCCGGCGCTGCGCCAGCGGCGAGTGCTATCTCGCGTTCGGCGAGGAAGACCCCGGGCGTCCGATCGGCGTGATCATCCTGAACGAGAACGAACCCGACGAAGGCCCGCCTTGGTTCATGCGCCCGGGCGTGGCGAGTTTTTCGCAACTCGCCGTGGACCCGGAGATGCAGGGGCGCGGGATCGGGCAGATGCTGCTGGCCAAGGTGGAGTCGCGGGCGGCGGAAGCCGGCAACCAGGAACTGGGCCTGTCGATGGCCGAGCCGGATGATCAGTTGCGGGACTTCTACAAGCGGCGCGGCTACCGGATCGTCGGGACGTGGAAGTGGCCGTACACGAACTACATCAGCTTGATCATGAGCAAGACGGTGGGGTGAGGGCTGGGGCTGGCCGGGATTGGGGTCTACACCGAAAGCGGGGCGTAGTGCGGTCCGAAGATGCACAGGCAGGGACGCCTGTGCCACCAGTGCTTAGGGAATGGGGGCGATTTGCGTCGGCCACCGGGTGGGGACGAGCTCGGCTATGCTGGGTTCCGCATGCCGCAAGATTGGTCAGACCAGATCGTGCTTTCGGACCTCTCGGACGAGCCGCAGCTCTCCGAGGAGATCGCAAACCTGTTCGCGGCGACCGCGCCGGCGGCGGGCAAGTCGCCGCGGCACGCGGTGCTGAATTTCGGCGGCGTGTCGTACGTGAGTTCGTCGCACCTGGCGCAATTGCTGAGGCTGCGGAAGCGGCTGACGGACCAGTCGCGGTCGCTGGTGCTGTGCGCGCTCAACGACAACGTGTGGTCGGTGATGCTGCTGACGGGGCTGGACCGGGTGTTCCGCTTTGCGCCCGACACGATGACGGCGCTGGCCTCGCTGCAGCTTCAGGATTGACCGCGGCCGGCGAGACCGGCGGTGGCCTCGAGGACCGAGCCGCGGCGCAGGGCGCACAGGGCGACGGCGAGGGCGTCGGCGATGTCGGCGGGCTTGGGGGGGGCGATGCCGAACTCGAGCGCGACGGCCTGCTGCATCTGGGCCTTCTTGGCGTTGCCGAAGCCGGTGGTGGCCTTTTTGACGGCGGCGGGGCGGAGTTCAACCAGGGGCGCGCCGGCCTGTTTGGCGGCGAGGAGGATCACTCCGCGGGCGTGGCCCATGACGATGACCGGCGCGGGCTTCTGGTAGTGGGTGAAAAGGGCCTCGACCGCGATGACCTCGGGCTTGAGGTCGCGGATGATGCCGGTGAGGTCTTCGTGGAGTTGGAGGAGCCGGTCGGGGAGGCGCCATTCGCGCTTGAGGCGGATGACGCCGGCGTCGACGAGTTTGGGGCGGAAGCCCGCGGGATCAGCGGACTCGACGCAGCCGAAGCCCGTGAGCAGCGAACCGGGATCGATGCCGAGCACGCGGGGCATAAGGACACGATAGCGGGTCAAGCGGCCTTGGTGCGGGCGCGCGTGGCGCGGCGCTCGACGCCCGAGAGCACCTCGACCAGGCCGCGCTGGTGGGCGACGAGTTGAACGGCGACGGACAAGGTCACCCAGCGCCGGCGGCGCTTGTGCTGCTCATCCCACTCCTGCAGTTCCTGACGCACGAGCATGGCGAAGAGTTCGACGCGGTGGAGGCGGGCGGACTTGACGTAGTCGTAGCGGCCCAGGCGCCGGCCGATGAGCCCGCGGACGCCCGCCTCTTCGCGGGCTTCGACGGCGGCGGCCTGACGGGCGGTCTGGCCCTCGTCGATCATGCCCTTGGGGACGATCCACCTGCCGGATCGGTTGGTGATCAGCAGCACTTCGTAGCCCCCCGGCGTGCGACGCAGGGGCAGGACGCCCGCCTGACGAATCGGCTTGAGACCTTCGACGCTGCCCATTCCGGCTCCATCCGTGGTGCGGGTCGCGCGCCCGTCCATGGGCGCGATCAGTGTGCATCGGCGGTTTTCGGCCCCGAGCTTTACCGGCGCGGGTCGATCAGCGTGCCGGCGCAGATCACCTTGTCCACGGGGCTGGAGCCGAACTCAAAGCCCAGGGCCCGCTCGTCGGTGTGGCGGAGCAGCAGGAGGTCGGCCCGCTGGCCGGGGGCGATCACGCCGCGATCAGTGAACCCGAGCAGGCGGGCGGGGTTGACGGTGGTGGCAGTGATCGCTTCGGCGACGGAGAGCCCCAGGTGGCGGACCGCCAGGGCGATGATCATGGGCATGGACGAGCAGGGGGCGGAGCCCGGGTTGTAGTTGGTGGCGAGGCAGAGGGCGCCGCCGTCGATGATGAACCGGCGGCCGCGGGCGTAGCGGTTGTCCATGTGGAAGCCGCAGGCGGGGAGCATGACGCCGGCGGTCTTGGGCGACTGGGACAGGGCGAGCAGGTGCTCCTTGCCCGTGGCTTCGAGGTGGTCGACGCTGCGGGCGTCAAGCCTGAGGGCGGCGGGGATCATGCCCAGGTCGTTGAACTGGTCGGCGTGGATGCGGACCTGCCCGCCCATCTCGCGGGCGCGGTTGAGGAGCAGGACGCACTGCTCCACGTCCCAGGCGCCTTTCTCGCAGTAGGCGTCGACGGTGATGCCCGGGAACTCGCCCATGACCGCCGGGAGGGTCTGGCGGACGGTGATGCCCACGAAGCCGGGGACATCGGGATCGATGGCGTGGCCGAGCAGGGCGGTGGGGTGGATCGTGCCGGGGAAGTGGGGGGCGGCGGCGCGGATGGCGCGGAGCATCTTGATCTCCGCCTCCATGCTGAGCCCGTAGCCGCTCTTGACCTCGGCGGTGGTGGTGCCGGTGCTGAGCATGAGGTTGAGGCGGGCGGCGAGCTGCTCGGTCAGTTGCTCCTGAGTGGCGGCGCGGACGGCGCGGACGCTGGCCATGATGCCGCCGCCCTTTTCGAGAATCTTGAGATAGGGCACGCCCTTGCGCTTCATTTCCCACTCGTCGATGCGCCCGTCGAGGCTGGGACGGTGGCCGGGCACTTCGGGGCCCATCCAGCAGGCGTGGGTGTGGCCGTCGACAAACCCGGGCATGAGCACTCGGCCCTCGGCATCGATGACTGTGGTGCCGGACGGGGCGGGGGCGGGGCGCGCGAGCTGGGCGGGCGCGCCGCCCTTGAGCGGCTTGAGTTCCTTGACCGAAGCGATCTTGCCGTCCTGCACGAGCACATCGGCGCGGGGGATGACGGTGAGGGTGTCCATGCCCTCGCCGCGGAGGAGAGCCGGGGAGGTGGGAGCGGGCGTCGCGGGGGAGACGACGCGGGCGTTGCGGATGAGGATCGAGGCCATAGGGGGAACGGTATCGCTCCGCGTGGGCGGGCTCAGGATCAGGCGGTCGGGCCCCGGCCCCTGACGGCGCGCGTGAGGGCCCAGTCAATCCAGCGGGCGGGCAGGAGCCTGCCCAGCCACATTCGCGAGCGTGCGTCGTTGCCCACCAGGTAGCGCACGCGGGGTGTTCGGCTGAGCAGGGCCAGACGCACGGCGCGGCACACATGCTCAGCGCTGATGCCCCTCTCGCCCGCCCGCTTGGCGAGTTCGGCGAAGGCCTGGAGCCTTGCGCCGTAGAGCTGCTGGAGGCCCGGGGCCCACGTGTCCACCCGCTGCTCGCCGGCCCTGACGGACTTGTCCCAGATGGGCGTCTTGATCGCGCCGGGCTCGACGAGGACGGTGTCGATGCCCTGGGGGCCCAGTTCGACCCGCAAGCCGTCGGCCAGGGCCTCCATCGCGTGCTTGCTGGCGGAGTAGGGCCAGGCGAAGGGCAGGGAGGCCTTGCCCGCGATGGAACTCATCATGACGACCCGGGCGGCGTGGGGGCGGGGGGAAGCGGCGGCGAAGGCCCGAAGCAGCGGGAGGCACGCCCGTGTGACGCTCGCGGCGCCGATGAAGTTCACCTCCATCTGGCTCCGCAGGTCGGCCATGTCCATCGCCTCCAGCGGCGCGGCGAGCACGACGCCGGCGTTGTTCACCAGCGCGGCCAGGCGACCGGCGCAGGCCGCGCCGACCGCAACGGCCGCGCGGTTCACGGCGGCTTCATCGGTGACGTCGAGCGGAAGCCAGGCGACACGATCGGCAAGGCCTTTGGCGGCGGCGGCCTCCAGCAGTCTGGCGCCGTCGCGGTCGCGCCGCACGCCGGCGTGGACGCTGAAGCCGCAGGCGGCCAGGTCGAGCGCACAAGCGAAGCCGATGCCGGTGGAGGCCCCGGTGATGAGCACGTGGCGCGGCGGGGTGAAGGACGAGAGGGGCATCCGGACTTACTTCCGCAGGGCCAGCACCAGTTGCACCGCGCCGACGCCCTGGCCGGTGCGCTGGGCGATCTGCACGGGCGTGAGGCCCTGACGCGAGAGCGCGAGGATCTGATCGGCGGAGGGGTCCGACTCGCGCATGGGCTCCGCGGAGGGGGCGGCACCGGGGCCCGAATCGCCGCGCGAGCCGGCACGTTCGAGGTCGGCGATGCGCCGGTCGGCCTGGGCGAGCAGGCGTTCGAGGCGCTCGGCACGCTGGTCGATCTCGCGGATGAGGTCTTCGCCGATGGCCCGCAGTTCGCGGAGGTGCTCGGCCTGACTCGCGTGGACGTCGGAACGGGGCGGCGTGATCGGACTGGGGGCGGGCGAGGAGCGCGGGGCCGCCGCACGCTGCTTGGCCTTGGCGAGCCGCTCATGGGGCGAGGGGCCTTCGCCGCGCTTGGTGAGTGCGATCCAACCCACGACGAGCACGACCACCACGCCGCCGCCACCCATGAGCAACCAGGGGAGCCATTCCGGGATGGTGATCGCCGCCAGGGTCATTTTCAGCGTCCTTTCGGGCGTCATGCTAGCGTTGGGCGTGGCGCGCATGACGAAGCCGTCCCCGAGCCTGTCGGTTGTGCGCCGCGACCCCGCGGCCCGTGCGGCGGTCTCGGCGTGGCGAAGGCTGACCACCCCGGACTCCCACGCCCGCGCGGGCCCGGGCGCGCCCACGCTGGTGGGCGTGAGCGGCGGGGCGGATTCAACGGGGTTGCTCTTGGCGCTGGCGGCCTCCAAGGCCCCGGTCCATGCGGTGCATGTCATGCACGACCTTCGCCCCTCGGCGGAGGTGAAGACTGATCGTGACGCGGTGGTCGGGCTCTGCGAGCGGCTGGGCGTGCCGGTGACGGTGGTGCGTGTGCGCCCGCGCCGGGCCGGGGGGAACGCGGAGAGCACGGCGCGCCGGCTGCGGTATGCGGCGATGGCGCGCGTGGCGCGGCGGCTGGGGCTGGCGTATGTCGCGACGGCCCATCATGCTCATGATCAGGTGGAGTCGGTGCTGATGCACCTGCTGCGCGGCGCGGGGCCGCACGGATTGGCGGGCGCGGCCGCGGCCCGCCCGCTGGCGCCGGGGGTTACGCTGATCCGCCCGATGCTGCGTGTGACGCCCGACGACGCCCGGCGGTGGTGCCGATTGGCGGGGGTGACGTGGCGGGAGGACGCGACGAACGCGGACCTCACACGGACGCGTGCCGCGCTGCGGAGCGGTGTGCTCCCCGGGCTCCTGCGGCTGTCGCCGCGAGTGGCGGAACGCATCGCGGATGCGGCCGTCGTGCAGCATCGCGTGGCGGGGCTGCTTGATCGGCTGGCAGCTCAGTTGAAGCCCGACGCGGGGCGATGGCTTCGGAGCACGCTTCGGGAGGCGGACCCGGCGGTGCTCGGAGCGTTCATCCGCCGGCTGGCGGCCCGGCGCGACCGGGCGAAGCACCGGCAGATCGACGGGCTGATCCGGGCGATCCGCAGCCGGGGGACGGACCCCAAGGTCTTCGCGGTGGGGGGGCTTCGGGTTCGTGTGACGGCGCGGGACGTGATGGTCGTGTCGTGACGGGCGGGCTCGCCCCTACAGTGCGGCATGCTCAAAAACACCCGCTCGCCCAAGACCGTCGCCTCCTCCGCCGGGCCCGCCGGCATCCCGCTTTCGGAGTTTGCGCAGCGGCGCGCGCGAGTGCAGAAGGAACTGGGCGGGGCGGTGGGGCTGATCTTCTCGGGCGACGCGGGCGGGCACCACTACGAGCCGGACCCGATGTTCGTGTATCTCACGGGCATCACCGACGAGCCCGGGGCGGCGGTGCTCTTTGACGCGTCGAACGAGGACGCGGAGCGGCGGATCGTGCTGCTGCTGCGCCCGCTGAACCCGGAACTGGAGCGCTGGGACGGCTATCGCGACACGATCAGCACGGACCTGAAGAAGCGGTACGGGTTTGAGCACGTGATGCGCACCACCGCGCTGCCGGAGCTGCTGGCGGGCGCGGCGCGGCGCTGCAAGCGGCTGGCCTGCCTGCATCCGTTCGGCAGTTACGTCGCGCCGCTGTCGGCCGACCTGGGCACGTTCCGCAAGGTGGCGGAGCGGATGGTGGGCGTGGGGATCGAGGACAAGACGAGCGTGCTGCCGATGATGCGGGCGGTGAAGTCGCCGGCGGAGGTGGCGCTGATCCGCAAGGCGATCGACATCACCGCGGGGGGCTACAAGGCGGCGATGGGGGCCATCCGCCTGGCGATGGGGGAGAAGGCGATCCAGACCGCGCTGGAAGAGACGTATCGGGCGCTTGGCGCGAGCGGAACCGCGTACGACTCGATCGTGGGCTCGGGCCTGCGCGGCACGGTGCTGCACTACCGCGCCAACGACCAGCCCACCGAGCCGGGGGACCTCCTGGTGATCGACTCGGGGGCCAAGTATGGCGGGTACTGCGCCGACATCACGCGGACGTATCCCGTGGGCGGGCGCTTCACGAGCGAGCAGCGTGATCTGTACGAACTGGTGCTGCAGGCGCAACTGGCGTCCATCAAGGCGGTGAAGCCGGGGGCGACCATCACCGACGTGAACAACGCCACCCGCGCGGTGTTCAGCAAGCGCGGGGTGCAGGATTACTACATCCACGGGATCGGACATCACCTGGGCCTGCAGGTGCACGACGCCAACCCCAGCACGCCGCTGTCGCCGGGCATGGTGCTGACCATCGAGCCGGGGCTGTACATCGCGGAGAAGAAGATGGGCGTGCGCATCGAAGACGACGTGCTCGTGACGCGTGGCGGGTGCGAGGTGATGTCGGCGATGATCCCCAAGAGCGTGAAGGATGTGGAGTCGGCGCTGCGGGGTTGAGGCCTTGGTTTACCACGGCGGAACACGGCGGAGCACGGAGAAGAATGCGGAGGGGGCGATGAGCCTGCTGCATGGCGAGATTACCAGCGTGATACTCGATGCGGCCGGGAGGGTGCATCGAGGCTTGGGACCGGGCTGCTCGAATCGGCGTAGGAACTTTGTCTGTGTCACGAACTCGGGAAGGCCGCCCTGAAGGTTGAAAGGTAGCGATCGATTCCGGTCGTTTACGACGGGTTGAGGCTGGATGCAGGATTCAGAGCAGATCTCATCGTGCAAGATGCTGTTCTCGTAGAGTGGAAGTCGGCGGACGCTGTTCTGCCCGTGCATGAAGCCCAGCTCATTACGTACATGCGATTGGCGGGCTTGCGGGTCGGCCTGCTCATCAATTTCAACGTTGCCCGCTTCGGCGATGGCATAGTACGAAGAGTGCTCTGATTTAATCAGAGTCCCGGCGCGGGTTTAGACCCCATGGTCTTTGCCGTGCTCCGCCGTGATCCGCCGTGGTCGATCTAGGCCTTGGCCACGGTCAGGCTCACCTTGGCCGCCTTGGGCGCCTGCTGGTGCATGGCCTTGGCGCGGTGCTTGGACCAGTCGGTGACGCGGAGGTCGGGGGCGTCTTCGCCGGAGTGGACGGTGACGAGGTCGTAGCGGTTGTCGCGCTGGGCGGGGATGAAGCCCGCGCCGCGGATGAGTCGGCAGAGCACGGGTTCGTCGAGGCAGTAGGTGGTGCCCGCACTGGACACGACGTTCTCCTCCATCATCACGCTGCCCATGTCGTTGGCGCCGTAGGCCAGGGCGACCTGCCCGATGTGCGGGCCCATGGTGACCCACGATGCGCCGATGGAATAGACGTTGTCGAGGACCAAGCGGGAGAGGGCCTGCGTGCGGAGGTAGTCGGTTGAGCCGCTCATGCGCACGCGCTTGCCGAAGAGGTGGGCGGTGGGGTGCTTGGCGCGGTCGATGGCGTCGTAGTCAAAGAGGTCCGCGGCGCGCTTGCCCGCGGGGAAGTCGCCGCCCGCGGCGATGACGTCGCCGGGGAAGGGGCTCTCGAGCTCGCCGGGGGATGAGCCCCAGTCGGGCACGCGGCCAAGCGGGGTGTTCTCGCGCTGGAAGGGCCAGGAAATGAACGAGACGTAGTGGGCGGCGGGGCCCTCGGCGCGGCCCTTAAGTTCGAGCGCTTTGTCCTGCCACGACCGGACGCGGAGCATGTGGTCGACACGGTCCGCGTAGCCCTCGATGTGCCCGAACATCATGGTCGCGCTGGTGAACATGCCCAGCGAGTGAGCGACGTACATGGTGGTGAGCCAGGCTTCGGCGTCGCACTTGCCCAGGCCAATCTTGCGGCGGACCGCGGGGGCGAAGATCTCGCCGCCGCCGCCGGGGACGCTGTCGAGCCCCGCGTCGCGCAGGCGGACCATGACCCAGCGGATCTTGTCTTCGAGCGTGGCGCCGGGCGGGTTGAAGAAGTGAACGAACTCGATGAACTCGGGCGGGCTGAAGGCGTGGATGTGCACGCCGGGGAAGCGGTTCTTGATGCTCGAGAGCAGGCGCGTGTACCAGTCCAGAGGCAGCGCAGGGTTCATGCCGCCCTGCATGAGAATCTGCGTTCCGCCGATGCCCACGAGTTCGGCGATCTTGTCCAGGATCGCCTCATGGCTGAGGGTGTACGCGTCCTGTTCATCGCCGTCGCGCCGGAAGGCGCAGAAGGTGCACTTGGCGTTGCAGACGTTGGTGTAGTTGATGTTGCGGTCGATGACGTAGGTCCGCAGGGCGTCGCCGTGGATCACGCGGCAGCGGGCGTCGGCGAGGCGGCCCAGTTCGCTGAGCGGCAGGCCGTGGAAGACCTCCAGCGCCTGAGCGCCGGTGAGGCGCGCGTGGCCCGCCGCCACGGCCGCGAGCAGGCCGGAGTCCAGCCCGGGGAGGTGGTCGTGAGTGGGGAGTGGAGCCACGGGGTGGGCCTGGGGTTGGGGGGGTCTCACACGGAAGTCTAGAGGCCGGTTCGGGTGCCGTCCGGAAGCGGATGTCGGGTTGAGGCCTGTTTGCCGAGAGGGCGAGCACGGCCCGGGCGCTAGGCCGATCTCGGCACAAACGCGTCAAGTTGTGCGTCCTGTGACCCCGCCAGGGCGGAACGGCCGGGAGTTCTCGGGCCCAGCGGCGGGCGGGAAGCCCCGGCCTTTCCGATGCTACGTGTTGGTGCACCCGTTGCACCAACCGGGGAGGTCCTCATGCACGCGCGTCCGCATGTTTCGCCCGCCCTTGTTCACCTTCGCACCTGGGTGTCATTCTGCGCGCTGGTGGTGGCGCTGTGCGCCGTGGCGCAGATGGGCGTGTTCGGGGCGGCTCACTACACCGGCGTTCGGTTCGTGAAGGCCGAGGCGGATCGTCCGGCCACGTCGCTCAAGGTGGTCGGCGGGCAGACGGGCGAGCGCCCGGCCGCTGAGCAGGCGGCTTCGGAGACCGGGCGGGCTCTGGCTTCGGCGCCGGTGGCCAAGGCCTCGGACCAGGCCACCACACCCGTCGACGGCACGCTGCGCGGGGTTGCCGCGTTCGTCACGTCCACGGGTGTTCTGGCGGCGCTGGTGCTCACGTGGATCACCGGGCTGGGGGCGCTGGTCGCGGCGGGGGCGGCGGTGCCGGGGGTGGACAAGGCCGTTCGCGCCGCGTCAACCGCGGTGATTCTGGCGATCATCGCGCTGCCCCTTGGGCAGATTCTCGGGTCGGACATCCTGCCGGGCATCTTCAGCACGTACAGCGCGCTCACGGCGGCCAGCGAACTGGTGAAGTCGGGCGGGGCGAGCGAGGCGGCGCTGCTGGCGCAGTTCGTCCTGCTCCCGCTGCTGGCCATCGGCCTGGCGTCGGCGGTGGGGATCTGGTTCAGGTCGGGCGTGGAGGCGGGCGTGATCGTGGAGACCGCCGCCGACCTGGACGAGAAGGTCGAGGCGGAGCTGTCGCGCGTCCGCAAGAACGGCCCGTCGGGCCCGAGCGTTCGCGCGGTCGGCGCGCTCAACCAGGCCATCGGCTCGCCCATCCCGTCGGCTCCGCCGGCGGCGCCCGAGAGCGCGGCGCGGACCATCACGCCGCCCGAAGACGACCCGATCGAGAAGCTGCTGGGCAAGAAGGCGCGGCGCATGAACGAGCCCAGCGCGGGCGAGCCGCTGCGCCGGCTGATCTAGAGCTTCGGGGCCGGGCTCACTCTTCGTCGGTCACGTCCGGCGGCATGGCGTCGCTGGCGTCGGCGGGCTGGCCCTCGTCCAGATCCGCCATCGTGTCGGGCACGCCGGAGAGCAGGTCGATGGCCGGCTGCTGCGTGGGGAACTGGTCGAGGCTCGGGATGGCGGGCTCGAGCTCGGCGCCCGGGGCGGGCTCCAGGAAGCCCTGGAGCTTCTTGGCACGAACGGGGTGCTGGAGCTTCTTGAGCGCCTTGGCCTCCACCTGGCGCACGCGCTCGCGGGTGACCTTGAAGATGCGGCCGACCTCTTCGAGCGTGTAGGTGTAACCGTCGCCGATGCCGTAGCGGAGCTTGATGATCTCGCGCTCGCGGTAGGTGAGGCTCTTGAGGACCTGCTCGATGCGCTGCTTGAGCGTGTCGGAGGAGGCGGACTGGACGGGGCTCTCGCTGCGGGCGTCCTCGATGAAGTCGCCGAAGTACGAGTCGTCGTTTTCGCCGACCGGGCGATCGAGGCTCGCGGGCTGGCGGCTGATCTTCATGACGCGCTTGACCTCGGCGACGGTCATGCCGGCCTTCTCGGCCAGTTCGTCCATGGTGGGCTCGCGGCCGATCTCCTGGAACAGGCCCTTCTGGATGTTCCGCAGGCGGGTCATGGTCTCGATCATGTGGACCGGGACGCGGATGGTGCGGGCGTGGTCGGCCACGGCGCGGGTGATGGCCTGGCGGATCCACCAGGTGGCGTAGGTGCTGAACTTGAACCCACGCTTGTACTCGTATTTGTCGACCGCGCGCATGAGCCCGGTGTTGCCCTCCTGGATCACGTCGAGGAACGACAGGCCGCGATTGCGGTACTTCTTGGCGATGGACACGACCAGGCGCAGGTTGCCGCCGGAGAGGTCGCGCTTGGACTGCTCGTACTCCCAGAAGACCGTGTCGATGCGCTTGACGCGTTCGGCGACTTCCGAGACGTCCTCGAGGACCATGTCGCGCAGGCCGCTGAGCTCTTCGCGCATGGCGGCGGCGTCTTCGGGGTGGAGGCGGGCGGGCTCGCCCTGACGCTTGGCGCGGGCGTTGCGCCGCAGTTCGCGGGCGAGTTCGTTCATCTTGCGGGAGACGCCCCGCAGCTTGCGCATGAGCGGGATGATCCGCCCCGTGCGGAGGCAGAGTTCCTCAGTGAGCACGGCCATCTTGCGCCGGCGGGTGGCCATGCGCTCCTTGAGCGCGGCGACGGCCTCGTCGATCCCTTCCTCCTTGGCGCGGCGCAGGGCTTCCCAGTCGGCGCGGTTGAGGTCCAGCAGCTTCTGGATGGTCTCGAGGTTGTAGGGGATGCGCTTGGAGATCTTGTCGCGCGAGTTGGCTTCGAGCGTGCTGATCCGCATGGTGCGGTCGAAGGGCAGCTCGCCGCTGTGCACCTGCTTGAGGATCGTGACCGCGTGGTTGAGGATGAAGTCGCTCTCGAGGCAGCGGCGGCGGAAGATCATCCGCGTAGTCTCGATCTTCTTGGCGAGGCGGATCTCCTCGTTGCGGTTGAGCAGGGGGATGGAGCCCATCTGCGTGAGGTACATCCGCACCGGGTCATCGATGCGCTTGGCCTGCGGGTCGTTCTGCAGGATCGCCAGTTCGCGAGCCAGGTCGGCCTCGTCGTCGTCGTCATCGATGAAGTCGTCCTCGGCCTTGGGCGCGGCGGGCTTGGCCGGGGCGGTGGCGGTGCGGATGTTCCAGTTCATCGAGGTCCAGCCGTCGCCGGTGGAGCGTTCGCCGCCGACGACGGTCATGGCCCGGGCCGGGCGGTCGTTGGGGCCGATGACCTTGGGACCCGCGGCCTGACGGGCCTTGCCGTCGCGGTAGAGCCTGGCGCGGTACTCCATCTCGTCGAGACACTCGATGCCGACGCGGTCGAGGAGCACGACCAGTTCGTGCAGCCGCTCGGGGTCGACCATCTCATCGGGGAGCGTGTTGTTGATCTCTTCGTAACTCAGCCAGCCGCGCTCGCGGCCGTCCTCGATCAGCTTCCGTACCGCGTCGGGGAGAGTGATGTTCACGCCGGTCTCCTGGGGTTTCTCTGAAAGTCGCAACAAACCAGAGCGTGGGCGGACAATCTGCATGCACGGGTGTAGAAGCCGACCGTCAAGGCCAATCGGAGTAGACGCCGCGCCTCAAGAACTGGGCGCGTCGTGGTTGCCGCCGAGCAGCGCGGCCTTCGCCCGGCGGACCAGGCGGAACTTCTCGTCACGATCCATCGTCGCCTGCGCGCGCGCCATGAGCACGTCGTGCCATGCACGACCGACCTCGGCGGCGAACGCGGGACGCAGTCGGCTGGGTTCGTTGCTGGTCATTCGAGTGATCTCGGCGACAAGCGAGGTGACGGCTGACGAAAGCGATGGATCATCCAGGGCGGCCATCACCGACTGCGTAGACATAGAGTTGCCCGCATCCAGCATCGAGTCCAGTCGAATCGCCACTTTTTCCAGCAGCGGGTGCGCGATCGCTTCGGGCGAGAGCATGCCGCGGCGCTGCTCAACGCTCAACTCCGACGCGAGCGACGGATCATTCAGCAGGTATGCGAGCACTCTTTGCGCCGGTGTGGAGGCTCGCACAACCGCCGCGCCCGCGATTTGCAGCGCGGTGGCACTCGGCTTGCTTGGGCCCAGGCCTCGGTCGATCTGCTTGATCTGCTTGAGGATGTCGTCCACGTCCACGCCGGTGATGGACGCGATGTGCCGGGCGGTCATGATCTGTAGCGGAGGCGACATTTTCGCCAGCCCCAGTTCGGCGATCCGCCGCATCTCTGCGTCGATCAACGCGCCCCGGGCCGCCACCCCCAACCCCCTGAGTGTGGTGGCGAATCGTTCAAATCGGTACTGCAGCGCATCCTTCGCGCTCTTGAGCATCTCGTCGAACCGAGCCCGGCCGTCGGGCAACTTCAGCAGTTCATCCGGGTCTTTGGCCTGCACACCCTTAAGGGATGAGAGCGTGGCGATCTTCACGTCCATGTTGGACGCGAAGAGCACCTCCACAGCCCGGTCGGCGGCGCGCTGGCCGGCCTCGTCGCCGTCAAAGAGCAAGTAGAGCGTCTTGCCGAGCCTGGCGAGAACCTTGGCGTGGGTAGGGGTGAGGGCGGTGCCGAGGGTGGCGACGGCGCTGGTGATGCCCGCCTGGTGGCAGGCAATCGTGTCCATGTACCCCTCGGTGATGATCGCCGCGCCCGCCGCGCGGATCGCCGGCACCGCCAGCGGCAGGGCGTAGATGGTTCCGGACTTGCTGAAGGCGGGTGAGTCGGAAGAGTTGAGGTACTTGGGCTCATCGGCGTCGTTGATGCGGCGCGCGCCGAAGGCGATCACCCGCCCGAGCTGGTCGGTGATCGGGAACATCAGGCGGTTGCGGAAGACGTCGTAGACCCCCGAGGCGTTTTCGCGCCGCCTCAGGAGGCCGGCGGCGATGAAGGGCTCGACCGCGCGCTGCTTGGAGGCGACGGTGAGGGCCAGCCCGTCCCATTTGTCGGCCGCGGCGCCGAGGGCGAACTTCTCGACCATCTCCGGGCTCACCCCGCGGCGGGCGATGACCTCGCGGGCGCCCGCGCCGTGCTCGGGGTGGCGCAGGATGGCCTTGAAGTACTCCGCGGCGAACTGGTTGGCCTCGATGATCTCGCCGCGAGAGACGGTGGGGGCCTGATCCTCGCGCTCGCCCTGGGCGCGCCCACGCCAGGGGGTGAGCTTGATCCCCGCGCGCTCGGCCAGGAAGGCGAGGGCCTCGCGGAAGGACATCTGGTGGTAGTCCATCACGAACGTGATGGCGTCGCCTCCCGCGCCGCAGGAGAAGCACTTGTAGAGCTGCTTGGCGGGCACCACGAACATCGACGGGTTCTGGTCGTCGTGGAAGGGGCAGAGCCCGACCAGTTCGCGCCCCTTGGGCTTGAGCGTGAGGTGTTCGCCGATCAGGCGCTCGATGGGCGTGGCCTGCAGCACCTTGAGTTTGTCGTCATGGAAGTCGCCGGCGGGCACGCTTCACGGTAGGGGTCCCTTGGCGCCGCGAGTGACCCGCGTGTCGGTAGCTCGGGCCGACGCGGGCGCCGTGGCGAAGTACCATTAGGCGTCATGGCTCGCCTGCACGACAAGGTCGCGCTGGTCACCGGTTCCGCCCGCGGTATCGGGAAGGCCTGCGCTGAGGCCTTCGCCCGCGAGGGCGCGAGGGTCGTGGTGACCGATGTGGACGAGGCCGCGGGCCGGGCTCTCGCGGATGCGCTGGGCTCGGCGGCGCTCTGGCAACCGCTGGACGTCCGCGAGGAGTCTCACTGGCAGGCGGCGATCGGCGACGCGCTGGCCCGCTTCGGGCGGCTGGATGTGCTCGTCAACAACGCGGGCATCACCGGCTTTGACCCGCCCACGGGCCCGCACGACCCTGAGCACGTCTCGCTGGACGCCTGGCGGGCCGTCCACGCCACCAACCTGGACGGCACGCTCCTGGGCTGCAAGCACGCCATCCGGGCGATGAAGCCGCCCGCCGGGCGCGGCGGGTCGATCATCAACCTGTCGTCGCGGTCGGGACTGGTGGGCGTGAGCGGCGCGGCGGCGTACGCCTCCAGCAAGGCCGCCATCCGGAACCTGAGCAAGTCGGTGGCGCTGTACTGCGCGGAGCGGGGCTACGGCATCCGGTGCAACTCGCTGCACCCCGGCGCGATCCTGACGCCCATGTGGGACGCGATGCTGGGCACTGGGCCGGAGCGCGAGGCCAACATCCGGGAGTACGCGGCGGAGATCCCCGTCGGACGGATGGGCACGGCGGAGGAAGTCGCGGCGCTGGCGGTGTATCTGGCGAGCGACGACTCGACGTACATGACCGGGGCGGAACTGGTGCTCGACGGCGGGATCACGGCGGGTGCGCCGGCGGCGGTACGGGCGAAATGAGCCCAGAAATCCCGCTAAATCGAAAGTCCTATAATCGGCGTTATGTATAACTACACCCTTGGCACACTCGCCGGGCGGCCTCCGAGGCCTTCTCGCCAGTGCGGCTGAGTGCTGAGAAGGAGGACGCGAGCCCGCCGACACCCGCTGGGATCGTTCACAGACTCCGCTCCATCCAGATGGTGTGCGGGTCCGGGTCGTCGTTGTAGGGCTGGCAGTCAGTGAAGCCCAGGCGGCGGTAGAGCCGGGTGGCGGCGGCGAGCTGGGGGGCGGTATCGAGCTTCATGACGGCGTACCCCGCCCGGGCGGCGCGGGCGAGCAGCTCGCGGCAGAGGGCCTCGCCGACGCCCGAGCCGCGGGTGGAGGGACGGACGTACAGCCGCTTCATCTCGCAGATGCCCGGGCCGAGGTCGGGCAAGGGGCGGAGGGCGATGCACCCCACCGCCTGGTCGCGGTCGTCGAAGGCCAGCAGCATGCACCCGGCGGGCGGCGCGTACTTGCCGGGGAGCCCGGCGAGTTCAGCGTCGAACTGCTGGTGCTGGAGCGAGCAGGCGGCGATGTCGGCGATCGACCGGGCGTACTCGGCGAAGAGCGAGCGGGCCAGGTCGAGCAACGGCGGGGTGTGGGCATCGGCGATGCGCATGGCGGGTGGCCCGAGGCGGCGGGGGTGATCTGCTATACATAACCCATTCGGCCCGCGGGGCGTGGTCAGTCGCGGGCGCGGCGCAGGTAGAGCGTGACGACGTTGGGCTCGGTCGAAGTCGGAACGACATGGGCGAGGTCCCAGCCCTCGGCGCCCATGGCGTTCAGCCAGTCCCACACCCACGGGCACGACGCGAGCGAGGCGGCGCTATCGGCGGGGTCCATCGGGCTTGAGCCGATCCACTGGTGGTTCACGAACGTGACGCGGTTGCTCTGGGCCTGGGCGATGCAAAACTCGTTGGACATGGCGCAGCGTAGCCGCGCGGCAACCCGCGTCCGGGCATCGGGCACAACCACTCCCCCCCACCACTCGCGGAGCGCAAGCGAAGGCGAGACGCCGGGTTACTTGGGGCC